>JAEZDV010000096.1 GCA_023417985.1 Actinomycetes bacterium | reverse complement strand
CACCCGCGCGTCGCCGGTCAGGAGGTTGCGGGAGCGAGGAACACCGACGGCGAATCGATGTCGTCCTGCTCGAACGCCTCGAGTACGGCACGGGTGAGCGAACGACGCACGCCCCACTGTTTGCCTGCTCGCACGCGCACCGTCAGGCGCAGGGTCACCGCACCGGCGCTCACGGAATTGACGCCGAGCAACTCGGGCTTGTCGAGCACGTCGGGCGCGATGTCGTCGCCTTCCACGCGGTCGAGGACGGCCCGCAGCGCCACCTGGCAGGCTCGGTGCACGTTGGCTGTCGTCGCGATCGGAATGTCGACGACGGCGACCGCATGCCCCTGGCTCATGTTGCCGACCCTGAGGATTTCGCCGTTGCGGCAGAACCACAGGGTCCCGTCGATGTCGCGGATGGTGGTCACCCGCAGGCCCACCGACTCCACGGTGCCCACGGCGTCGCCGACGTCCACCACGTCACCCACGCCGTACTGGTCTTCGAGAAGCATGAACATTCCCGAGATGAAGTCGCGGACGAGATTCTGAGCGCCGAAACCGAGCGCGACACCGGCAATGCCCGCCGACGCGATGAACGGGGCGACATTGAATCCGAGGCTGTCGAGTGTCTGCAACACCGCCCAGACCAGCACGATGATCGACACGCCGGATTTGAAGACCGATCCGATCGTCTGCGCACGCTGCGCGCGGCGTTCACGCGCATACGGGTCGCCGAGAGTCTTGCCGGTGCGCTGCTGAAGCGGCTTGAGGATGGAGCGCCGGGGCCCCTTGGAGGGGTCCCGCGGCTTGGTCATCCGGTCGATGAGGCGGTGCAGCACGAACCGCAGGACGATCGCCGCGAAGACGTAGCCGGCAATCGCCAGTGGACGCTCGATGAGCCACTCCCGGCTCGTCTCGGTCAGTTCGAAGGCCAGGCTCTGGGTCGGCAGATTCGGCATAGACATCGTTGGCGAGTGTACAAATCCGTGACCGGTGGGGCAGATGATGTGAGATGTGGCACTTGATGTTCGGTGAGCCGTTCAGCCGAACACGACGAGCCAGACGGCGACCGCGTGGCACAGTGCGGCGAGCACCGTCGCGGCATGGAAGAACTCGTGATAACCGAATGTCGAGGGCCACGGGTCCGGCCACTTGGTGGCGTACAGGATGGCGCCGGCGCTGTAGAGCAGCCCGCCTGCCAGCAGAAGCAGCATCGGAGCTATCCCCGCTTCGGCGACGAGATCCCCGGCGACGGGCACGATGGCCCATCCGAGGAGCAGGTAGAGGGGAACGCCGACCCAGCGGGGTGCGGTCGGCCAGAGCATCTTCAGCGCCACCCCCGCGAGTGCCCCTGCCCACACGACGCTCAGAAGAGTCCTGCCCGTGGCGGGCGGAAGTGCCAGCACGGCGAAGGGTGTGTAACTCCCGGCGATGAAGACGAAGATCATGGAGTGGTCGGCGCGCTTCATCCACATACGGGCGCGGGGATTCGTCCAGTGGACCCGGTGGTAGAGCGCGCTGACTCCGAAGACGCCGCAGACCGTCAGGCTGTAGATCGCGGTGGGCCACCCGGCGCCGGGGCGATCGGCGAAGAACACAGCGGCGAGCACGAGCGCAGCGCCTGCCGCGACCGAGACGCCGAACGCCCACAGGTGGATCCACCCGCGCATGCGGGGTTTGACCGGCAGTTCCTCGATACCGAAAGCCGTCATGAACACGCCCCACCTTCTGTACTCGGAGGTAACCTACGCTTCCGTAGGTCGGGTGCGACGACACGATACCCCGCTCGGGCCGCCACGGGACGGCAGTGTGACCACCGCCGCGACCGCCTTACGGGTGGGCGTAATGTGACCCACGTGGTGATGACGGGGTGAGCGCTCGAGGCGTGTTGTACCGACTCTACGAGCGCCGGTTGCTCAGGCAACTCGAGGGCGCCCAGCGCCCGTGCCATGTCGCGGTGATGTGCGACGGCAACCGTCGCTGGGCTCGTGAGAACGGGTTCACCGACGTCAGTCACGGGCATCGCGAGGGTGCGAAGAAGATCGCCGAACTGCTCAGCTGGTGCGACGCCGCCGGGATCGACACCGCGACGATCTACCTGCTCTCGACCGAGAACCTGAGCCGTGCACCCGAAGAACTCGACGTCCTGCTCGAGATCATCGCCGACGTCGTCGAGGAGATCTCGGCGCCGGGCCAGAACTGGAGTGTGAAGATCGTCGGCGCACCCGATCTGCTGCCCGAGGATCATGCGAAGCGGTTGCGTGACGCGGCCGCGAGTACCGCCGGACGCACCGGGACCCACGTCAACGTGGCTGTCGGGTACGGGGGCCGGCAGGAGATCGTGGACGCGGTCCAGTCGTTGCTGCGCGCGAAGAACGCCGAGGGCCTCACCGGTACGGACCTCATCGAATCGGTGACCGTCGAGGCCGTCGACGATCACCTCTATACCTCCGGGCAGCCCGACCCCGATCTCGTCATCCGGACCTCGGGGGAGCAGAGGCTGTCGGGCTTCCTCTTGTGGCAGAGCGCCTACTCGGAGATCTGGTTCACCGAGGCGTACTGGCCGGAGTTCCGGCGCGTCGACTTCCTCCGTGCACTGCGCGACTACGCGGCACGGCACCGCCGCTTCGGGATCTGACCCTTCGCGAGCGGGCCCTCACAACTTCCGGAGCCGCAACCGGTTGATCGAGTGGTCGGAATCCTTGCGCAGCACGAGAGTCGCGCGCGGGCGGGTGGGCAGAATGTTCTCCACCAGGTTCGGCAGGTTGATCGAGTGCCAGATCTCCTTCGCGGCGCTGATCGCGTCGCGGTCGTTGAAGTTCGAGTAGTGGTGGAAGTGCGCTTTCGGATCGGCGAACGACGTCTTCCGGAGCGCGAGAAAGCGCTCCACGTACCACTGTTCGATGTCTTCGATACGGGCGTCGACGTAGATCGAGAAATCGAAGAGGTCCGAAACCATCAGTCGCGGTCCGGTCTGGAGCACGTTGAGACCCTCGATGATGAGGATGTCCGGCTGCCGCACGATGTGGTACTGGCCCGGAATGATGTCGTACGAGGTGTGCGAATAGATCGGCGCCGTGACCTCTTCGGCTCCCGACTTGACCTCCGTGACGAAGCGGAGCAGCTTCCGCCTGTCGTAACTTTCGGGGAACCCTTTGCGATGCATGATGTTTCGTCGCATGAGTTCCTTCGACGGGTAGAGGAACCCGTCGGTGGTCACCAGGTCCACCCGCGGATGGTGCTCCCACCGCGCGAGGAGGGCCTGCAGCACACGAGCCGTGGTGGACTTTCCGACCGCGACCGAGCCCGCGACGCCGATCACGAACGGCACCTGCTGGTCCGGGTGCTTCTCGCCGAGGAATGTGGCGGTCGCGGCGAACAAACGCTGTCGCGCGGCCACCTGGAGGTGGATCAGTCGCGCGAGCGGCAGATACACCTCAGCGACCTCGGCGAGGTCGATCTGCTCGCCGAGCCCCCTGAGACCGACCAGTTCGTCCTCGGTGAGCACGAGCGGCGTCGACTTCCGCAGGGTGCGCCACTGCTTCCGGTCGAACTCGATGTAGGGGCTGGGTTCGCTCAGACGCGCCATCGGCACCGTCCCTCGACCACGGGCGATTCGTCGGCACGTCCCACGGGGAGGGGGCGGCGATGCATGTCCATGGAACGAATTGTGCTCGCAGACACAGCGCGATGCCTCGCCGGGGTCCCCGGGATGCGGTGTGGGGCACCCAAACGGGTGCGCCCGAGGACTAGGGTGTCCCGTTATGCGAGCCGACGACTTCGTCACCGAATACCTGCTTCTCGGGCTGTCTTTCGACCGTCTCGAGGAGGGCTTCGTCGACGCCTACACCGGAGATCCGGAACTGCGCCGACGAATCGAGAACGCCCCCAGGCCCGAACCTCGTGACCTATCCCACACGGCACGTCGTCTGCGTGAGGAACTTCCGTCGGCGTCGCTGTCCGGGGAGCGCACACGTTTCCTCGATGTACACCTACGGGCGATGGAGTGCTCCGCACGCAAGTTCGCAGGTGAGGACATCGGATTCGTCGACGAAGTCGAAGCCTACTTCGACGTGCGCATCGCGCCCGGCAACGAAGACGACTACCTCGACGCGCACCGCCGTCTCGACGCGCTCCTGAGCGGGCCCGGATCGCTGGCCGACCGGATTCAGGCGCACCGTAAATCCGAAGTGATTCCCGCGGACCGGCTCGCGGAATGTGTCGAGGCTTTCTCGGGAGCGCTGCGCGAGAAGGTGCGCGCGGTCTATCCGCTTCCCGACACCGAACGCGTCGAGTACGAGGTCGTGGGTGACAAGCCTTGGGCGGGGTTCAACTACTACCTCGGCGACTACCGGTCGCGAGTGGCGATCAACTCCGACATCGAGCAGCACATGGCGCACCTGCCGAACCTGATCGCCCACGAGAGCTACCCGGGCCACCACACCGAGCACTGCCGCAAAGAGGCCGGGCTCGTGGCGGCCGGCCAGAACGAACAGACGCTGTTTATCGTCAACACCCCGCAGTGCCTCATGGCGGAAGGACTCGCCGATCTCGCACTGAGCGCGATCGTCGGCCCGGGATGGGGCCGGTGGGCGCAGGACATCTACGCCGATCTCGGGCTGCGCTTCGACGGCGAACTCGCCGAGCAACTGAGTGAGGCGTCCGCCGGTCTGCTGTCCGTACGGCAGGATGCTGCGCTTCTCCTGCACGATCGGGGCCGCGACATCGACGAGGTCGCCGGATTCCTCGAGCGCTGGTCGCTGGTGAGCCCCGAGCGCGCTCGGCAGATGCTGCGTTTCCTGTCCTCTCCGCTGTGGCGCGCCTACACCAGCACCTACGTCGAGGGATACCGCCTGCTCGGCGGGTGGCTCGACCGCGTGCCCGCCGGCGTCGAACGCGTCGAGCGGTTCGGGAGACTTCTCGACGAGCCCCTCGTGCCCAGCAGTCTGCGGTGACCTGCATCTCGTCAGGGGTCCGCCGTCCCGCGCGGTCGACAGGGTTCGTAGACTGGAGTACGTATCCCGCCGCCCTTCGCTTGGAGAATTCTCGATGACCGCTGTGCCCGGCACCGATGTCAACACCGCCGCACTCGCCGACCTCGATCCCGAAGTCGCCGAGGCCATGGCAGGGGAGTTGTCGCGCCAGCGCGACACCCTGGAGATGATCGCGTCGGAGAACTTCGTGCCGCGCGCAGTCCTCCAGGCTCAGGGCAGTGTCCTGACCAACAAGTACGCCGAGGGTTACCCGGGCCGCCGCTACTACGGCGGCTGCGAGAACGTCGACATCATCGAGGACCTCGCGCGGAACCGCGCGAAGGAACTCTTCGGCGCGGAGTTCGCCAACGTGCAGCCCCACTCCGGTGCCCAGGCCAACGCCGCGGTACTCATGGCGCTGATGACGCCCGGTGAGAAGCTCCTCGGCCTCGACCTCGCGCACGGCGGGCACCTCACGCACGGCATGAAGCTGAACTTCTCCGGCAAGCTGTACGACGTCGCGTCCTACGGCGTCAGCAAGGAAGATCACCGCATCGACATGGACGAGGTCCGTGAGATCGCGGTCCGCGAGAAGCCGAAGGTCATCGTCGCCGGCTGGTCCGCCTACCCGCGGCACGAGGACTTCGCTGCCTTCCGCGCCATCGCCGACGAGGTCGGTGCCTACCTGTGGGTCGACATGGCGCACTTCGCGGGCCTGGTCGCGGCCGGACTGCACCCGTCGCCCGTGCCGTACGCGGACGTCGTGTCCACGACCGTCCACAAGACCCTCGGCGGTCCGCGCTCGGGTCTGATCCTCGCCAAGAAGGAGTGGGCCAAGAAGCTCAACTCCGCGGTGTTCCCCGGTCAGCAGGGCGGACCGCTCATGCACGCGATCGCCGCGAAGGCCGTGTCGCTGAAGATCGCCGCGAGCGACGAGTTCAAGGACCGCCAGCAGCGCACCCTGTCCGGTGCTCGGATCCTCGCCGACCGCCTGTCGCAGCCCGACGTGGCCGGCAAGGGCATCTCCGTGCTCACCGGTGGCACCGACGTGCACCTGGTGCTCGTGGACCTGCGGAACTCGCAGATCGACGGTCAGCAGGGCGAAGACCTGCTGCACGAGGTCGGCATCACCGTCAACCGGAACGCCGTGCCCTTCGACCCGCGTCCCCCGATGGTGACGTCCGGCCTGCGTATCGGCACGCCTGCTCTCGCCACGCGCGGATTCGGTGACACGCAGTTCACCGAGGTCGCCGACATCATCGCGCAGACGCTCGTCGGCGACGCCGACAAGGACGCGCTCCGCAAGCGTGTGAGCGCGCTCGCGCAGGAGCTGCCGCTGTACGAGGGCCTCGAGGACTGGAAGATCGTCTGATCCGGACCTGCGTTTACGCAGATTTCATCGACACGCCCCCTTCGCTACCCGGCGAAGGGGGCGTGTCGGGTTTAGCGTCGGGGGTGTAGTCGGCGCAGGTGCCGGGTACGCGGGAGGTCCCTGAATCGTGTGGCTTGCACAGTCCGAGCGAGGGGGCCGGCACCAGGCTCTCGTGGTCGTGACGACACCAGGGACTACCGGCCCACCGAACGACGTCTGTGCGGTGCCGCGCAGACCGAGGAGCCTCACGTGAACGCAACACGGTCCGTCTCCCCCCGTTCCGCACACCCGAGTGGGTCCGCAGCGAACAAACCCTCCGTGCGTACTTACGTTCTCGACACCTCGGTGTTGCTCTCCGACCCGTGGGCAGTGGCGCGGTTCGCCGAACACGAAGTGGTGCTGCCACTCGTGGTAATCGGCGAACTCGAGGGCAAACGCCACCACCACGAACTGGGGTGGTTCGCTCGCGAAGCGCTCCGGCTGCTCGACGACCTGCGTCAGCGGTACGGGCGCCTCGACCAGCCCATCCCCATCGGGGACGCCGGGGGCACCCTGCACGTGGAGCTCAACCACACCGACCAGGCGGTCCTGCCCGCAGGTTTCCGCACAGACACCAACGATTCGCGGATCCTGGCATGTTCCCTCAACCTCGCGGCGGACGGGCACGAGGTGACCCTCGTCAGCAAGGACATCCCACTGCGCGTCAAGGCCGGCGCCGTGGGACTGACCGCGGACGAGTACCGGGCGCAGGACGTCGTCACGTCGGGGTGGACGGGAATGACCGAACTCGAGGTCGACCGGACGGTGATCGACGAGTTGTTCGCCGAGGGTGTCATAGATCTCGATGAAGCTCGGGACGTACCGTGCCACACGGGTATTCGTCTCCTGGGCGGGTCGTCGAGCGCTCTGGGCAGGGTCACTGCGGACAAGCGGGTCCAGTTGGTGCGCGGTGACCGGGAGGCGTTCGGGTTGCACGGGCGCTCCGCCGAACAGCGCATCGCACTCGAACTGCTCCTCGACGAGTCGATCGGCATCGTCTCACTCGGCGGCAAGGCGGGCACCGGCAAGTCTGCGCTCGCGCTGACGGCGGGCCTCGACGCGGTCCTCGAACGCCGGTCGCACCGCAAGGTCGTGGTGTTCCGGCCCCTGTATGCGGTGGGTGGTCAGGAACTCGGGTACCTCCCGGGCACCGAAGCCGAGAAGATGAACCCGTGGGGCCAAGCGGTGTTCGACACCCTCGAAGGTCTCGCGAGCCCCGCGGTGATGGACGAGGTCATCAGCCGGGGCATGCTGGAAGTGCTTCCCTTGACCCACATTCGCGGCAGGTCGCTGCACGATTCGTTCGTCATCGTGGACGAGGCCCAGTCGCTCGAACGCAACGTTCTGCTCACCGTGCTGTCGCGACTGGGCACGGGCTCACGGGTAGTGCTCACCCACGACGTCGCGCAGCGCGACAACCTGCGTGTCGGGCGGCACGACGGGGTGGCAGCGGTCATCGAAAAGCTCAAGGGACACCCACTTTTCGCGCACGTCACGTTGACGCGCAGCGAACGCTCGCCGATCGCAGCACTGGTGACGGAAATGCTCGAGGAGTTCGCGCCGGAGGTGTGACCGCCGGGCGGCCTCGCCCGGGTTGGCGCCCCGGTCTGGTTT
>JAEZDV010000088.1 GCA_023417985.1 Actinomycetes bacterium | reverse complement strand
GGAGGCACGCCGGTGATTCGGTATCACCGTGTCCGTGACCAGGAGTTCGCAGGGGAGGGATGACCGTCGATCAGGAGCCGGGCCGTCGGACCACATGTGGTTGTAGACGATCAGTTGTGAGCGGCCGTCGAACACGTCGGCCGGCCGGATCGGGGCGTCCGGCCCGATCGGCGTGTAGTCGGGCAGTTCGACCATCGGGAGTCTGCGGCGCTGAGCGGCGATGGCGTTGAGTTCGCGGGTGGCGGCCGTGGCGAATCCGCACATCTCGATCGTCGCGTCGGTGCGTGAGCGTAGGTCGTCAGACCTGAGGACCCTCGGATCTGAGGTCGTCGACCTTCTTCATCGCCTCACGCAACTCGGTGAGCCATTCCTCGGTGTGCTGCCCGGCGAGCCGGACGGTCCACTTCAGTGCGTCGGCCCGGGACCGGGCGACGCCTGCGTCGACCAGGGTGTCGAGCACCTTCCGTTCCGGTTGTGCGAGGCGCGTCATCACCGGGACCGCCAGATGCGTGAACAGGACGCGCCGGTCGCCGATGTCGACTCCCCAGGCGACCTTGCGGCCGTACCTGGCCTCGGCCTCGTCGGCGATGTGCATCCGGTCGGATCGGGTGCTTTCCCTGAATCGGGAGATGCGGCCGTCGAGCGCGGCAGTCGAAGTGTCGTCGGGTGCGGGTAGTTCCCCCACGACGACGATCTCCTCGCGGTCGACTTCCACCGAAAGCGGTCCGGTGAACCAGTCGTCCGGGAGGCGGCCGGTGAACCATTCGGCTGCGTCACCGGCATCGGGTATCCCAGCTTGCTGCCACCCGCCCGGGCGGCCGAATCCGTGTGTGTGCGCGTGTGGATGTCGCATGATGCTCCTCCTAGGACGCATCGACGTGCGGTTTTTCTATGATTACATTGTTACTCCAATGATGTGACCCGCGCCACAAAGAAGCCGCTCGATCTCGCGACTGGCATGCGGATGCCCGCTTTGCTGCACGGCGGTGGCGAAGAAGCCCAGGAGGTTCAGGGGGCTGTCGGGCGCGAGGAGTCGGTGCTCGCCGTCACCAGGTTCTTCAACCCTCCCAGGACATGCTCGCTCCATCCCCGGACGCACGTGTCGTAGCACTCGCTCTCGGGGACCAACCCCGTGTGTGTGAATCGCACCTGGGTCCGGCCGTTCTCCTCCGAGAGATCGAAGTCGACGGTGGTTCCGGTCCATTCCTCTTTGTCGTCTACGAACGACAGGTAGCTGTCCAGAACGAGCCACGTCACTTTCGACGAGGGAGTCAATTCGGTGATCCGGAACTTCGAATAGTGGATGTCTGCCACGCGATAGGTGAATTCGGCGCCGAGTCGATCGGTCGTACCGTCGATCTCTCCCGACCACCATCCCTGCACGTCGTTGATTGCCGCGAACATCTGCTCCGGGGTCCGGTCGACCGAGAAGGTCAGTGTGAGGTTGTTGTCCATGATCGCTCCGTCCGATTGCGTCGGCGTCGAGCGCTTGAGCCCGACTGACTTTGAGCTTGCGTGATGCAAGTAACGTTACGCACGGAATTATCATGATGCAATCCCCCTGAGTAGACTTTCGGCATGCTCGGCAGGACATACGACAGTCAGGTCTGTTCGATTGCTCGCGCCCTCGAAATCGTCGGTGAGCGCTGGAGCCTCCTCATAGTTCGCGATGCGTTGTTCGCGGGCGTCACGCGATTCACCGATCATCAGCACAACCTCGGGATCGCGCCGAATGTTCTCAAATCCCGGCTCGACACCCTCCTCGCCGCTGGTCTGATGGAACGCCGTCTGTACTCGGCGAGCCCGGAACAGTACGAATACGTCCTGACCGGCAAAGGTCGCGATCTCGCACCCGCACTGGTAGCGCTCACGGAATGGGGAGACCGGTGGGCGAGCCCCGGTGCGCCGCCGATTCTCTACCGCCACAAGACGTGCGGCGCGGCGGTTCATCAGGAGATCGTCTGCGACGAGTGCGGCCCCGTCGACCCCGGCGACGTCGGGGTCCGGCCCGGCGCCGGTATGCCTGCGGAATATCTCGCGAATCGCCGACCGCGGCGTACCGCCTGAATATCGCCTCCGGAGGTCGAATCCTCGCGGTTCAGCCGACCCCATTACCCACCGACTGCGCCCGCCCGGGGTTGACAGCCGAGGGTGAACGCCGTTCACTCGCTGGGGTGAACAATGTTCACTCCGGTGGAAGGAGAACGCATGCACGGCGTGGCGACAGAGGCGCGCAGGAAGCCGGCGTCGAGCGGCACGATCACAACGCTGTTGAGCCTGGCGGGACTCGTTGCGGCACTGCAGACCACGCTGGTCATCCCGTTGCTGCCGGACTTCCCGGAGCTTCTGGACGTCTCCGGCGGAGACGCGACCTGGCTGGTCACTATCGCGCTGCTGACTGGTGCCGTTGCGACACCGATCGTTTCCCGGCTGGCCGACATGTACGGCAAGCGGCGAATGATGGTGCTGGCACTGTCGATGATGGTGGTCGGCTCCCTGATCGCCGCAATCGGTGGAAGCTATCTCGCCGTGCTCATCGGCCGTGCTCTGCAAGGATTCTCGTCCGCGTTGATCCCGGTGGCGATGGCCGTGCTCCGTGATGTGCTTCCGCGTGAGAAGGTGGCCGGCGCGGTCGCGCTGACGAGTTCGACAATGGGCATCGGTGGCGCACTGGGACTGCCCGCCGCGGGCGTGCTGTACGACAGTTTCGGGTGGGCGTCGGTCTTCTGGGTGTCGGCAGCCAGCGGGTGCTTGCTCCTGCTCGGAATCCTTCTCGTCGTCCCCGCCTCCGCCACCGGTACGCGGAACCGCTTCGACATCGTCGGCGCGATCCTGCTGTCCGTAGCTCTGACGGCACTGCTGCTCGGAATCTCCAAGGGCCCGGCCTGGGGGTGGTCCAGTCCGCAGACCATCGCGAGTCTCGTCGCTGCCATTGCGGTTCTGGCTCTCTGGGCACCGCACGAATTGCGCCTTCCCGCACCGATGGTCGACCTCCGGATCTCCATGCATCGCCCCGTGCTGCTGACCAACATCGCCGGGTTTTTCGTCGGGTTCGCGGCCTACGCGAACACGCTGTCGACGACCCAGCAGTTGCAACTCCCCGAGATCACCGGCTTCGGTTTCGGGCTCAGTGCGGCAGCGGCCGGGCTGTGCATGGTGCCGGGAGGTATTGCGATGCTGATCTTCTCCCCGCTGTCGGCGAGGATGACCTCACGGTTGGGAGGACGTGCCACCCTCGTCACCGCGACTCTCGTCATGACGGCGGCCTACGCCTTCCGTATCGCGTTCGACGACACAGTGTTCCTGATCATCGTCGGCGCAGTCCTCGTCAGCATCGGCAATGCCATGGCCTATGCGACGATGCCCGCGCTGATCATGGCAGCAGTCCCTCTGACGGAGACAGCCGCAGCCAACGGTCTCAACAGTCTGCTCCGGACGATCGGATCGTCGGGTATGAGTGCGGTCGTCGCCGCGCTGCTGACCGGGCTCACCGTCGAACTCGCGGGACGATCCTTCCCCGCACACGGGGCTATTGTCGCGATGTTCGCGATCGCCGGTGCCGCGACGTTCATGGCTACCCTGGCTGCTGTGTTCCTTCCGAAACAGCGGCCCCTGCGCCCCACACCGATGGACCCAGTAACGACCTCGGCCGGATCATGACGTCCGGACGCATCGGAGATTTCCGGCCGGGACCGGGTACCGGCGAACGAAGCACCCGTGAGGTCATCCTCGACAACGCCAGGACGCTGTTCGCGGCACGTGGTTTCAATGGAACGACGATCAGGGACGTCGCCGAGGCTGCGGGCGTCTCGCCGGCGCTCGTGATGAAACTGACCGGCAGCAAGGCCGAATTGTTCCGAGCCGCTGCGCCGGACGCACCGGGCCTCGACGATCTCGCACGTCCGGACGAATCGCTCGGCTGCAGCATGGTGCGTGCCCTCGTCGAGCGACGGGACTCCGGAGACTACGAATTCTGGTCGGTGGCACCGTCTCTCGTTCAGGAAGCGCCGGATCCGGAGGTTGCCCGTCGAGAGCTGGTGGCGCGTGTCGTGCCGCGGATCGCGAGGACGATCGGCGAGCAGTCGGAGGGGCTCGTGCGGTCGCGGCTCATCGTGACGCTTCTGCTCGGACTCGCCGGTGGACTGCGCACATTCGAGGTGCTCCCCGCCGACCAGCTCGGGAGCGAGGACCTCATCGAGATCTACGGCGGACTCGTTCAGGAAGTCATCGACTCGGGCCGGTGAGCCGCAGCAGCAACGCCTGACGGACCTGTGCGAGCTCACCGAATTCGGGGAGCGATGACGCACCGAGCGGTGTGGGTCAGGGGGCGCTCGGCGCCTGGGCGGCCCTGGCGCGGCCCGTCAGATCCGCGAGCGTCAACCGGTGCCGCGGTTCGTGCTCGGCGATGATCGTCCGTGACACGTCGTGGTGCGGTCCGACGTGCAGGAGTTCTCCCGACGCCAGCGATTCCCACCCCGGGTCCTCGTCCATCCGCTCGGTAGCGACCACGACCGCGCGGGCGGCCGACAGGTCGCCCGACCGGGCTCGCACAGTCCCCGCGGCACTTGCGTGCTCGAGGTGCCGGTTTCCGCTCGGACCACCCGACTGCCGTTGCAGGACCAGTAGGTCGTGGGTGTCGGGGTACCGGAACGCCCACATCTCGTCGGCGCTGACGAGGACGAAGTTCAGCGACAGAATCCTCAGGTGCTCAGCCATCCATCCGACCGCCGAGGCGATCCCGGCACCGACATCGCCGTCGTGCTCGTCGATGTGCCGGGTGATCAGCGCGAAGTACCGTTCCGAGTCGGTGTCACCGTGCACGAGTTTTCGATAGTCGCCGAGTTCCGTCTCCAAGAGTGGAAGGTCTTCGATCACCCCGTTGTGCGCGAACAGTCGGCCGTTCTGCTCGAACGGATGGGTGTTGGCAGGGACGGTCCCACCGGTCGTCGCATACCGGACGTGGGCGACGAACGTCCGGGACATCCGTTCCTTGGCTTCGAGGGCGAACTGCCGGTCCTCGTAGGCGGCGATCGGTTGTTTCTCGACCAGCGGCGTGTCGTCGTCGGTGAAACTGCCGAGGCCGGTTCCGTCGGGCATGCGCCGACTCTGCTGGGCGAGACTGTCATCGGCGTCGAGGAGCCAGAAAGTGGCGTGCACCCGGCGCGGTGCTGCGGACATCCCGAACAGTCGGCACATGCCGTCGTCCTCTCCCTCGAGGTGGATGCTCCCCAGTATGACCGCGGAAGGAGGGTCACCGGGCCGGTTCCTCGCAGCAGAACCGGCGATCTCGTGAAGGGAGTGACCGTTTCGAGGCTGCGTCGCGCAGCCTGACGGAACTGCGGGATCGGACTACCGTGAGAGAAAACGAAGGGGAGCAAATGCATATTCGCGACAAGGTATTCGTCGTCACCGGTGGCGGCAACGGCATCGGACGCGACGTCGTCCTCGAACTTCTCGTCCGCGGAGCGCGCGTCGCGGCGGTCGACCTCCGCAGCGAGGGTCTCGACGGTACCCGGGTTCTCGCACCCGCTGCGGGCGACCGGCTGACGACGCACACGGTGGACGTAGCGGATCGGAACGCCGTCGAAGCGCTCGTCGCGGAGGTCACCGCCGCCCACGGGCAGGTGGACGGCATCGCCAACGTCGCCGGAATCATCCAGCACTTCGTGCCCTTCGCCGAACTGTCGTACGACGAGATGGCCAAGGTGATGGATGTGAACTACTGGGGCGTCGTGCACATGTGCAGGGCCTTCCTCCCCTCGCTGCTGAAGCAGCCGGAGGCCAGCGTGCTCAACGTATCCAGTATGGGCGGCCTCGCGCCGGTTCCCGGCCAGTCCGTCTACGGCGCCAGCAAAGCCGCGGTCAAGCTCCTGACCGAAGGCCTGTACGCCGAACTCCGCACGACGAATGTAGCGGTGACACTGGTCTTTCCCGGTGCGATCCGCACCGGCATCGCCGAGAACTCGGGGGCGTCGATTCCCGGCCGCGACACCGATGCACAGGCTGCGAAGATCACCTCGTCCGCGACGGCTGCACTGCGTATCGTGAACGCCATCGAAAAAGGCACGTTCCGCCTGTGCATCGGCAAGGACGCCACGATGATCGACCTGCTGTCGCGGATGATGCCGCGCCGCACGATCGAACTCGTGGCGAAGAGAATGGCCTCGCTCGTCGAGCACTGACGGCCTCGGCGTCGTCGAACAGTGACGGCTCGGCGGGGCCGTCGGCCCTACTGTTTCCTGCCGGGCTTTTCGGTTTCGGTGGCCGGACCCGCGGGCGTAGCCCCGCCCTCGGTCGTCCACTCCGTCGACTCGCCTTCCGTGGAGCGTGCGGGATCGGACACGACGTCGGGTGCCGCATCCTCACTGCCGTGTTCGGTCGAAGTGGTTTCGGGGTCCTTGTGGTCGGCCACTGCATACTCCTTCGTCGGGGCGTTCGCGTCGGATACCCACATCGACGACGCTCAATCGAGGGTGTGGGACACCCTGGAGTCGGGTACCGAAGAGAACAAGCCCGACGACCGATGGAGGCGACTGTGTCCGGCCAGGACCCGAACAGGATGCAACACCCGGGAGAGCGGCACTCGATTCCCCCGCTCGAGCAGCAACCCGAGATCACATACCCCGGTGCCACCGACGAACTCGTCGCCGCTCCCGACCACGGTGAACAGAGTTATCGGGGCAACGGAAAACTGCTCGGCCGCCGCGCACTGATCACCGGCGGGGATTCGGGAATCGGACGCGCTGTCGCAATCGCCTTCGCTCGGGAAGGCGCAGACGTTGCCTTCTGCCATCTTCCGGAAGAGGCTCAGGACGGACGGGACACTGCCGAACTCGTCGAGGCAGCGGGACGGCGCTGTGTGGTTGTTCCCGGTGACATCCGCGACGAGGACTTCTGCCGCCGACTCGTCGCGACGACCGTCTCCGAGTTCGGCGGGATCGACATCCTCGTCAACAACGCTGCGTACCAGCACCTCGTGCCCGGAGGGATCGCCGATATCACCACCGAGCAGTTCGACCGGGTGATGAAGACCAATCTGTACGCACTGTTCTGGCTGTCGAAATATGCTGTAGCAGAGATGGATT
The DNA here is from genome assembly GCA_023417985.1 of Actinomycetes bacterium. GTDB lineage: Bacteria > Actinomycetota > Actinomycetes > Mycobacteriales > Mycobacteriaceae > Rhodococcus. The sequence continues at coordinate 2,563 of JAEZDV010000088.1, read as the reverse complement.
CAGGGTCGGCGATCGTCAACACTACCTCGATCCAGGCCGTCGATCCGTCGCCCGGCTTGCTGGACTACGCCACCACGAAAGCCGGAATCGTCGACTTCACCAAGGGCCTCGCCTCGGACGTTGCGAGCAAGGGGATACGGGTCAATGCTGTTGCACCCGGTCCTATCTGGACGCCGCTGATACCTGCGACCATGCCGAAGGACGCGTACGAGCAGTTCGGCAAAGATGTCCCGCTCGGCCGACCCGGACAGCCTGCGGAGTTGGCTCCCGCATACGTCTTCCTCGCTTCGCAGGACTCCAGTTACATCACGGGGGAGACGATCGCGGCGACGGGCGGGGTGCCGTTCACCTGAGGGGATTGCCCGCGCTGTTCTCGTCGATTGGGATAGCTCGACCGAGTTACGGGATGTGGTTCACAACGCTCGGTGGTTGCCTGAGCTACTCCCTCTGCCGTGGCTGCACTGCGTTCCGTCCCAGCCATCAGAGCAGCCGGGGTGACGGCCCTGTCCGGTCCGCCGACAGGAGCCGTCACCTCACACGCAGGCTACGAATCCAGTTCCCCGCGAACCGAAGTCGCGGCAGCGACGAGATTCTTCAGGGACGCGGTGACCTCGTCGGTGCGTCGAGTCTTGAGACCACAGTCCGGATTGACCCACAAGCGTTCCGCCTGAACAGCATCCAAGGCCTCCCTCAGCGACCGTGCGATCTCGTCGACGCTCGGCACGCGCGGTGAGTGGATGTCGTACACGCCCGGACCGACCCCGAGATCGAAACCGACCGCATTGAGGTCGTCGAGGATCTCCATGTGCGACCGCGCCGCCTCGATCGACGTCACATCGGCATCGAGCTCGGCGATGGCACCGATCACCTCTCCGAACTCCGAGTAGCAGAGGTGCGTGTGGATCTGCGTGGAATCCGCGACCCCGGACGTGGCCAGACGGAACGCACCCACTGCCCAGTCCAGGTACTCCTTCTGGGCCGCGGCGCGTAGCGGCAACAACTCGCGCAGTGCCGGTTCGTCGACCTGGATGATGCGGATGCCGGCGGCCTGGAGATCGACGGTTTCGTTGCGGATAGCGAGTGCGACCTGATCGGCGGTGTCGGCAAGGGGCTGATCGTCGCGCACGAACGACCACGCGAGGATCGTCACCGGACCGGTGAGCATGCCCTTGACCGGCTTCTCGGTCAGAGTCTGTGCATACGTGATCCAGTCGACGGTCATCGGTGCCGGCCGAGCGACGTCGCCGTAGAGGATAGGCGGTCGGACGCAGCGAGATCCGTAGGACTGCACCCAGCCCTGCTCGGTGGCGAAGAACCCGTCGAGTTGTTCGGCGAAGTACTGCACCATGTCGTTGCGCTCGGGCTCACCGTGCACCAGCACATCGAGACCGAGTTCTTCCTGCAGCGTCACGACTTCGACGATTTCCTCACGCATCCGCCGGAGGTACTCGGCACGGTCGATCTCTCCGTTGCGGAAAGCGGCGCGCGCCAGCCGGATTCTGCTGGTCTGCGGGTACGACCCGATGGTGGTGGTCGGCAACAACGGCAGGTCGAGGTGGGCGCGCTGGATCTCGCGCCGTCGGTCGGCGGGCGTGGTGCGCGCACGATGTTCGGTGAGTGCGGACAGTGCGCCACGGACGGCGTTGTTGCGCAGCCGTCGATCGGCACGGCGAGATCCGGCAGCCTCACGCGCCGCGGCGAGTTCGCCGCCGACGGCGTCGTGTCCGTCGCGCAATGCTCGGGCGAGTGTGGCTACCTCACGCACCTTTTCGGCACCGAACGCCAGCCAGGAACGCAGGGCGTCGTCGAGACGGGTCTCGGCGTCGACCGTGTACGGAACGTGGAGCAACGAACACGATGTGGACACCGCCAGCGCTCTCACGGACCCGAGCAGCGTGGCAAGCGTGGCGAGTGCCGCTTCGAGGTCGGTGCGCCACACGTTTCGGCCGTCGACGACACCGGCGACGAGCAACTTGTTCGCGAGACTCGGCAGTCCTGCGATCCCGGTCGCGGAACCGGCGACGAGATCGATGCCGATTCCTTCGACCCCGGTGGCAGCCAGTCGGCCAAGCGCAGGACCGAGGTCCCCGAAGTACGAGGCGACGAGGATCGCCGGGCGCTCTTCCGGAGCCGACAACGTGTCGTAGACGCGGGTCACGGCGTCGAGTGCTGCTTCGTCGAGATCGCGTACGAGCGCTGGCTCGTCGAACTGCACCCACGCGACCCCCGACGCGGAGAGTTCGCGCAGCAGTCGGGAATACAGCGGAATCAACTCGTCCACCCGGTCGAGCAGCGGGCCCTGGCCGTCGACGGGTTTGGAGAGAAGCAGGAATGTCAGTGGGCCGACGATCACGGGCCGCGCCGCGACGCCGAGGGCCCTCGCCTCGGCGACTTCGCCGAGTACCTTCGAAGGTTCGAGGGTGAATGTCGTGTCGGGACCGATCTCCGGCACCAGGTAGTGGTAGTTGGTGTCGAACCACTTGGTCATCTCGAGGGGCACGACGTCATCGGTGCCGCGTGCGGCAGCGAAGTACCGATCGAGATCGTCGGTGATGTGCGCGGT
>JAEZDV010000041.1 GCA_023417985.1 Actinomycetes bacterium | reverse complement strand
GACTTCTTGCCGAGGTGACCGGCCTCGACCATGCGCAGGAGCAGCGGCGGCGGGCCGTAGAGCGGCTCCTTGAACTCCTCGTACATCTTGTCCGCGATCAGCTTCAGGGTGTCGAGTCCGACCAGGTCGGACAACCGCAGCGGGCCCATCGGATGCGACAAACCGGCGACCACGGCCGTGTCGATGTCCTCAACCGTCGCGACACCCGCCTCCGCCATTCGAATGGCCGCCAACAGATACGGCACCAGCAGCGCATTGACGATGAAGCCCGACCGGTCCCCGCAGCGCACCACCTTCTTGCCCAGCACCTCGCTCGCGAACTGCTCCGTGCGCGCCGCGGCCTCAGGCGAGGTGACCAGCGTGCTGACCAATTCGACCAGCGGCAGCACCGGCACCGGGTTGAAGAAGTGCAGCCCCAGCACCCGGCTCGGATTCTGCGTTGCCGCAGCGATTTTCATGATCGGAATGCTCGACGTGTTCGACGCCAGCACCGCATCGGGATCGGTGATCACCTTGTCGAGCTCGGCGAAGATCTTGCCCTTGACCGTCTCGTCCTCGACGACGGCCTCGATCACCAGTTGGCGATCGGCCAGGTCGGCCAGATCGGTGGTGAACTTCAGCCGGGCCAGCGCGGCATCGCGATCGTCCTCGCTCAGCTTGCCCTTGGCCGCCGCGCGCTCCAGCGACTGAGTGAGCCTCTGGTTTCCCGCCGCCACCAACTCGTCCGTCGGCTCGTACACGAGCACGTCCGCGCCGGCCTTGGCCGAAACCTCGGCGATACCCGAACCCATTTGCCCGGCGCCGATCACGCCGACCCGTTCAATACCCACGTCTTCACTCCCAATACATGCGTCAGGCCCCGCCCAGGGTTTCGGGGCGGGGCCTGCGCTGTCAAGCCGAAAGCTTTTGGCAACGGCTCAGATCTAGTGGAACTGACCCTCTTCGGTCGAGCCCGAGAGCGCGGTGGTCGACGACGTCGGGTCGACGGTGGTGGCGATCCGGTCGAAGTAGCCGGCGCCGACCTCACGCTGGTGCTTGGTGGCGGTGTAACCGCGCTCCTCGGCGTCGAACTCGCGCTCCTGCAGCTCGACGTAGGCGCTCATCTGGTTGCGGGCGTAGCCGTAGGCCAGATCGAACATCGAGTAGTTCAGCGCGTGGAAGCCGGCCAGCGTGATGAACTGGAACTTGAAGCCCATCGCGCCGAGCTCCTTCTGGAACTTCGCGATGGTCGCGTCGTCCAGGTGCGCCTTCCAGTTGAAGGACGGGGAGCAGTTGTAAGCCAGCAGCTGGTCCGGGAACTCGCTGCGGACGGCCTCGGCGAACTTCTTCGCAACCTCGAGGTCCGGCACGCCGGTCTCCATCCAGATGAGGTCGGAGTACGGAGCGTAGGCCTTTGCACGAGCGATGCAGGGCTCGATGCCGTTCTTCACACCGTAGAAGCCTTCGGCGGTACGGGTGCCGTCGAGGAACTCGCGGTCACGCTCGTCGACATCGGAGGTGATGAGCGTGGCAGCCTCGGCGTCGGTGCGGGCGATGACGACCGTCGGGACGTCCGCGACGTCGGCAGCGAGACGCGCCGAAGTGAGGGTGCGGATGTGCTGCTGCGTCGGGATGAGCACCTTGCCACCGAGGTGACCGCACTTCTTCTCGGACGCGAGCTGGTCCTCCCAGTGGGAGCCGGCGACGCCTGCGGCGATCATGGCCTTCTGCAGCTCGTAGACGTTGAGGGCGCCACCGAAGCCGGCCTCGCCGTCGGCGACGATCGGAGCGAGCCAGTTCTCGACCGAGGTGTCACCCTCGACCTTGGCGATCTCGTCGGCGCGCAGCAGCGCGTTGTTGATGCGACGCACGACCTGCGGCACGGAGTTGGCCGGGTAGAGCGACTGGTCCGGGTAGGTGTGCCCGGAGAGGTTCGCATCGCCGGCGACCTGCCAGCCGGACAGGTAGATGGCCTTCAGGCCCGCGCGGACCTGCTGCACAGCCTGGTTGCCGGTGAGGGCGCCCAGGGAGTTGATGTAATCCTCGTTGTTGACGAGATCCCAGAGGATCTCCGAGCCGCGACGAGCGAGCGTGGCCTCTTCGACGACGGTGCCCTGCAGCTTCGCGACCTGCTCGGCCGTGTAGTTACGGGTAACCCCTTTCCAGCGGGGGTTGGTGTCCCAGTCCTTCTGAATTTCCTCAGCGGTCCTCGGGGTGCCGGTAGTCGACATCAAAGCTCCACTCTCTCGATCTGAATCCGCTATCGGCGCTCAGCAGTACGTGCGTACGGCTTCACACCCTTTGCGTACCTTTCGGATGTACCACTCGACAATGACACAGCCGAAAAACCTCGTCTACCTGTTGCTAATGCCAATCTTGGCTAGGTTCGCGTCGGCCGTTGCAAAGATTGCAAATAAGTGGCCGCGCCAACGAGTGTCTTTCTGCGAGCCTGGTTACCGGCCAGTAGCTTCCTACCTCGGCTTTTGCCCCGAGAACGCCCCTCGTCGGCGGGCGAGCGCAAGCGGGCGTCCGCCCACCGGAAAGTCCCCGAAGACAGCCCACCTGTGAGAGCACTCACACCGACCGGTGGGGCGATGCCGGCCGCCGGGAGCCTCGCGCCGTGCCCCGTTATTAACAACATGCGAACAGGACGTTGCGAAGCAATCCGCCGGCCTTTACCCTGGGCGAATGGCCAAGACCTTCGTCGGCGCCCGCTTGCGCCAGTTGCGCACGGAACGGGGACTGAGCCAGGCCGCCCTCGCCAAGACGCTCGAGATCTCCGCCAGCTATCTGAACCAGATCGAGCACGACGTCCGGCCGCTCACAGTGCCGGTACTGCTCCGCATCAGCGAAGTCTTCGGCGTCGACACAACCTTCTTCTCGTCGCAGGACGACACCCGACTCATCGCGGAGATGCGCGAGGTCGCGCTCGATCAGGAAATGGGTATCGAAACCGACGCGCAGGAGATCGCCGAGATGGTCGCGGCACATCCCAACCTGGCGCGAGCCATGGTGAACATGCACCGGCGGTTCCGGAACACCACGGCACAACTCGCAGCCGCCACCGAGGATCGCTACAGCGACGGCAGCGGTAGCGGCGCGATCACGATGCCGCACGAAGAGGTCCGCGACTACTTCTACCAACGCCACAACTACCTGCACGACCTGGATACGGCCGCAGAGGAGCTCGCCGACAGGATCCGCTTCCACCGGGGTGACGTGGGCGGTGAGATCGCCAAGCGCATGACCACTGCGCACGACGTCCAGATCGTCAAGCGCATCGATCTCGGGGAGAACATCCTGCATCGCTACGACCCGGAGACCCGGATCCTCGAGGTCGCGCCGCAACTGTCGGGCGGACAGCAGGTGTTCAAACTCGCCATCGAACTGGCCTACCTCGAATGCGGTGACCTCATCGATCGCCTCGTCGACGAAGGCTCCTTCACGAGCGATTCGTCGCGGACACTCGCCCGCCTGGGCCTGGCCAACTACTGGGCCGCGGCCCTGCTCCTGCCGTACACCCAGTTCCACGAGATCTCCGAGAACTTCCGGTACGACATCGAGCGGCTCTCGGCCTTCTACGGGGTGAGTTACGAGACGATCGCCCATCGTCTGTCGACGTTGCAGCGGCCCAAGCTGCGCGGCGTCCCGTTCTCGTTCGTCCGCGTCGACCGCGCCGGCAACATGTCGAAACGTCAGTCCGCCACCGGATTCCACTTCTCGACCAGTGGCGGCACCTGCCCGCTGTGGAACGTGTACGAGACGTTCGCATACCCGGGCAAGATCATGACGCAGATCGCACAGATGCCCGACGGCCGGCGCTACCTCTGGGTAGCGCGCACCGTCGAACGTCGTGCCGCCCGGTACGGCCAGCCGTCGAAGACGTTCGCGATCGGGCTGGGTTGCGAACTGCGCCATGCCCATCGACTCGTCTACGCCGACGGTCTCGACCTCGATGAGAGCAACCCGGGCACCCCGATCGGCTCGGGCTGCCGGGTGTGCGAACGCGTGAACTGCCCGCAACGAGCCTTCCCGCCCCTGGGCAAGGAGATCGACATCAACGAGCACCGCAGTTCGGTCTCGCCCTACCTCGTGCGCTGACGCGAGCCGTCACAGGCGCGAAACGCGGTCCGTAAGCACGATGTAACACAGCCGTCACCCGGGTCATACAACTGTGACCGGGAGTTATTCCTACGCAACAACGCCCTTCTAGTGTTTGGCCTCGCGGATACAGAGTTGTATACGCCGCCGGATACACGCCGGTCCCCTCCGGTCCCACCTTCGAAGGAAGGGCACCTTCATGTCAGTTGCCAGGTCCAAGTTCGCCTCCCGCGCCGTCGCGGCGCCCGCCGCGCTGGTCGCCGTCGGTCTCGTCCTGACCGCGTGCGGAAGCCGAGCGGGAGATACCCCCGACACCTCCGCGGGTGCTTCCGGCGGCACGTCGTGCGTCGACACCTCGGGCGACACCATCAAGGTCGGCTCGCTGAACTCGCTCTCGGGCACGATGGCGATCTCCGAGGTCACGGTGCGCGACTCGATCGCTCTCGCCGTGGAGCAGATCAACGCGGACGGTGGCGTCCTCGGCAAGCAGATCCAGATCGTCGCAGAGGACGGCGCGTCGGAGCCGACGGTGTTTGCGGAGAAGGCCGAGAAACTCATCAGCTCCGACTGTGTCGCAGCGGTATTCGGCGGATGGACGTCCTCGAGCCGCAAGGCGATGCTCCCGGTTTTCGAGGATCGCGACGCGCTGCTGTACTACCCCGTCCAGTACGAAGGGCTCGAGTCGTCGTCGAACATCTTCTACACCGGCGCGACCACCAACCAGCAGATCGTTCCGGCGCTGGACTACCTGAAGGAGCAGGGCGTCAAGTCCCTGTACCTGGTGGGCAGCGACTACGTCTTCCCGCAGACCGCCAACCGGATCATCAAGGCGTACGCCGAGGCCAACGGCATCGAGATCAAGGGTGAGGACTACACCCCGCTCGGTTCGACCGACTTCTCCACCATCGTGAACAAGGTCCGCACCGCCGATGCGGATGCCGTATTCAACACGCTCAACGGCGATTCCAACGTTGCCTTCTTCCGGGAGTACACCAACGCGGGCCTCAACGCGAAGGATATGCCCGTCGTCTCGGTGTCCATCGCCGAAGAAGAAGTGGTGGGTATCGGCGCCCAGAACATCGAGGGTCAGCTCACCGCCTGGAACTACTATCAGACCGTCGAATCCCCCGAGAACACCGCATTCGTCGAGGCATACAAGGCGAAGTACGGCGCGAACAAGCCGACGTCCGACCCGATGGAAGCCGCGTACACGTCCGTTCACCTGTGGAAGAACACCGTCGAGAAGGCCGGATCGTTCGCGGTCGAGGACGTCGTAGCTGCCTCCGACGGAGTCACGTACGCCGCTCCCGAGGGGACGGTGACGATCGACGGCGACAACCACCACATCACCAAGACCGCCCGAATCGTTGAGATCCGCGGCGACGGCCTGATCTACACCGTGTGGGAGTCCGACGGACCGGTCGACCCCGACCCCTACCTCGAGTCCTACGACTGGGCTGCGGGCCTCTCCGGAAACTGACGCTCGCGACCGGGAAACCGACGAGGGAGACACCATGGATGTCCTTGTAGGACAATTGTTCACCGGATTGAGCATCGGCTCGATCCTGCTGCTGGCGGCACTGGGCCTGTCGCTGACGTTCGGTCAGATGGGCGTGATCAACATGGCCCACGGCGAATTCATCATGGCGGGCAGTTACACCGCGTTCGTCGTCCAGCAGGTGATCTCGTCTGCAGGCGTGTCCTTGTTCGTCTCGTTGCTCGTCGGTTTCCTGGTCGGCGGTGTGATGGGTGTCCTCCTCGAGGTCACCCTCATCCGCCGCATGTACCACCGCCCCCTCGACACGCTGCTCGTCACCTTCGGTGTGGGCCTGCTGCTCCAGCAGGCCGCACGCGACATCTTCGGCGCACCCGCCGTCAACGTAGTGGCACCGTCCTGGCTTTCCGGCGGCGTCGAGATCCTCGGCGCCGTCGTACCGAAAACCCGCCTCTTCATCCTGGCACTGTCGGTCCTCTGCGTGATCGCGCTCATCACCGCGATGAAGTTCACCCCGATGGGACGGCGCATCCGCGCGGTCGTGCAGAACCGCGACCTCGCCGAGACCGTCGGAATTTCCTCCCGCCGAACGGATATCACCACCTTCTTCCTCGGCTCCGGCCTCGCCGGACTCGCCGGCGTCGCACTGACCCTGATCGGGTCGACCAGCCCCACGATCGGGCAGGCGTACCTGATCGACGCGTTCCTCGTCGTCGTCATCGGCGGACTCGGCCGGATCGAAGGCGCGGTACTCGCCGCCGTAGCGCTCGGTCTGCTCAACTCGTTCATCGAGTACTCCACCACCGCCTCGATCGCGAAGGTGATCGTCTTCGTGATCATCGTGATCTTCCTGCAGGTCCGTCCACAAGGCCTGTTCGCCGTCAAGACGAGGAGCCTGGTCTGATGTCTGTGACGTTCTCCCCCCGATCCCTGACACAACCCGGACCTGCCCGCACCGCAGCAGGATTCGCGCTCGCCGCCCTGGTATTGTTCGGCCTCGCACCGACGTTCCTGTCCGACTTCCGGCTCGGCCTCCTCGGCAAGTTCCTGTGCTTCGCGATCGTCGCCGTCGGCATCGGCCTCGCCTGGGGACGCGGCGGGATGCTCACCCTCGGACAGGGCGTGTTCTTCGGACTCGGTGCGTACATCATGGCGATGCACCTCAAAATCGCCGACGCGCAACTGCGCGACGACTCGGTACCCGATTTCATGCAGATCGCGGGCATCCGTGAACTCCCTGCCTACTGGGTGCCGTTCACCTCGCCGTTCGTCGCGATCCTGGCGATCCTCGTCGTCCCCGCGCTCGTCGCAGCACTGCTGGGCCTGGGCGTCTTCAAACGCCGTGTGAAGGGCGCGTACTTCGCGATCCTCTCCCAGGCCCTCGCCGCTGCCTTCGCGATCCTGCTCGTCGGTCAGCAGACCACCGGTGGATCCAACGGGCTCAACCGTTTCCGCACCTTCTTCGGCTTCGAACTTTCCGACCCCGTCAACAAGCGGATGCTGTTCTTCATCGTCGCGGCGATCCTGCTGCTCGTCGTCGCCGCCACCCGGCAACTGATGCAGTCGCGGTACGGCGAGTTGCTCGTCGCGGTGCGCGACCAGGAGGAACGGGTCCGGTTCCTCGGCTACGACCCCGCCGACATCAAGGTCGTCGCCTACACCGTCGCCGCGTTCTTCGCCGGTATCGCCGGCGCGATGTTCGTGCCCATCGTCGGCATCATTTCCCCCGCCGACATCGGAATCGTGCCGTCCATCGCCTTCCTGATCGGTGTGGCCATCGGCGGTCGCAACACGCTGCTCGGTCCTGTCCTCGGTGCGATCGGCGTGGCATGGGCGCAGACCGCCCTGTCGGAGAACTTCCCGTCGGCGTGGACCTACGCCCAGGGCCTGTTGTTCATCGTGGTGGTCGGGTTCTTCCCGGCAGGCCTCGCCGGACTGGCCGGCCTGCGACGCCACCGCCGGTCCCGGACCGAACCACCCGCCGACGACGTACCCGCAGACAAGACCGAACTGGAGCCGGCACGATGAACGCACCCGTCTACGGCGGCAACGCCGGAATGGCCAGCGATTACCTCGAAATCCGCGATCTGCGAGTCACATTCGACGGATTCCACGCCGTCGACGGAGTGAACCTCACACTGCTGCAGGGCGACCTGCGGTTCCTGATCGGCCCGAACGGTGCGGGCAAGACGACCCTCGTCGACGCGGTCACCGGACTGGTCCCCGCGACCGGTTCCGTCACCAAGTCCGGAATCGAACTCGTGGGCAAGAAGACCCACAAGATCGCTCGTCTCGGGGTCGGACGGACCTTCCAGACCGCCTCCGTGTTCGAAGAGTTGTCGGTGCTCCAGAACCTCGACATCGCCGCGGGCGCCGGCCGCTCCCCGTGGCAGTTGCTGCGACGCCGGAAGGATGTACTGCCCGAGATCGAGGAAGCACTCGAGACGATCGGGCTGTCTGCCCACCGCGACACTCCGGCCGGCATCCTCGCGCACGGCCAGAAGCAGTGGCTCGAGATCGGAATGCTGCTCGTCCAGAACGCCGACGTGCTCCTGCTCGACGAACCGGTCGCCGGTATGAGCGGCGACGAACGCGAGGAAACCGGCCGATTGCTCCGCCGCATCGGAGCACAACGCACCGTCGTGGTGGTCGAGCACGACATGGACTTCATGCGTGCCTTCGCCACCTCGGTGACGGTGCTGGCCCGGGGCAAGGTCATCGCGGAGGGCACCGTCGAGGAAGTGCAGAACGATCCGCAGGTTCAAGAGGTCTATCTCGGCACCGCAGCCGCGGTCGGAGCCGACGGCACCGACACGTTCCAGGAGGCATGATGCTCGAACTCGTCGACGTGCGAGCCGGTTACGGCCGGACCGAAGTCATCCACGGTGTCTCGGTCACTGTTCCGTCCGACGGAGTCGCCGCCGTGATGGGACACAACGGCGCCGGAAAGACCACGCTGCTGCGCGCCGCCGTCGGCCTCCTGCCGGTCTCCTCCGGCAAGATCCTCTTCGACGGGCAGGACATCAGCGGCCTGCGTCCCGCCGCGCGTGTCGCGCGGGGCCTCGCCTACGTGCCTCAGGGACAGCAGTCGTTCGGCCAGCTCACGTGCAGCGAGAACCTTCAGGTCGTCGCGGACGGCCGCAAGAACGGCAGGAAACTCGTCGCGGACATGCTCGATCTGTTCCCCGCGCTCGTGCCGCTTCTCGACCGCCGGGCGGGCCTGCTCTCCGGTGGCCAGCGCCAGCAACTCGCGATCGCGCGCGCCCTCATCACCGAGCCACGCATGCTCATCCTCGACGAACCGACCGAAGGCATCCAGCCGTCGGTGGTCGCGGAGATCGAGAACACCATCGTCGAACTCAGCCGGGGCGGCAACCTCGGCGTGCTGCTCGTCGAGCAGCACATCGGTTTCGCCCTCGACAATGCTCACCACTACTACGTGCTCGAATCGGGTCGCGTGACCTCCACAGGAGACGGAGGCGCGGACGCCGCGACCACCGTGCGCGCCGCGATGGCGATCTGATGCCGTCCGGCGTCACCCGCCGAGAGCACGTCTACCGGGCACTGCGCACCGAACTGATGTCCGGTGATCTCACCCCGGACGAACGCCTCAGCGAAGAACGGCTCGCCGAGCACTACGGGGTGTCCCGCACCCCGGTGCGCGAGGCATTGGCCCGGCTCGTCTCCGACGGCCTCGTCGAACGACGCGAGCACGGCCTGTATCCGTACCGCCCGCGCCTCGAAGACCTCGCGGGACTCTACGAGCTGCGGATCACCCTGGAACTGAGGGGGATCCGCCGCGCCCGGGAAGACGACTCCATCCGCCACGACGCCGACGTACTCGGGCCCGAACTGGACCGCTGGTACCGCATTCGCCGCAACCTGCCGGACCCCGACGCAGGCTTCGTCACGCTCGACGAACAATTCCACCTCACGATGCTGAAGTCGTCGGGCAACCGGGCACTGTGCGATGCTCTGGCCGCGGTCAACCAGAAGGTCCGGCCGGTGCGCATGTTCGACTACCTCACCCCGGACCGCATCGCCGACACCGTCGACGAGCACATCGAGGTCGCGGAGCTGATCCTCGACGACAGACTCGACGACGCGCACCGGGTACTGCTCGAGCACATCGGCACATCGCGCACGGTGGTGGTGCAGCGCGCGGAGGAGGCACTGACCATGGCGCGGCTTGCCCGGGCGGTACGCGGTTGATCGTGCGACACTGGCAGGCGTGACGCCCCGCATCCGGCCCGGTCGCTCGAGGGAACTCGGCCCCGTCAACTGGCTCGCGTGGAAGGTACTGTCGAAAGCCGCAGGCACCGGCGACGCGCACCTGTTCAGCACCCTCGGACGGACGGGGCGGTTGTTCCGGGGGTGGCTGCACTATTCCGGCACGCTGATGCCTTTCGGCCGGCTGGGCCGGTTCGAAGGCGAGATGATCATCCTGCGCGTCGCACACCTGCGCGGTTCGGCGTACGAAACCGATCATCACACTCGGCTGGGCCGACGCGCCGGCATCACCGAAGACGTCCAGGCGCGGATCGTTGCCGGACCGGCCGCCGAGGGCTGGAGCGACCGTCACCGCACGATCCTGCGCGCGGTCGACGAACTGGTGTCGACGAAAGATCTGTCCGACGAGACGTGGTCGGCACTGGCGGATCATCTCGACGATCGTCGGATGATCGAGTTCTGTTTGCTGGTAACCCAATACGACGGGCTCGCCACCACCATCGGCACCCTGCGTCTCGACCGCGACTTCGGCTAGCCACTCCCCGCCGCACGCAGGGCGCGTGAGCACCCTCTAACTCGGACGTAACACAGCGTCACAGCCGCGTCATCGCAGGTCAATAGCGTATACAGCTATGTCGACAGAAACGCACACAGGTACACCGGAGCCGCTTCGGCTCCAGGTCTACCGGCAGCTGCGCGACGATCTGATGAACGGGTCGGTCCGTGTCGGCGACCGCATGACCGAGCCGAAACTCGCTGCACGATTCGGCATCTCGCGTACCCCGGTCCGCGAGGCGCTCGCAATGCTCGCATCCGACGGCCTGATCCGCCGGGAAGACTACGGATTCTCGCCGCAACCGCCCAGCATCCCCCGCGTCCGAAATCTGTACGAACTGCGAATCACGCTGGAATTGCAGGGGATAACCCGCGCCATCGAGGACCCTTCGGTGCGTCACGACCCGGTGATTCTCGAGTCGGAACGCACACGCTGGCGCGCACTCGCCGACGACCCACCCGCGCAGGAACCGAGTTTCGTGGTCACCGACGAAGAATTCCACCTGGCACTGCTGGCGTCGTCCGGCAACGCCGAACTCGTCTCCGCGCTCGAGTCCGTCAATTCCCGGATCCGGCACGTCCGCATGTACGACTTCATGGTCAACAGCCGGATCGAGACGTCGATCGCCGAACACCTCGGCATCCTCGACGCCGTCATCGACGGGGACCTACCGGCCGCCCGCACCCTGCTTCACCGTCACATCGGCGAATCTCTCTCGGTCGTTCTCGACAAGGTGACCCGCGCGGTCACCGCCATGTCGCTGGCCGACTGAACACGCTGCCGTCCCGCCCCTATCCGAGGAGCTCGTCTTGACCTACGCCTTCGACACCCTGCTCATCGCCAACCGCGGTGAGATCGCTTGCCGCATCATGCGTTCTGCCCACCTACTCGGGCTCAAGACCGTCGCCGTCCATTCCGACGCCGACGCATCGGCAGCACACGTCGAACTCGCCGACGTCGCCGTCCGCCTGGGGCCGGGACCCGCGGCCGAGTCGTACCTGCGCGCCGACCTGGTGATCGAAGCCGCGCAGGCGACCGGCGCCGGCGCCATCCATCCGGGTTACGGGTTCCTTTCCGAGAACGCCGATTTCGCGGCAGCGTGCGAAGCAGCGGGGATTGCCTTCGTCGGACCGACCCCCGAGCAGTTGCGCGTGTTCGGCGACAAGCACACCGCCAGGGAAGCCGCCCGTACCGTCGGAGTTCCGCTCGTCGCGGGCAGCGGCCTGCTCGAGTCGCTGGACGACGCCCTCGCCGCGGCCGAGGACATCGGGTATCCGGTAATGCTCAAGGCTGTCGGCGGCGGTGGCGGCATCGGCATGCAGGCCTGCCACGGCCCGGACGATCTTCGCAGTGCCTACGAGCGGGTATTACGCCTGGCAGCAGCCAATTTCTCGTCGTCCGGCGTGTTCCTCGAACGTTTCGTGGCCAATGCCCGGCACGTCGAAGTGCAGGTGTTCGGTGACGGACTCGGCCGCACCCTGAGTCTCGGCACCCGTGACTGCTCGCTGCAGCGCCGCAACCAGAAGGTGGTCGAGGAGGCCCCCGCTCCCAACCTGCCCGAGCACGTCGTCGAACAGTTGCTGACGTCTTCGCGCGCGCTGGCGAACTCGGTGCGGTACCGGTCGGCCGGGACCGTCGAGTTCGTCTACGACGTCGATCGCGGCGAAGCGTCCTTCCTCGAGATGAACACTCGTCTCCAGGTGGAACATCCGGTAACCGAGGAGGTCACCGGCGTCGACCTCGTCGAATGGATGCTGCGCCTCGCGCGCGGTGAGACCGACATGCTCGACGCCCTCCCCGATACCGGTCCCGAAATCAACGGCCATGCGGTCGAGGCGCGTGTGTACGCCGAGGACCCCGGGCACGACTACCGGCCCAGCGCGGGCCTGCTCACGCAGGTCGAATTCCCCGCCCACACGCGCGTCGAGACGTGGGTCGACACCGGCACCGAGGTCAGCTCGTTCTACGACCCGATGCTCGCCAAGGTGATCGTGCACGGTGAGTCCCGTCGCACCGCCTTCGCCGCGCTCGCCGACGCACTCGACGACACCCATCTCTACGGAGTCCAGACCAACCTGCCCCAGCTTCGGCGTATCTGCACCGCGACGCCGGTCCTCGCCGCCGAGCACGTCACGTCCACGCTGGCCGGACTGCGCGCAACCGGGCACCGAATCGACGTGTTGCGGGCCGGCACGATGACCACCGTCCAGGACTTCCCCGGACGAACCGGATTGTGGGAGGTGGGAATCCCGCCGTCCGGGCCGATGGACGACCTGTCGCTGCGCGCGGCGAACGTGGCCGTCGGAAATCCCGAAGGCGCACCCGGCCTCGAATGCACGCTGCAAGGACCCCGCCTCGAGTTCTCGGACGCCACGTACGTCTGTGTCACCGGAGCACCCGCCGAAGTGACGGTGGACGGTGAGCCGGTACCGATGTGGGAACCCGTCGAGGTGCCCGCCGGTTCGGTGCTCGACGTGGGTGCGCCCGCGGACGCGGGCCTGCGCACCTACGTCGCGGTGCGCGGCGGTCTGGACGTGCCGCTGTACCACGGCAGCGCGTCGACCTTCACGCTCGGCGGATTCGGCGGCACCACCGGTCGGGCAGTGGCGACCGGCGACGTCCTCGGTGTTGCCGACACCGCGACGGACAGCGCGCCCGCGCCCGTCCCCACCGACGCGCGTCCCGAGTTCACGCACACCTGGCACCTCGCGGTCACCGAGGGTCCCCAGCCGGCGCCCGACTACTTCACGCCCGAGGACATCGCGCAGTTCTACGACACCACCTGGACCGTGCAGAGCCACGCCAACCGGACCGGCATCCGCCTCGACGGCCCGAAGCCCACGTGGTCGCGTACCGACGGCGGGGACGCGGGCCTGCATCCGTCGAACCTCCACGACAATCCGTACAGCGTCGGGGCGCTCAACGTCTCCGGCGACACCCCGATCCTGCTCGGCCCGGACGGCCCGAGCCTCGGCGGATTCGCATGCCCGCTCACCGTGGTGTCCGGTCATCGGTGGAAGCTGGGACAGATCAGGCCCGGTGATCAACTGCGGTTCGTTCCGGTCACCGACGCCGGGGCGGCGGAACTGCGTGCCGGCACTGTGCGCGCCGCGGACGTTCCGCCGGTGGAGCGTCAGGTCGCGTCCGACGGTGGACGACTCGGCCGGACGGAGGCCGTCCTCGGCCGGCCCGAGGCCGTGTATCTGCGTGGCGGCGACGACAACATACTCGTCGAGTACGGGGACATGGTGCTCGATCTGGGGTTGCGCATGCGCGTGCATGCACTCTCCGAATCGCTCGCGGCCACGAAATTGCCCGGCATCGTGGATGTGACCCCGGGTGTGCGCTCGCTGCACATCCATTTCGATCCGGATGTGCTGCCCGCCTACCGACTGCTGGGAGTGCTGCAGGATCTCGAGACCGGACTGCCGGCGACGAGCGATCTCGTGGTTCCGAGTCGCACTGTCCGGCTTCCGCTCTCGTTCGGCGACCCGTCGATCTCGGAAGCGATCTCCCGGTACCGGAGTGGCGTACGCGACGACGCGCCGTGGCTGCCGTCGAACATCGAATTCATCCGCCGCATCAACGGATTGGAATCGGTCGATCAGGTGCGCGATGCGGTATTCGATGCCGAGTACCTGGTCCTCGGGCTCGGCGACGTCTACCTGGGCGCGCCCCTTGCCGTGCCGCTCGATCCGCGCCACCGCCTGGTCACCACCAAGTACAACCCCGCACGCACGTGGACCCCGTCCGACGCCGTCGGCATCGGCGGAAAGTACCTGTGCGTCTACGGCATGGAGTCACCCGGCGGCTATCAACTGGTGGGACGGACGATTCCCATCTGGTCCGGCTACCGGCAGACCGGCCCGTTCGAACAGGGCAAACCGTGGCTGTTCCGGTTCTTCGACCGCATCGTCTGGGAACCGGTGACACCCGAGCAGTTGCTCGAGTACCGGGCCGCCTCGAAGGCCGGACGGTTCGACGCCGAAGTCTCCGAGGGCACGTTCGCGCTCGCGGATCATCTCCGTTTCCTCGAAGACAACGCGGAGTCGATCGCGGCGTTCGACGCCAGGCAATCCGACGCGTTCGAAACCGAGAAACGCGCGTGGCACGCGGCCGGCGAATTCGACCGGATCGACGCCGAGCCGATCGAGGTATCCGCACCCACCGACCCGCTCGAAGGGATGCCTGCCGGGGCATTCGTGGTGGAGGCCCCGATGGTCGGCAACGTCTGGCGTGTCGAAGTCGCCGAAGGGGACGAGGTGGCCTCGGGCACCACCGCGGTTATCCTCGAAGCGATGAAGCTCGAGATGCCCGTGCTCGCCGAGACGGCGGGCACTGTTCTCAAAGTCCTGGTGGAACCCGGCAGCAAAGTGGCGCCCGGTACCCCCCTCCTCGTGATCGGAGCAGCAGCATGACCTCGGGCACCGGCAGTGCGACCTTCCGCAGCGAAACGACCGGAAACTCGGACAACGCACTCACGGCGACCGAGAGAGCACGGAACGCGTTGCGGCGCATCGAAGAAGTGGATCGTCCCGAGGTGTGGATCACCCTTCGCGACGCAGCCGATGTTCTCGCCGACGCCGCGGCGGTCGATCGACGGGTTGCCGCGGGCGAAACATTGCCGCTCGCAGGCCTTCTCGTAGCCGTCAAGGACAACGTGGACGTCGCGGGCATGCCGACCACGGCCGCGTGCCCCGAATTCGCCTACACACCCGAGGTCACCGCGACCGGCATCGCACGACTCGTCGAGGCGGGCGCGGTGGTGCTCGGCAAGACGAATCTCGACCAGTTCGCCACCGGGCTGGTGGGAAGCCGCAGCCCGTACGGTGCGGTGCGGTGTGCGTGGGATCCGGAGCGGGTCTCGGGCGGATCGAGTTCGGGGTCGGCCGCCGCGGTGGCACTGGGGATCGCCGACATCGGAATCGGTACCGACACAGCCGGTTCCGGACGAGTGCCGGCCGCGTTGCACGGCATCGTCGGCATCAAAGCGACTCTCGGGATCATCCCGACGCACGGGGTCGTCCCCGCGTGTGTCGACTACGACTGCCTGACGGTCCTCGCACGGGACCTCGGGCTCGCCGCGACCGCGGCCGGTGTCATGGCAGGCCCGGACCCGCTCGATGCGCGTAGCCGGTCCTGGCCCGCCGACGTCCGGCTCGCGGCCTCGGCGACGATTCGTCTGGCCGTGCCCCGCCCGGAGGACCTCGACGCTCTGTGCGACGACTACCGCGAAGCGTTCGCGCTGACGATAGTCGCGGCGCAGCAGTCGGGAATCGAGATCGCGGAGGTGGACATCTCTCCGCTCCTCGACGCAGCCACGCTGCTCTACGACGGCGCGGTCGTTGCGGAGCGTTACGCCGCGGTGGGCGAGTTCCTCGCTACCGATCCGACGGGTGCCGATCCGACGGTCGCCGCGATCGTCGCCGGGGCGAAGAAACCCGCCGCCCACGAACTGGTCGCGGATCTCGACACCCTTGTCCGCACAAAGGCGCAGACGATGCGGATCCTCGACGGGTTCGACGGACTCCTGCTGCCCACCACCACCGAGCATCCGACGATCGCGGCCGTGGAGGACGATCCGTTCGGCATCAACCGGCGCATGGGTACGTACACGAATTTCTGCAACCTGCTGGACATGGCCGCAGTCGCAGTGCCCGGCCGACCGACCGCCGCGGGCGACCCGTTCGGCGTCATGGTGATCGTGCCGGCGTTCCACGACCAGATCGCGCTCGACGTGGCGGCCGCACTGACGGGAGTCACGGCTCCCCGATTCGTCGATGCCGGGGTGGATCTCGCGGTGTTCGGCGCACACCTGCGCGGACAGCCTCTCCACTTCCAGCTGGAGAACCTGGGCGCGCGCTTTGCGGAGGAGATCCGGACGTCGGACGCCTACCGGCTGATGGCACTGAACACCACACCGCCCAAGCCCGGCGTGGTGCGTCACGGTGCGGGAGCGGGAGTGCCGATCGTCGGCGAACTCTTCCGCATCTCCGAGGCGGGACTGGGCCGTTTCCTCGCGGCGCTGCCTGCCCCGATGACCCTGACGAGTGTGGAGTTGTCGGATGGTCGCTCGGTCGTGGGGTTCGGTTGCACGCACGACGCAGCCGCCGACGCGGTGGACATCACCGAGTTCGGCGGCTGGGTCGCTTACCTTCGCTCGGAGCGGTAGGCGGCGGAGCGGTCCAGCACGGCAGAGCGGTCAGCGAGGCGGGGGGTCGACGGCGACGCCGCCGCCATCGTGCTCCGGGCCTGCGGCGGGGTGGTCCGACGGCATCCGCCGGCGGAAACGGGCCGCCTCGCTCGGGGCCGCCTCTCCCGTCGGATCAGCGGAACTGCGGTAGGGGCCGGGCTTCGGACGTTCCTTACCTCCGGGGAAGGCGAGGCGCGCGATGGTGCGGTGCACCATCCACCACTGCTGCCCGAACCGCCCGGTGTTGTACGGCAGGTCGTAACGCTCGCAGATGTCCTTGATCTTGGGCGCCACTTCCGAGTACCGGGTGCTCGGCATGTCGGGGAACAGGTGGTGTTCCACCTGATAGCCGAGATTGCCGCTGATGATGTGGAACAGCGGGCTTCCCTCGATGTTCGCCGAACCCACGAGCTGACGGACGTACCAGCCGCCGCGGGTTTCGTTCTCGACTTCCTTCTTGCTGAACGTGTAGGTCTGGTCCGGGAAGTGTCCACAGAAGATGATCGCGTGCGCCCACACGTTGCGGATGATGTTGGCGGTGACATCCGCGACCAGTGTGGACAGGAAGGTCTTCTCGACACCCGGCAGCCACCGGTCGGCGAGATCGGCGCCCACGCCCCACCTGCCGGAGCGGCGCAGCCACCCGGCAATCCGCGATGTCTCGGGCTGCGGCAGCTTTCCGCGCATCGCCACCTGAGCCAGGCCGAACACCGCGGCACTGACCAGCGGCCAGCCCACGTAGTCCTTCACGAACTGGGCCTTCGCCTTCCCGGCGATCCCCTGGAGTTCTTCGAGGACCTGGGTTGGCGACTTCTCACCCGCCCAGAGCGCCTCGAGATCCAGATCGTGCAGGGCGACGCCCCACTCGAACAGCACGGTGAGCAGTGCGTTGTAGAAGGGCTGGGCGAGGTAGACCGGATGCCACCGCTGCTTCGGATCGATCCGCATGATCTCGTATCCGAGATCCTTGTCCAGACCGCGAATGTTGGTGAAGGTGTGGTGGATGTAGTTGTGCGAGTGCTTCCAGGCTTCGGCCGTGGACGCGGTGTCCCAGTCCCACACGGAGGAGTGGATGTCCGGGTCGTTCATCCAGTCCCACTGACCGTGCATCACGTTGTGGCCGATTTCCATGTTCTCGAGGATCTTCGCCATCCCGAGGCACGCCGTCCCGGCCACCCACGCGGGCTTCGACGAGGACGCGAACAGGATCACGCGGCCGGCCACGACCAGTTGTCGCTGCGCCGCGATGACGGACTTGATGTACTTGCGGTCCTTGTCGCCGAGGCTCGCGTACACCTCGTCGTGGATCGCGTCGAACTCCTCGGCCAGACGATCGAGCGTTTCCGGACTCAGATGAGCAATCGGGCTTTGCACGTCCGGAGACGGGGGTGCGGCCGTCTCTTCGGTGTTCGTCATACGGGCCCCATTCGTCGGGAGCTGTCGCAGCCCTCGCCGCTCACAGCTCTATTTCGATGTCCCCCTCCGCGGTGTGGATGCAGGTACGCACCGAAGCCCCGGTGGGTTCGCTCACCTCGTCGGTCCGCAGATCCCGGAGTTGCCCGGAACGCAACGTCCCCACACAGGTGTGGCAGATGCCGATACGGCAGCCGTACGGCAACTTCAGGCCGGCGTTCTCGCCCGCGACCAGGATCGGGGTTCCCCCGTCGCACTCGACGTCCTGCTCGCTGTCGAGGAAGTGGATGGTGCCGCCCTCGCCGCTTCCCGCATTCCCCCCGATTACCGGCTGGAAACGTTCGAGGTGGAATCGCTCGGGATCTCCGTGTTCGTTCCAGTGCTCTTCGAGCACATCGAGCAGTTCACGGGGCCCCGACGCGAAGGTTTCGCGTCCGCGCCAGTCGGGACAGATCTCGTCCAGGTCGGCCGGCGTGATGTGTCCCTTCTCGCCGCTGATCCACACTTCGAGGCGCATGCCCGGGTGACGGGCGTCGAGGTCGTGCAACTCCGACGAGAAGACGACTTGCTCGGGGGTCGATGCAGAATGCACAACGACGACGTCGTCGAGCAGATCACGGTGGTCGAGGCTGCGCAGCATACTCATGATGGGGGTGATCCCGCTGCCCGCGCTGACGAACAGCAGCCGGGCAGGAACCGGATCGGGCAGCGTGAATATGCCTTCGACCTCACCGAGCCGCACGATGTCGCCCGGTGCGATCTTCCGCACGAGATAGGGCGACACGACTCCGCCTTCGACGAGTTTCGGGGTCACCCTGATGAGGCCGTCGGGGGAGTCGGGATCGGACGTCAGGGAATATGCGCGCCAGTGGTAGACGCCGTCGATGATGACCCCGAGGCGGACGTACTGGCCCGGCTGGTGGCCCGGCCATTCGTACGCGGGCCGGATCAGAACCGACGCGGTGTCCTCGCACTCCGGGACCACCCGGTCCACCCGTCCGCGCAGCTCGCGGGTGGACCAGAGCGGGTTGATCATCTCCAGATAGTGGTCCGGCTCGAGCGGCGTGAACAGTCGCCGCACGGCATGCAGAAGCCATTTGCGAACCGGATGTACATGAGGCCGAGCTCCGCGTTCCGCCATTTCGCAACCTTAACGCGCAGCATCGCCGGTAAGCGACGAACCGGACGGCTCCGTCGCGTCGTCACCTCAGGATCGTCAACATCACCACCGAGTCCATCTCGGCCACGAGACGATGCACGATCCCCGCGTCGAGGTGCACGACGGTGCCGGGGATCAGGGAGACGGTTCGCTCGTCGGTCGAGAACGAGACGTCGCCGACCACGGTCTGCACCAGAATCGGGAACATCGCCTGATGGTCCGCCATCGTCTGCCCCGCAGTGAAGCTGATACGGATCACCGTCGCGCCCGTTCCGGCGGCCAGTTTCTCGATTCTCGGAGTATCCCCACTCTGCGCGTTGAGAGTCGCGACGCCCTCGATGACGGTGAGTTCGCCGCCGGTACCGTCCCTTTTCGTCATGCTGCCCTCTTTCTCCGTGGGGGGCGTCGTGCGACGTCCGTTCTCCCGACATCGTCGATCGACCATCTCGGCTCGTGCTTCCGAAGTGTCGCAGCGATGCCGGCGGACGTCGGGGTTCCGGGCAGGTCTCTCCTCCACCGGGTCCGGAACGACGTCAGCCCGGGACGACGGTCGAGTCGCCCCGGGCTGAGCCGGTACATCCGAACGGGGGTCCGCCCGCACGGAAGGTTTCGTAATGTCAGAAGTTGATCATGTGGCCTGCGAGACCGTGGATGGCCTCCTGCAGCGCTTCGCTGAGTGTCGGATGGGTGTGGACGTTGCGCGCGAGCTCGTTGACCGTCAGATCCCACTTCTGAGCGAGGGTCAGCTCGGGGAGCAGCTCGGAGACGTCGGGGCCGATGAGGTGACCGCCGAGGAGCTCGCCATGAGTCTTGTCGGCGATGAGCTTGACGAAGCCGGTCGGGTCGCCCAGACCGTGGGCTTTGCCGTTCGCGGTGAACGGGAAGGTCGCGACCTTGATGTCGTACCCCTCGTCCTTCGCCTGCTGCTCGGTCAAGCCGAAGGATGCGACCTGCGGCTGGCAGAACGTTGCGCGCGGCATCATGCGATAGTCGCCGAGTTCGAGGGTCTCGGCGCCGCCGATGGTCTCGGCCGCCACGACGCCCTGTGCTTCTGCGACGTGCGCGAGCTGCAGCTTCGCGGTGACGTCACCGATCGCGTAGATGCCGTCCACATTGGTGCGCATCCGCTCGTCGATCGCGATCGCACCGCGATCGGTCAGCTCGACACCGGTCTTCTCGAGTCCGTAACCCTCGACGCGCGGCGCGAAGCCCACCGACTGCATGACCTTGTCGACGGTCATGGTCTCGACGTTGCCGGACTTGTTGTCCTTGATCTCGACGGTGACGTTCGAGCCGTTGTCGGTGATCTTCTGGACGGCTGCGCCGGTCTTGATCGTGATGCCGAGCTTCTTGTACGCCTTCGCGATCTCCTTGGAGACGTCGGCGTCCTCGTTGGGGAGCGCGCGGTCGAGGAACTCGACGATCGTGACGTCGACACCGTAGTTCTTCAGGACGTACCCGAACTCCATGCCGATGGCGCCGGCGCCGACGATGACGATCGAGTCCGGGAGGTCGCGGGTGAGGATCTGTTCCTCGTAGGTGACGACGTTCTCGCTGAGCTCCGTCCCCGGCAGCAGCTTCGTGACCGAACCGGTCGCGATGATGACGTTGTCGAAGGTCACCTGCTCGGTTCCGCCCTTGCTGAGCGCAACCTCGATGGTCTTGGCGTCGACGAACGACCCCAGCCCGTCGTACTCGGTGATCTTGTTCTTCTTCATGAGGAAGTGCACGCCCTTCACGCGACCGTCGGCCACCTTGCGGCTGCGGTCGTGGGCGGCACCGAAGTCGAAGGACACGTCTCCCGAGATACCGAAGGTCTTGGCCTCTTTGTTGAAGAGATGCGCCAACTCGGCATTTCGGAGAAGTGCCTTGGAGGGAATGCAGCCTACGTTCAGGCAGACACCACCCCAGTACTTCTGCTCGATGATGGCAGTGCTCAATCCCAGCTGTGCCGCGCGGATAGCAGCGACGTACCCACCGGGACCGGCTCCGAGGACAACGACGTCATAGTGTGAGGTCACGGTCATAGAGGGTAGTCCTGCCCGGTTACGGTGTCCGCCGATGGTCCGGTTACCCGCGGGTAAGGTCCGATTCCCTCGTCGGCACGGCTGCGAAAGTGGACAGGGAACCGGTCAGCCGAGGATGCCGCGGTCGTAACCCGCAGCCACCGCAGCAGCACGATCGGTCACCTCGAGTTTCCCGAAGATGTGGGTCAGATGGGTCTTGACCGTCGCCTCGCTGATGAACAGTTTCTGTGCGATGACCCGGTTCGAGGTCCCCTTCGCGACGAGCCCGAGGACCTCCTGCTCGCGGGTGCTCAACGTCCGCGGACTTCCCGCCCCCGGACCTCGCAGACGCGACAGCAGACGGGAGGCGACGGCCGGTGGAAGGACAGTGCGTCCCTCGGCGACGGCGCGCACCGCCGCGAACAACTCGTCTCGTGGCGTGTCCTTGAGCAGGTACCCGGTCGCGCCGGCTTCGAGCGCGGGGAAGACGTCGGAATCGGTGTCGTAGGTCGTGAGCACGAGAACGCGACTTCGGACGCGTCGCTCGGCGAGTTCGATGATCGCCGCAACACCTCCGCCCCGCGGCATTCTCAGGTCCATAAGCACCACGTCCGGATCCAGTCCGACGGCCGCCACCACCGCCTCGGGCCCGGACGAGGCCTCCCCCACCACCGCGAATTCCGGCGACGCGGCGAACATCCCGCGCAATCCGTCTCGGACCACCGGATGGTCGTCGACGATCAGCACGGTGACCGACCCGGTACTCACGACGCCACTTCCTCCCGCACGAGGGGCACCCGCACCGACACCGCGGTCCCGAGACCCGGTTCGCTCTCGATACTCACGGCACCGCCCATCCGTGCCGCCCGGGACTGCATGCCGCGCAATCCGAACCCTGCGGCATCGGCTGCCCCATCGAAACCGCACCCGTCGTCCCGCACGTCCACGCTCACCTCGTCGTCCATGTAGGACACTGTCACACCGACACGGTTCGCACCGGCATGGTTGCCCACGTTGGTCAGCGCCTCCTGGGTGATCCGGAGCAACGTCGCGCCGACCTCGTCGTGCAACGGCACGACCTCGCCGGTGACGGCGAAATCGGCCCGGACCCCGGACTCCACTTCCCACGTCGCAACAGTCCTCGCCAGAACCTCGTCGAGAGACGACTGTTCGAGCGCCTGCGGCGCGAGGTTCTGCACGGAGCGACGAGCCTCACCCAGACTGCGCCGGGCGAGCGCCTGCGCCCGCTCCACATGGCGCCTCGCGACAACGGGATCGGCGGCATCCTGCGAAGCCTGGAGCTGAGTGACGATGCCGGTGAGATCCTGCGCGAGCGTGTCGTGAATCTCCGCCGCGAGGCGCCGGCGCTCGTCGTCGATGCCGGCTTCCCGCGCGCGGAGCACGAGTTGCTCGTGCAGAGCCTTGTTTTCCGAAAGAGCCCGGGCCAGTCGCTGATTCGTCCTCTCCAGTTCAGCGATCGACTCGATCCGCTCGTCCGTTCGCACTTGCTCGCGTTCGCCGATCCGCAGCATCACCGTCGCGATCGAAGCGTTGATCGCGAACAGCGCACCGAAGCCGATCCACATCATCGGACTCTGCGGAGGGAGGCCGCCGGACTGGGAGCCCGCCAGGGTGACCGCCGTCGCAAGGATTCCGGCGTGTGCCCACCGCTCGGACAGCAGTCGATGCGGGTCGAAATACCCCATGCTCGCGTAGATCGCGAAGAACGGGTTGAACCAGGTCAGAACGAAGGCCACCGCTGTCCGAACCACGAAGTAGACCGATCGCCCCCTGGGGCCGGCGGCACCTCCGTACCGCAACCGCCAGCCTTCCCAGCACACCGCCGCGACCACCACCGCCGATGCCGGGAGGTACTCGGCGGGAGACATCACCAGCGTCGCCGCGGCAGCGGAGACGACCCCGGCGACGAACAGCAGCGCCAGTGGCCCCCACGTGTAGAAGCGATCCCACGGCTCGTCGGACGGGTGCGCGGTCGTCACGGGTTCAAGCATGACGGCTGTCCCCGCAGATGCCAACGGAAATCGCGGGGTTCGGCGCCGCGCACACATCGCACGTGTCACTCCCACCGGAACCAGCGGACGGCGACGGCGGTGAGCGCCACCGCCCACAACGCCACCACCGCCATTCCTCCGGCACTCGGCCACTCCCCCCGGGCAGCCTGGTCGAGGATCTCCGATGCCGCACCGAAGGGCGTCACCTCGACGATCCGCTGCAACAGATCGGGCATCGTCTGGACGGGGAGCCACACTCCGGCGCAGAACATCATCGGAAAGAAGACGATGGTGCCGATCGTCTGCGCGATTCGTGTGGACGGCGAGACGGCTGCAATTGCGGCACCCATACTCAGTGCCGCGGCGAGCGTGAGCAGCACTGCCAGCGCATAACCCCACGGTTGCTCCGGGAAAGCCACCCCGAATACGACGCGTCCGACGACCAGCGCGAGCACGACCGACACGGCGACTGCCGCCGCGTGTATCACGATCTGCGCCAGCAGAATTGTCACCGGCCGAGCCGGGGTCACCGACAACCGGCGCAGGATTCCACGTTCGCGGTACGACGACAGAACAGCCGGCATCGTCTGGACGCCCGCGACGATCATCGACAGCAACACCATGATCGGGACGTACAGGTCGATCACGCGGCGTCCGCCGAGAGCCGGATCGGCTTCCCGGAACGGGGGGACGAGACCGAGGATCAGCAGCAGCACAACGGGGAACAGGAGGATCCAGAACAGTGCTCCGGGCTCGCGCGTGAACAGGCGGGCTTCGGTGCGCACCACCGCGGCAGCGGGCTTCGTCACGGTGGTCATGTCAGTTCTCCGATGCGGTGATGTCGAGGAAAGCGTCGTCGAGGGTGGCTTCGGTGATGCGGAGTCGCCCAGGCGAAATACCCCCGCGGGTGAGGTGTTCCAGTACGGCCGCGACCGACTCGTCGTTGCCTTCGACGACGAGCCTTTCGTGGTCGCGGCGCACCGTCAGCACGCCGGGTAGCGTCGTGAGCACATCCGGGTCGAGCGGAGCCGACGGGCGGAAGGAGACGACGACCGCGGTGGAGGTCCGGTCGATGAGTTCGGCGGGTGTGCCCAGGGCTTTGATCCGGCCGGAGTCGAAGACTGCGACCCGGTCGCACAGCCGCTGGGCCTCTTCCATGAAATGCGTGACCAGCAGTACCGTCACCCCGGAGGCGCGGATCTCCTCGATCAGCTCCCACGTCTCTCGGCGTCCGCGCGGGTCGAGACCCGTAGTGAGTTCGTCGAGAACCACGACGCGAGGATTCCCGATCAGGGCGAGCGCGATGAACAACCGCTGTTGCTGACCACCCGAGAGCTTCGCGAAGCGGGTGTCCAAGGTGTGTCCAAGGCCGAGTCGCTCGGCGAGAGCCATCCCGTCGGCCGGACGTGGATAGAACGACGCGTAGAGATCGAGCGCCTCACGCACCGTCAGTTTCGGTTGCAGTTCGCTCTGCTGGAGTTGCGCGCCGAGCATCTCCGTGAGGGCGCCCCGGTCGGCGACGGGGTCGAGCCCGGCCACGCGGACGGTGCCCTCGTCAGGTCTCCGGAGGCCGGAGACGCATTCGGCCGTCGTGGTCTTGCCTGCCCCGTTCGAGCCGAGGATTCCGAAGATCTCCCCTTCCCGCACATCGAAACTCACGCCGTCGACGGCGGTCCGGTCGCCGTACCGTTTGTACAGACCTCTTACTTCGACAATGGGCATGGAGCGAGCGTGCCCGACGGCACCGCCCCGGCACATCGCCCGACCGTCCCCGGTCGATCAACCGATCGGACGATGCCCCACTACGAACGGGGAGTCTTCAGCGGCCGAAAGATCGCATCTTGCGCAGGTACCCGGGTATCGACCGGAACGGCACACGAACGGGCCAGTCGTCCGGCCGGAAGTACGCCTCGGTACCACCGTCGACGACGATGACGCTGCCGGCCAGGAAGTCGGCGGCCGGCGACACCATGAACTCGACCCACTGCCCGATCTGCTCGGCATCGCCGAATCCGCCGAGCGGCACAGGGAAACTCTCGACCGCCTTCTTCAACGGGCTTTCCAACTGCGCGTCGAGCAGCGGTGTCGAGATTGCACCCGGTGCGAGGACATTGAGCCGGATGCCGGACCCGGCCCATTCCGGTGTCACCGCGGTACGTCGCGCCCACCTGGTCACGGCGATCTTCGATGCCGCGTAGGTGAACGGGGGGCCGGACTTGGCGATCCGGGTAGCCCGCGCGACGCCCTTGGCCATGTCGCCGGCGAGGAACGCCTTCACCGCGGAGTTCGGCACCCCCGGCGTGGTGGTCGTCGAATTGGACCCGAAGACCACCACCTTGCTGTTCCCGCTCGCGGCGAGCGCGGGACGCCACCCCACCAGCAGATCGATCACGCCGCGCACGTTGACCTGTGCGATCAGCGCTTCTTTTCCGGGGGTTGGTCCGAGACCCGCGGCGAGCACCGCACCGTCGAGGGCTCCCCCGGCCAGGGCTAGCGTCTCACGGATGGCATCGGACCTGCCCTGCGGCGTGGACAGGTCTGCCACCACGTCGGCGTCCCTGATGTCCACTCCGAGCACTGTGTGACCAGCGGCGCGCAATCGTTCCGCGCTCGCCTTGCCCATTCCCGACGCTGACCCCGTGACTGCGTATACGCCCATGCCCTGCTGTCCCCCGCTTCCGACGATTCGGTCCTCCTTCGCACGGTACATGCGGGGAACCGCGGCAACCGCCGGATTTCCACCCGGCGATCAGTCGTCGAACGCGAGAGCCGCGCCGACCTCCTCGACGGCCTCGCGCAGCATCTCCTCGTACGCGTCGAGATCCGGGACCATCCGGATTCCGGCTGCAACTCCGATGGTCACGGTCTCCCCGAGTCCGTATACGCCATGGGTCAGCGCCGTGGCCGGGGACAAACCCGGGAAGCCCGCACTGAACATCACCGGTCCGCCGGCGAGCGCGAGGCCTGCGGAGCCGCGGAAGACGCTCGATACCACGGTGTTTCCGGTGACGGTGACGGGAAGGCCGGTCATGGGGTACCGGACGATCCCGGCTCGCGCCAGTGGCGCCGGAACGTACTCGGTGGCCGCATCGCGTTGCCCCAGCAACGGATGGTTCACCCGGGCCCGACGCGCGGCAAGGTCTGCGGCGATCCGGGCAGCCCGGACACGCAGGTCCGGTTCGGTGACGAACAATTCGACGCCGACGTTCCGGTAGTTGTTGCGGGCCGCACCCCGAGTCGGGACAGCGACTGTGACCTCGGCGCCGAGCTGGTCCGGAACGTCCTCACCACGCGCCGCGAGGAAGCCGGGCAACGCCACGGACACCACGGTCAACGCGACAGTGGTGACGGTGTGTCCGCCGCTGTGGAAGGGGGCGGCTGGGCACACCACCATGCGGACCGCGCGGTCGGTGCCCGGATCGGTGTCGATACCGGTGAGCGACCGTCCTGTCCCGGGTGGTGGAACCTCGCCGGCCGCGGTGGCCGCGTCGAGTGCGCGCGCGGCGGCAGCCGCACGTCGTCCTGACGAGAACGTCCGGACGATTCGCCCGGGAAATCCCGCGAACGCGCGAGCCAGCATCATCGGCTCGGACGGCGCCGGCGGAGGTGACATCGACATCGGCGGTGCGCCGGCCCCGAACAGAGCACGGGCCAGTTCCGTTGCTCGACGGCCGTCGGCGAATGCATGAGAGACCTGCCACACGACGACGAGCGCAGCGCCGTCGCATCCCGGCGCGTCGCGTATCCCGGAGAACACGTGCAGGCGCCACGGGCTCTCCCGCGCGTCGAGCGACGTCGCGACCAGCGCCCCCAATTCGCGCTGCAAGCCGGTCCACGACGGATCGGACAGCCGATGCCCGACGACCAGTTCGTCCCCGAAAATTCTTGGGACCCAATACGGATAGTCCAGGTGCCCGGGCACATCCCGGACACGGCACAGCAACTCCCCCATACGCCGGACGCGACCGCGCACCGACTCGCGCACCGCGTCGACGTCTGCATCGGTCGCGAAGCAGAACAGCAGGAACTGGTCGTTGGGCATCCGTTCGGAGAGCCAGTACATCTGCGCGTCCGCGGGGGTGAGCTGCACCCGGGCAGCGTAATGCCGGGTAGAAATGAGGTCATGAGCGACACCACGACCGATCCCTACCTCTGGCTCGAGGACGTCACGGGCGACAAGCAGCTCGACTGGGTCCGTGCCCACAACGAGCGCACGGTCGACGTCTACACCCGCAGCGGTGGCTTCTCCGCACTCGAGAGCGGCATCCGCGAAGTACTCGACACCGACGCCCGTATCCCTTATGCCCGGCGCCGCGGCGAATACCTCTACAACTACTGGCGGGACGCCGACCATGTGCGCGGGTTGTGGCGTCGCACCACGATGGACCAGTACGTACGCGACACTCCGGAGTGGGACGTTCTGGTCGACCTCGACGCGGTAGCCGAGGAGGAGGGCGAGAACTGGGTGTGGTCGGGGGCGCAGGTCCTGCGCCCGGACCAGACGCGCGCGCTCATCAGCCTGTCGCGCGGAGGCGCCGACGCGACGGTGATCCGCGAGTTCGACCTCACGACCCGCCGATTCGTCTCCGGACCGGAGAGCTTCGAAGTACCGGAAGCGAAAACCGACATCGGCTGGATCGACGCCGACACCGTCTATGTGGGAACAGATTTCGGTGATGGATCGCTCACCGACTCCGGATATCCACGCATCGCTGCACGGTGGAAGCGCGGGATACCGCTCGCGGAGGCCGAGAGAGTCTTCGAGGGTGAAACCGGTGACGTCGCGGTATCCGCGTGGTACGACGATACCCCCGGCTACGAGCGCACTTTCGTCGATCGTGCACTCGACTTCTACCGGGCCCGACGGTTCGAGCTGACCTCGACCGGCGACCTGGTCGAACTGGACGTACCGGACGACGCGCGGGTGAGTGTGTACCGCGACCACCTCCTGATCCGGACCCGCTCCGCGTGGCTCGGTCATCCCGCCGGCGCGTTGCTCGCCGCGGACTATCCCTCGTTCCTCGCGGGCTCGCGGGACCTGACGGTGTTGTTCACCCCGGACGACCACACGTCGCTCGAACAGTACGCGTGGACCCGGAACCACCTGCTCGTCGTCACTTTGCGCGACGTGCAGACCGAAATGCGTGTGCTCACCCCCCGCGCCGACGGGTGGACGGACGAAGCGCTGCCCGGAGTACCGGAAGCGACGTCCACCTCGATCATCGACGTGGATCCTCTCGCGGGAGACGACTTCTTCCTCAATTCGAGCGGTTTCACCATCCCGGCGACCCTGCTGTCCGGCACCGTCGGCGGCCGCCTCGAACCCATCAAGGCCGCGCCGTCGTTCTTCCACACCGCGGGCATCTCGGTCGTGCAGCATTTCGCGACGTCCGACGACGGCACCCAGGTGCCGTACTTCGTGGTGGGACGCAACATCACCACCCCGACACCGACCCTCTTGTACGGCTACGGTGGATTCGAGAACTCGATGGTGCCCGCCTACAGCGGGGGGATCGGCCGCGCGTGGCTCGAAAAGGGCTACACCTACGTGATCGCCAACATCCGCGGTGGCGGTGAGTACGGTCCGACGTGGCACACCCAGGCACTGAAAGCCAACCGGCACAAGGTCTTCGAGGACTTTGCCGCCGTAGCGAAAGACCTTGTCGCACGGGGCATCACCACGGCGGAACAGCTCGGCGCGCAGGGCGGCAGCAACGGTGGGCTCCTGATGGGTGTGATGCTCACCCGATATCCGCAGTTGTTCGGCGCGATCGTGTGCCAGGTGCCGTTGCTCGACATGAAGCGGTACCACCTGCTCCTCGCGGGCGCGTCCTGGATGGCCGAATACGGTGACCCGGACAAGGCCGAGGAGTGGGAGTTCCTCGGCAAGTATTCGCCCTATCAGAACACCGATCCGGACGCCGAGTATCCACCGGTCCTGGTCACCACCTCCACCCGCGACGATCGTGTCCATCCCGGGCACGCTCGCAAGATGGTCGCGCGTCTGGAGGAGGAGGGTCACGAGGTCTGGTACTACGAGAACATCGAGGGTGGGCACGGTGGGGCTGCCGACAACGCCCAGGCGGCGTTCAAGTCGGCCCTGACCTTCACGTTCCTCGCGGACAAGCTGGGCTAGCGGTCGCGTAGCCACTCCGCGATCTTCGCCACCGTGTCGGCATTGTCGCGGATCCACCCGTTGTGACCGAGACTCCGGGGGTTGTGCCACGTCGTGATGTCGGCCGCAGGCAGTTTGTCGAGCAGGTGTGCGGCCGACTCGACGGGAGTCAGGTCGTCACCGTCGATCGTGATCGACAGGACCGGCAGGGTCAGGCGTGCCAGTCGCTGCTCGTAGTCGATATCGGCACCGGCCGGTTCGAATCGCCCTCCTCGTGCGAGCCGTGCCCAGTCGGAAATCAGCACCCGGGACTGCCTGCCGAAGCCCGCCACGTCGATCCGGTCACCGGGCCAGAAACCCGCGACGCTCGACGTCAGCGACATCGCGGCCGAACCCAGCAGGAGCCCGGGACGGCGGGCACCCCGGTAGTGCCGGTAGTACGGGGTGCCTGCGGCGACCAGGATCAGCCCGCCGAGCCGTCCCCGGATGCGCGACGCGTAGAGGACACCGAGCTGACCACCCATCGAATGCCCGAGCAGGTACGGCGTCGAATCGGGGAAGCGCTCCCGCACCACTTCGAACACGGCAGGAAGGTGCACCGCGACGATCTCGTGGTACCCGTACGTGCTCTCCGGACCGGGCCTGGGCCGACTGTCCCCCTGACCCGCGAATTCGCAGATCGCGGCATCGAATCCGTATCCGGTCAGCGCCTCGGCGAACGATTCGTAGTATCCGGCGGGAACACCCAGACCGGGCAGGACGACGACCACTGCGCGTGACGAGTCGCGACGGGCTTCGTGCTCGTGGTCGGGGCCCGGGAACAACCGCACCGGTGTCGTAGTGCCGTCGGGTAGCTGGATCGGTACGGTCTCCACCAGCTCAGACTAGGCCGATCCGGGCTCGTCGTTCGCCGGTTCGGTCGGAGCCTCCAGCGCGCCGGGGCCCGGGATGCCGGCATCGTCGAGCGCCGCCGCAGTGAGCGTTCTTCCCAGCGCGATCATGTCGGCGGCCCTGTGAAAATCGAGACTCCGGCATGCGCTCCGTGGGACCTCGACGAACACGTCGGGCGGATAGGCAGCCAGCTGGAATCGCGACAGGGACGACTGCATGATGTCGAGCGACCGGTTCATCACCGCAACGCGTCCGAATTTCGGTGTATGCATGTCGTCAGTGGGGATTTCCGACGCGGTGGCCGTCGTGTCCTCGAACGACTCGTCGTTGTCGGCACCGCTCGTCGAGAACCGGTTGACCACCGATCGCACGATGTCGGATTCGAGCACCGAGGCGGCGCTACGACGGAAACGTCCGATCCACTCCTCGGCGGGCCGTGGTTCCGAACTAGCGTTCTCGGGTGAGCGCGCCCGGCCGTCGTCCTCACCGGCGAGACTGACGCCGATCGTGAGATCCGCATGCATTCCGACGGTCGGGGCGATCGGTAGCGGCGACAACGTGCCTCCGTCGGTGAGCACCCTGCCGTTGAGCACCACCGGAGTGATGACACCGGGAATTGCGATGGACGCTCGGATCGCCGCGTCGACGGGACCTCGCTGGAACCACACCGCGCGACCCGCCGCGAGATCGGTGGCAACGGCCGTGAACGGAATCGGCAGATCCTCGATCGCGACCTCTCCGAGGATGTCGCGCATCTTCGCCAGGATCCGTTCGGCGTGGATGGCGCCTGGAGCCGACACCGAGATGTCGAGCAGACGTACGACATCCATCTGAGACAGGCTCAGCGCCCACTGGGTGTACGGGTCGAGTTTTCCGGCCGCGTAGACACCTCCGACCAACGCACCCATCGAAGCGCCTGCGACGCCCACGATTTCGAGTCCGCGTTCCTCGATGACCTGGATTGCCCCGATGTGCGCATACCCCCTGGCGCCCCCGCTCCCCAGTGCAAGCGCCACTCGCGTTCGTCCCGCCATGGATCCGATCGTACGCAGCCCCACCCGGATCACACCCCGGATTCCCGCCCGACCCCGAGGCCGAAGTTCAGGGTCGAGATGGGGGATGTGCCCGGATGTGGCCCGGTGCACATCCGGTGCACGATCGTCGTGTTCGTTTTCGCAGACCACCCAGCACCGGGAGAATCCATGCGCACCAAACTCATCGCGGCATTGTTCGCCGGAACCGCCGCCGTCGCCCTCGGAACAGGAACTGCCGCAGCACAATCCGCACCAAGTGTGGTGGGAATGAGCCAGCAGTCCGCGGTCGCGTTCCTCACCGAACGCGGTGTCCCCTTCACGATCACCAACCGATCGGGAAACCCGTCGGGCTACTGCGCCGTCACCGAACAGCGCGACAAGGGTTATCGGACCGAGGTCGACTACGAGTACGACCACGAGGACAAGGCGTTCGAGCGGATCGAAACCGAGGTGTGGCGCGGAATCGGACTCACCGTGGTCTGCCGATGATCCGGCCGTCACCCACCGAAACTTCAGTCGAGATCGAAACCTCTCTGCAACAACCTTTTTCGAAGTGATTCCCTGCTCCCCAGGGCGCGCGAAGACGCGAACCGGCCCAGGACCCGCGCAATCCAGCTGTCCGACAACCCCTGAAGCCGGTAGAACTGCGCGATTTCGTCCTCGTAGGCCGCCACTCCCCCGTCCTGTCCCGCCGAGCTGTACTGCTCGCGATGCAGCACCAGATCCTGTCCGCGCCGGGGCTTGACCTCCGGCAACTCCGCCGGATCGGGATGGCCTATCACCAGCCCGACCACGGCGAAACTGTGGTCGGGCAAGGCCAGTTCCGCACCCAGTTCGTCCGGATGATTGCGTAGCGCACCGATGCACACCGTGCCGAGACCGAGCGATTCGGCAGCGAGCACCGCGTTCCGAGCGGCCAGAGTCGCATCGACGATTCCGAGTACGGCCGACTCGACGTACCCGACGTTGACGAGCGTCGCACCGCGCCGCGTAGCAATCCCGGCTGCCCGCGCCAGATCGGCCACCCACACCAGCAACAGAGGCGCGTTCCGCACCGCGTCCTGGCCCGGCCAGTTCCGCGATGCGGCCGAGCCGATCGCGGCCGGTCACGGCGATCACGCTCCACAACTGCAGGTTGCTCGAACTGTCCGCCGACGAGGCCGCCGCGACGATCACCCGAACGTAGTCTTCGGACACGTTCTCGGGCAGAAACTTCCGCACCGACCGGTGAGCGAGCTGCACGGCCAGGACCTCGTTCCACATGGCTGGGTCGATGCGCACGCCCACTCGTTCGGCCTCGGTTGCGCCGTAACGCAGTTGCAGGGCAGCGAGACCGGCGCTGGTCGCAGTGTCCTTCATGGAAGAAGGCTCCTCGTCGAAGAATGCATCGGGCACAGTCTGTGCCCTGTTGCCCGCCAGCGGGATACTTCGCCTCGAGCTGATTCCAGCATCAGCACCTGCCGTCCTGGAGAAAGATCAGGGTGGAGATCGGGGTACAGCCCTGATGTGCGAACGGTCCGCGAGCGGCACGATCGACTCATGACATTCGAGAACAACACCCCCGCCCGTTCGTCCGTTCCACCTCGCAGCGCATGCTCGGCGGCGTCTGCGGAGGCCTCGCCGATTACTTCGAAGTGGACGCCAATCTCGTCCGCGCCATCGCCGTGCTCTCCGCTTTCGTCACCGGCGGTACCGCAATCCTGGTCTACCTCGCTTTGTGGATGCTGCTCCCCGAATGAGTCTCGCTGTCGTGGACCTCGCGTACCAACCGGTCCGCATTGGCGAGGATCGCCGCTCGCAGCGCACTCTCCGGCTCACTGAGCACGCTGCGGCGCGCGACGAGAACGAATTCGAGGTGGCCGGCGTCCGGCAACCGGCGGGTTCCGGACCGCACCGGGACGAGACCCGCGGGCGGGAGCCTACTGGCATGCAGAACGACGCCCAGGCCAGCTAGTGCGGCAGCGCTCAAGCCGATGAGGCTGTCCGCGACGCACGTGACCCGCGCCCCGTACCCACAGCGCTGCAGCACGTCGAGTGCGATCTCGCGGGTCAGGGACGGGTGCGGGTAGGTGACGAGCGGAATCGGGCCGTCCTGGTTGAGTACGAAACCGGGCGCACCGAGGAATTCGAGTCTGTCGCGGAATATCAGCTCACCGTGCCGCTCCCCCGGCCGGCGTTTGCCGAACATGAGGTCGAGTTCACCGTTGTCGAGGCTTCGATGGAGATTCTCGCTGAGTCCGACAGTGAGTTCGAAGTCCACCCGTGGATGACTGCGCCGGAATTCTGCCAGGATCGAGGGCAGCTCGTGGAGTACCAGGTCGTCGGATGCACCGAAACGCACGCGCCCGCTCACGGTGGATTCGGTGAAGTAGCGCTGGGCCGCGTCGTGGCGGTCGAGGATCTCGCGGGCGAAACCGAGCATCGCGCTGCCGTCGGCTGTCGGTTCGACGGTGTGGGTATCTCGCACGAACAGCCGGCGGCCCACCGCCGCCTCGAGTTTGGCGATGTGCTGACTCACCGTGGATTGGCGCAGGCCCAGGCGCCGCGCGGCCCCCGTGAAACTGCGTTCCCTTTCGACGGCCAGAAAGCTGCGTAGGTGAGTGGGATCGAACACTCCCGCATTCAATCACAATCTGTGATGACAGTGATCGGGGTAATCGGCTTCTCGAATCGACCGGCAGTGGCCTAGCGTCGAACCATGCTGGCGAAGATCCCGTTGCTGAACCGACTCGACCCATTCCTCGTCGGAATCGTCGCGACCGTTGCCGTCGCGGCGATCCTGCCGGCGCACGGCTTCGGACTCGATGTTTTCACCTGGGCGTCGAAGATCGCAATCGGCCTGCTGTTCTTCCTCTACGGTGCGCGTTTGTCGACCGCCGAAGCCGTTGCCGGCCTGAAGCACTGGCGACTGCACGCCGCCATCCTCGCGACGACTTTCGTGGTCTTCCCACTTCTCGGTCTCGCGGCCAAGGCCTTCGTGCCCTGGCTTCTCAGCGATCCGCTCTACCTGGGTG
Organism: Actinomycetes bacterium; assembly: GCA_023417985.1. Lineage (GTDB taxonomy): Bacteria > Actinomycetota > Actinomycetes > Mycobacteriales > Mycobacteriaceae > Rhodococcus. Next base: position 7,524 of record JAEZDV010000041.1, on the reverse strand, counting down.
TGCTGTACCTGTGCCTACTGCCGTCGACGGTGCAGTCGTCGATCGCGCTCGTCTCGGTCGCGCGGGGCAATATTCCCGGTGCGGTGGTCTCCGCCTCCGCGTCGAGTCTGCTCGGCATCCTCCTCACACCGCTGCTGGTAGCCCTCACGATGAGCACGCAAGGCGTCAGCTTCAGCTCCGGCGCGGTGCTCGACATCGTGCTCATGCTTCTCGTCCCGTTCGTCGCAGGTCAGGTGTTGCGTCGCTGGATCGGCGGCTGGGTCACCGCGCACGGTAAACCGCTCAAGCTCGTCGACCGCGGTTCGATTCTGCTCGTCGTCTACGTTGCCTTCAGCCGCGGCATGAACGAGGGAATCTGGAGTCAGCTGTCGGTCCTGCGTCTGCTCGCGCTCGTCGCGGTGTGCATCCTTCTGCTCGCGATCGTGCTGTCCCTCACCTGGTTCGTGCCCCCTAAGCTCGGCTTCTCGTACGAGGACCGGACGGCGATCCTGTTCTGCGGTGCCACCAAGTCGCTTGCGACCGGACTTCCGATGGCAACCGTGCTCTTTCCCGGAGAGCCCATCGGATTGATCGTGCTTCCTCTCATGCTCTTTCATCAGATCCAGCTGCTCGTGTGTGCGGCTTTCGCCGCCCGGCTCGCGAAGCGAGAACTCGAGCCTGTGCTGAGCAACTGAAGCATCGCGACGAAACAACGCCATCCGCTTCAGGGCCCCGACCGCAGGGGATCGACGAGACCCCGATACCACTGAGGGCCGTGAAACGAGTAAGGCCGTGGGCCCCTGACTACGGCGACCCACGGCCTGATGCTCTACGTGTTACAGCGAACCGGTGAGCAGCTCCGGTCCGATGAACAGCAGCAGCTGGACGAGCTGGCTGATGACTTCCAAGCCGTTGGGGATGCTACCCATTGTTCCTCCAGGTTTCTGCCGGAGACCTCACGCCTCCGAGCGTCGGATACAGCACGAACGGGTACAGCGACGATCTGATGAAGCCGACGATCTGGTGGAGCCTGCGATCAGCTGAAGAACTGCTGGCTCTGGTTGAGCAGGGAGAAAATGAAGGTGACGATCTCGGTGATCGTGGTGCTGCCCATGTGTCCTCCTGGTGATTTTTACTGGGACCTGTTGTGACACAATGCATTTCGGGCCCGAAGATGTGTCGCAGGTAACACTACGTCGCGACGCGAAAAGCGTCAATAGCCTGTAGAGCGGATTCTCGAGCTTGCCATCTATGAAATTTGTTGTGACCCAACAGGACAGCAGTAACCGGGGTGCGTCGACCGACCGAGCGCCCCAGATCGATCCGTACGACTCAGCGCGCTCCGACAGCCCTGGCCAGCATGGGCCACGAGTTGTGCAGATCGTCCTCCCAGTAACCCCACGAATGTGTTCCCGCCGGGCGGAACTCGAACACAGCGGGGATCTCCAACTCTGCGAGTCGCGCAGCGAGACGACGGGTGCAGTCGTCGACCGCGGCTTCGATCACGCCACCCACCACTACCTGGTTCAGCAACAGAGCGGGATCGTTGTTCACAGAACGGGCGGCGAGATGCTCGTGCCTGCCCGGCAGCCCTGTAGCCGACGAGATGTACAGATCGATGCCACGCAACTTCTCCGCGTTGACATAAGGATCGTTCTCGACCCAACCCGGACCGTCGAACGGACCCCACATGTTCTCCGCATCCGCTTCCCCGCGACTCTCGACCACGGTCCGGACATAGAGCTGTCCCAGTTCGGAACTCGTTTCAGCACAACCACTGTAGGCGCCCACCGCCCGATACAACCCGGGTTGCGCGATGGCCAGTCCCAGAACCGAGGTGCCGGACATGGACAACCCGGCGATCGCGTTGACCCCGGTCGTGCCGAAGGTTGCGTCGATGATCGGTGGGAGTTCGCGGGTGAGGAATGTCGTCCATTTGTTCCGGCCCAGAGCAGGATCGTCCCGGATCCAGTCGGTGTAGTAACTGAACGATCCGTCCAGAGGAGTGACGACGTTGACGTTCTTGTCGGCGAAGAACTCGTCGATGTCCGTCTGTGCGTCCCAGGTGGCAACTCCTTGCCCACCGCTGGCACCGTTCAGAAGGTAGAGCGTGGGACTCGGTCGACTCGTGTCGGCCGGCGTCCGCACCCGCAGCGCCACGACACGATCCATCGCCGCGGAGTAGACGTGGGCCACGACTACTCGATCGCTCTCGACATCGATGCGGGAAAGATGCGAAGCAGACTGTGCGGAAGCAATGTTCGGGAGCCCGACGAGAACCGCCGCCCCTATTCCCACCGCCGCAACCATCCGCTGGAACAACGCCGAGATCACTCGACAGACCCTCCTGATGTTCACCGACGCACGCGTCCACGCCGGATTCCCGACGTGCCCCGGATAGTCCGGAGTCGCATCAATTGATACACCACAAGAGGGGTGAATGGTGCGAATCGGACATTCCGGTGGAAAACCCCAGTTTTCTTGGCTCGCACCTGGCCTGCGGTCACAGCGGACACTCGGTCGTTCCCTCGGACAGCGACGACACCGACAGGTCCCCGATTCCGCTACCGCAAGCCGGCGGAATACAACGAACCGGCCATCACCGTGAAGGTGATGGCCGGTCCGGAAGTGAACGCACCAGGTCGGTGGTCCGCTCAGCGCACCTCGAGAGCCTCCGCAAACATGGGCCACGACTGGTGCAGATCGTCCTCCCAGTAGCCCCACGAATGCGTGCCCGCAGGCCGGAACTCGAACACAGCGGGAATCTCCAGCTCCTCCAGACGCTCAGCCAAGCGGCGGGTGCAGCTGTCGACCGCAGACTCGATCACGCCGCCGACAACCACCTGATTCGCCAGCACGCTTGCATCATCGCCGACCCCGGTAGCGCCGAGATGATCATGCTTACCCGGTAGCCCGGTAGCCGACGAGATGTACAGATCGATGCCACGCAACTTCTCGGCGTTGACAAAGGGATCGTTCTCGACCCAACCCGGACCGTCGAACGGGCCCCACATGTTCTCCGCGTTCGCTTCTCCGCGAGTTTCGACCACGGTGCGGACATAGAGTTGCCCGATTTCGGAACTCGTCTCGGCACAACCACTGTAAGCACCCACCGCCTTGTACAGCGTCGGCTTCGCAATCGCGAGACTCAGAACCGACGTCCCCGACATCGACAACCCCGCGATCGCGTTCACGCCGGTGGTACCGAACTCCGCATCGATGATCGGCGGCAGCTCACGAGTGAGGAACGTCGTCCACTTGTTCCGGCCCAGAACAGGATCGTCCCGAATCCAATCGGTGTAGTAACTGAACGATCCGTCCAGCGGAGTGACGACATTGACGTTCTTCTCGGCGAAGAACTCGTCCAAGTCCGTCCGCGCATCCCAGGTCGCGACACCCTCGCCACCACTGGCACCGTTCAGCAGGTACAGTGTCGGGCTCGGCTCGCTCGTGTCCGCCGGCCTGTACACGCGCAGCGGCACGACACGATCCATCGCCGCGGAATACACATGAGCCACCAGGACGCGATCGTTCTTGACCTCGATGGACGACAGATGCGAAACAGGTTCGGCAGAGGAAATATTCGGCGATCCGAGGAGAACCAACACCCCTATGCCCACAGTGGCGACTACTCGCCGGAAAAACGCCGAGATCACTCGACCGACCTCCCGTATGCCTTCGTCAGCGCAAGCGGCGGCGCTGGGTTACCACCCCGAACGGTCCGGGGCCCTGTCAATTGATACAGCATAGACCCCACAACGGGAACGAACTGGACACCTGGAATCGTGCATCGCATCCTTGGGCACGCGTTCGGGCCACGACGCCACGGACCGCCACGTCCGGCGGAACGGAAGGACAAGGGCATCGAGCGGGGGTCACATTTCCCAGCGCGAGCGATCATCGGCCACGGGGTGCGCGATTCGTCTTCCCGGTGACCGCACGAATGGGTTCCTGCGGAATATCTTTCTGTCGGGATCCGGAGGACGCGGCATGGAGGTACGGATCGTTCAGCTCACCGCCGGGCAGCTTCGATTCGTCGCACGAGAGGCATGCGGTGATCTCACCGGCGACGTCCCGCCGGGAAGTTCAACTGTTCGGGAGACTCGGATCCGTCTCGGCGCCCGGACCCGGGCACACGACGAGGCCCGACCCCACCGGAGCGGGATCGGGCCTCGCAGAGGACTACCCGGCGTATGCCGGGGGCTGGATCAGAAGTCCATGCCGCCCATGCCGCCGGTCGGATCGCCGGCCGGGGCGGAAGCCTTCTCCGGCTTGTCGGCGACGACGGCCTCGGTGGTCAGGAACAGAGCCGCGATGGACGCTGCGTTCTGCAGTGCCGAGCGGGTGACCTTGACCGGGTCGTTGATGCCGGCAGCAAGCAGGTCGCCGTACTCGTTGGTCGCGGCGTTGAGGCCGTGACCCGCGGGCAGGTTGCGAACCTTCTCGGCCACCACACCGGGCTCGAGGCCGGCGTTGAAAGCGATCTGCTTCAGCGGAGCTTCGAGAGCGACGCGGACGATGTTCGCACCGGTGGCCTCGTCACCCTCGAGCTTCAGGTCGTCCAGAGCCGGAGCGGCCTGGAGCAGTGCAACGCCGCCGCCGGCGACGATGCCCTCTTCGACGGCTGCCTTGGCGTTACGCACGGCATCTTCGATGCGGTGCTTGCGCTCCTTGAGCTCGACCTCGGTCGCAGCGCCGGCCTTGATGACGGCGACGCCACCGGCCAGCTTGGCGAGGCGCTCCTGGAGCTTCTCACGGTCGTAATCCGAATCCGACGCCTCGATCTCGGCGCGGATCTGGTTGACGCGACCGGCGATGGAGTCGGGATCGCCCGCACCCTCGACGATGGTGGTCTCGTCCTTGGTGACGACAACCTTGCGCGCCTGGCCGAGCAGCTCGACGCCGGCGGTCTCGAGGGAGAGGCCGACCTCTTCGCTGATGACCTCGCCACCGGTGAGGATGGCGATGTCGGCGAGCTGAGCCTTACGGCGATCGCCGAAGCCCGGAGCCTTGACGGCGACGGACTTGAAGGTGCCGCGGATCTTGTTCAGCACGAGCGTCGACAGGGCTTCACCCTCGACGTCCTCGGCGATGATCAGCAGCGGCTTGCCCGACTGGATGACCTTCTCGAGCAGCGGCAGCAGGTCCTTGACCGTGGAGATCTTGGAGCTGACGAGCAGGATGTAGGGATCCTCGAGGACCGCTTCCTGACGCTCGGCGTCAGTGGCGAAGTAGAGGGAGATGTAGCCCTTGTCGAAGCGCATGCCCTCGGTCAGCTCGAGCTGCAGGCCGAAGGTGTTGGACTCCTCGACGGTGATGACGCCTTCTTTGCCCACCTTGTCGATGGCCTCGGCGATGAGCTCACCGATCGCGGGGTCACCGGCGGAGATGCCGGCGGTAGCAGCGATCTGCTCCTTGGTCTCGACTTCCTTGGCGGTGTCGAGCAGGCGGGCAGTGACGGCCTCGACGGCCTTCTCGATGCCACGCTTGAGGCCGAGGGGGTTCGCACCGGCTGCAACGTTGCGCAGACCCTCGCGCACCAGTGCCTGCGCGAGAACGGTGGCGGTGGTGGTGCCGTCACCCGCAACGTCGTCGGTCTTCTTGGCGACTTCCTTGACCAGCTCGGCGCCGATCTTCTCGTACGGGTCCTCGAGCTCGATCTCCTTGGCGATGGACACACCATCGTTGGTGATCGTGGGAGCGCCCCACTTCTTCTCGAGAACGACGTTGCGACCCTTGGGGCCCAACGTCACCTTGACTGCGTCGGCGAGGCTGTTGAGGCCCCGTTCGAGGCCGCGACGAGCCTCTTCGTCGAACGCGATGATCTTGGCCATTGCGAAGTGATCCTCCGGGTATGGGGGTGACACGCTTGCCGGCCGGGTTCAGTGCCCGCGACGGACGACCAGGGAGTGTCTTATTCCCGGCCTCACCGTCCCGACCTGGCACTCACGTGTTGCGAGTGCTAAGTGCATTCTTAGCACTCGGGGGTGGTGAGTGCAAGATTACAGGCACTCACCACCCCCGTCACAGTGCAGCGGAAAAACGCGAAATCTTTATCGCGGCGTGGAACCGACCCCCACCGCACACCACTGGCCGGTCGCCGTGTTGACAGCGAGGGATTGCGCGCCGACGCAGGTGACACCGGTCGCGTCGGCGGTCGCGCCCGATCCCCAGCCCGACACGGACACCGTCACTGCGGGGCCCTGGGCCCACGAGTGACTCAAGCCGCCGCCGAGCGCGTACGCGTACGAGCGTCCGCCGTCGGCCGCCCCGCTCAGAGCGGTTCCGAATCCGGTCGCGTGGGACTCCGCAGCGCCACCTTGCTGCGCGACCGACACCGCGGTGCCACTGTCGGTGGCCGACGCGCGGGCCGACGCACCCGGAGCGGCCGTCGCGCCGCAGCTCGCCGTCTCGGAGACGAGGATCTGGTTGTCGGACGGCGGCGACAAGCACGTCACCGGGGCGGCCGCCGCAGTCCCGGCGCCCATGAACGCCGCCGACGCGACGCCGAGAGCGACGAGCACGCCGGCGCGCGCGGCGCGGCGACCGGTGAGAACGGATCGGAAGGAACGAATGGACAAAGAGCACTCCTCTGCGCTGGATTGCCTCTGCAAGAGACAGTGAGGGCAGATCCCCCGGCGGAAGGGTACCGATCACACCAGCCGGGCGCGAGGGTCCGTGTCACACGGCACGGGCGTCGTCAGAGCGTGTCGAGGAGGGCGGGCAGATCGGCCACCGAATCGATCACATGGTCGGGCAGGTCCACCGACAGTTCGAGAACGGATTCACGAAACTTCCCGGTGCGCACCAGAACTCCGGTCATACCGAGTCGCTGGCCCGGAACGACTTCACCTGCGAGGTCGTCGCCCACGACGACGACCGAGTCCGGCTCGGCGCCCATCAGGTCCGCCGCGACGAGGAACCCCCTCATCGAGGGCTTGCCCACCGTCACCGCTGTGCGGCCGGTCAGTTCCTCGAGGCCGGCGAGGTACGCGCCGGTGTCGAGACGCAACCCGTCGTCCGTCTGCCAGGACATGGCCCGGTGCATCGCGACGACCGGCACCCCGTCGAGCATCAGTTCCGCCACGCGGCTGAGCGTCCGGTGATCGTATTGGGGCCCCGCGCCCCCGAGGACGATCACCTCCGGGTCGGCATCGTCCTGCACGATGCCCTCGAGGTCGTCCCCGATGTCGCCGTCGTTGAGGATCCAGCAGCGCCGTCCCGGATAGGTCTGCCGCACATATTCGGCGGTGAGCCACGCTGCGGTGACTATTTCTTCGGGGTCGACGGGCATTCCCAGATCGGTCAGGCTTCGCGCGATAGCGGCGCACGTGCGCGAGGTGGTGTTGGTGAGGAACGCGCGTGTCACGCCGTCCTCCCGCAGCCGGGCCAGCACGTCGGCGGCCCCGGGAACCGGTTTCCACGAGGTGACGAGCACGCCCTCGATGTCGAACAGAACTCCACCCACGCCACTCATGAACAGACCTTATCGGGGAAGTCCGGACGGAGGCCAGCGGCCCGGGACCGGAACGGATCGCTTACCTC
>JAEZDV010000302.1 GCA_023417985.1 Actinomycetes bacterium | reverse complement strand
GGATGATCCGGGAAGGTGAAGCGCGTCTGGTGGGCAGTGCGCACGAGGTCGTGGAGGAATGCGGTCCGCTGCTCGGGCGTGACGACGGACGTGATGCGTTGTTCCGCCGCGATCTCGATGGCTTGTCAAGGGAGAGTTCTCTTGTGTACGAGGCTTTTCCGGCCACGGGCAGTTGCACTCCGTCGGTCTTGGCGGAGTCGGCGGGTGTGCCGGTCGAGCAGGTGCGTGCGGCGTTGACATTGCTCGAGCTGGACGGGCTCGTGGTTCTGGTGGACGGTGGCTGGCGGCGTGCGCGAACCTCACCAGGGCCGGATGTCAGTCTCCACGTGGGGGGTGGTGCAGTTGCGCGAGCATGCGTTCTCTCAGGCTGTCGTAGATCGGCGAGGATCCCATCAACTGTGCTACGGCGAATGCCCCGGCGACGGCTGCGAGCATCGGGACGGTGACGCTGGTCGTCGCGGTCATCTCCATGACGAGGACCGCGCCGGTGACGGGTGCGCGCACCGTCGCACTGAACATCGAGGCCATTCCCACGATTGCCATCGGCACCGCAACAGAGGAATCGATTCCGGGAACTATTGCGTGGCAGATCCCCGCGTAGAGCACGCCCCACAGCGCACCGAGTGCGAGTAGCGGAGCGAACAGACCTCCCGGAGTGCCCGCGGCATACGAGACGGGCCCCGTGGCGAAGCGCAATGCGACGTACAACGCGACGAGCGGGATCGCGAGCGCGCCGCCCGACAGCACGTGCTGCACCAGGGAGTCGCCGCCGCCGGTAGCAGGAGGTGAGGCTGCGGAGAGCAAGCCGATGGCACCTCCGATCGCAGTGGCCTTCACCACCGAGGGGACCGAGCGGAGAGCGTCCACAACGGACAGTGAACCCATCACCGCACGGTTGTAGGCAGCGCCGAGAACTCCGGTGAGGAGACCGAACACGACGAACACCGGGAGAAGGGTGATCGAGGGGGGATCGACCGGGCCGACCGAGAAGTCAGGCGAATCTCCGACGACAAGACGGGAGCACGCGACCCCGACGGCGACAGACACCAGAACCGGCACCACAGTCCGGAGCCGGAACGAGTGCATGACTTCCTCGAAGACGAACAGCGCGCCACCGATGGGCGCATTGAACGCGACCGCCAGTCCCGCGCCGGATACCGACGTCTGCAGGAGTCGCTGGTGATCGGCGTTCATCCCCGCGCGGCGAGCTGTCTCGGCCCCTGCGACTGCGCCCATGTGCACGATGGGGCCTTCACGTCCGAGCACGAGACCCGACCCGATGCTGAGGACGCCGCCCACCAACGTCGCAGGCAATATCCGGAATTGCGGTGGGTCGACCTCGCCGCGGGAGACGGCCTCGACATGCTGAATACCGCTACCGGATGCGAACGGCACCCAGCGCACTATCAACGCCGCGATCGCGGCACAGACGGCCGTGACCCCCATCGGGATCAACCATCCCGGTCCGGGCAACTCGTGCGCCCAGCCCAGAAGATCGATCCGTGCTGCGTCAGCCCTCAGCAGACACCATCGGAACGCTCCTCCGACGAAGCCGATCAGCGCGCCGGCAACAGCAGCGACCAGGCAGACGATTGCGAGTTCGCGCGCGACTACGGGAGCTTCGTCCGATTTGTCGCGTGAATCCGCCATGCGCTCTCCAGTACCGGGGGATGTCGGCTACGGGCGCAGGCCGCGCCGTGCCGGCGCGGCCGTGAAGGGATCGAACGCAGGCGATCGAGAACAATCCACACTCGGAAGTATGGCCACCGGAGTCTGTCCTGCGTGGTCGTTCGGACGTTTCGGCCGGTCCGGGAATCGGAGTATCGCGGAATCGTCCCGGCGGGTCGGCGTCGCCGGGGTGTCGTGTCAGTTCTCGGTGGTCTCCGAGTCGGTGCCTTCGGCGGCGGCGGTGTCGTCCACGTACCAGGCGCGATCCTCCCGGTCCCACTTCACGCCACCGCGGTGGGCCTTGCGGAACTCCCGGAGAACGGCCCGGTCGATCGACACGTGACCGTTGTCGTTGACGTAGGTCCACTCGGGTCCGAACTTGGCCTCGATCGCGTCGACCATGTCGGTCTGGGTGACCTTGTGTTCCGTGGTGATGATGTCGGTCATCCAGGTGGCGATCTCGGTCGCGGTGGTGCTCATGGGTATCGAGCCTAGAGCGTCCCGAGGGGTGACGTCCCCGCTGGACCCCGCCTCGGAGTACGGTTGCGCCGATATAGGTAACCCTTACCAGGAGGCGCAGTGGCCCGGAAATCTCCGTCATCGACGACCCTGACCGTGCTGCGCACGGAGACGATCGCCGAACACTTCGTGCGGGTCGTCCTCGGCGGGGACGGCTTCGGCGACTTCGCCGCGCGAGCCGACACCGACAGCTACGTCAAGATCGAACTTCCCGCGGGGGAGGACACAGCGGTCCGCACCTACACGGTGCGACGGGTCGACGAGGCTGCCCGCGAGATCTGGATCGACTTCGTCGTGCACGGTGACCAGGGTGTCGCCGGACCGTGGGCGCGCAGCGTGCAGCCCGGCACCGACGTCGTAGTGCGCGGACCGGGCGGTGGATACCGGCCCGATCCGGCCGCGGATTTCCACCTGCTCGCGGGCGACGAGACGGCACTCCCGGCGATCGCTGCTGCACTCGAGTCGCTGCCCGGCGATGCTCGGGGCGCGGTATTCGTCGAGGTGGCGGGCGTATCCGACGAATTGCCCTTGTCCGTTCCGGCGGGTGTCGAGGTCCACTGGGTGCATCGTGGGGTGGCTGCCGGTGACGCGCCGCAGAACCTGATCGACGGGAGCGCTCCGCTCGTCGCCGCGGTGAAGTCGCTCCCGTGGCCGGCCGGGGACGTCCACGTCTTCGTGCACGGTGAGGCGGAGACGGTGATGAAGCATCTTCGTCCGTACCTGCGAAAGGACCGGGGCGTGAGTCCTGCCCGCGCCTCTATCTCCGGGTACTGGCGTCGTGGTCGTACCGAAGAAGGCTTCCGGACCTGGAAGCAGGAATTGGCGACCATCGAAGCGTCGTAACGGCATTCACAACGAGTGCGGCCCGGGTCCCCGGTGAGGGGAGTCGGGCCGCACTCGTCGTGCCGACGGGGCGCGTTGCGTCAGTGCGCAGGCTCGCGGGCGGCGTCGACGCGGGATTCCCTGGTGAGCACGGTGAACGCGGTCAACGCGAGGGTCCCGCACACGAGGATCGAGATCGCCATCGGTACCGCGGTGCCCTCACCGCCGAGTCCCACGAGGGGCGAGACGAGTGCCGCGAGCCCGAATTGGGACGCGCCGATCACCGCCGAACCGGTGCCGGCCGCCTTGGGGACCTGCGACTGGGCGAGCGCGGTGGCGTTGCCGAGGATGAAGCTGAGGCTGCTGACGCACACGAACATCAGCGGGAGGATCAGCCACGGTGTGTACCCGACGACCAGGATCGAGAGCAGCAGGAGTGCTCCACCACAGAAAAGGGTGGTGACGCCGGCGCGCAGCAGCGACCGCGTCGGGAAACGTCCGATCAGACGGCTGTTGACGATGTTACCGCCGACGAGACCGACGGAATTCACGGCGAAGACGAGAGAGAACTGTCCCGGGCTGAGTCCGAGGATCTCCTGCGTCACGAACGGGGACGCCGAGATGTAGGAGAACATCGCCCCGAAACTGAGAGCGAAGGTCGCGGCGTAGCCGACGAACCGCCGCTGCGACAGCACGTACCCGAAGTTGCCTGCCATGGCGGAGAAGCCGCCCCCGTGCCGCTTCTCCGGCGGCAGGGTTTCCGGGACGAAGAGCAGCACCGCAACGGTCATCGCGACGGCCAGCGCCGTGAGAACCCAGAAGATGCCACGCCACCCGATGGGACCGAGAAGCGCGCCGCCGAGCAGGGGCGCGGCTACCGGCGCGATACCGCCGATGATCATCATGATGCTGAAAAGCTTGGCGGCCTGATCGCCCCGCGCGCGGTCGGCGATGACCGCACGCGCCAGGACGATTCCGATTCCGCCGCTGAATCCTTGGACAAGACGCGCGGCGATCAGCACCTCCACCGTCGGCGCCAGCGCGCAGAGGGCGCTGCTCGCCACCAGGACGAGCGTGCCGATGATGAGCAGTCGGCGTCGCCCCCAGCCGTCGGAGAGCGGCCCGATCATCAGCTGTCCCAGGCCGAGACCGGCCATGAACGTCGTCAGGGTGAGCTGGACACCGACCGTCGTCGTGCCGAGGCTTTCGGACATGACGGGGAGCCCGGGAAGGTACATATCGGTGGAAAGTGGTGCGATCGCCGACAGCAGCGCGAGCGCGCAGAGCATCGACAACGGGATTGTTTTACTCACTAACGAACTGTAACGGCGTGGCTCGTTGCGTCGTGCGGTGACTCCGCGCACGGTAGACCCATGCGAACCGACGGTCCGAGAGAACTGCCGCCCCCGCTCGCCGTGCACCTCGACGATTTCGCCGACCACCTCGCCCTCGAGAACAACCGCTCCGCCCACACCGTGCGCGCCTACTCCACCGATGTCCGGTCCCTGCTCGCCCACCTGGCTGCAACGAACCCGGACGCTCGCATCGCGGACCTCGACCTCGCGACGCTGCGATCGTGGCTCGCAGGGCAGGTCGAGGCCGGCGCGGCACGGACCACGATTGCGAGACGCACGTCGACGGCGCGGGCGTTCACGGCCTGGCTGGTTCGGACCGGGCGGCTCGACCAGGATCCGGCAGTGCGACTCGCGTCGGCGCGGGCACATCGGACACTGCCCACCGTGCTGCACGACGAGCAGGCCATCGAGGTCATGGAGGCCGCGAAATCGGGTGCGCAGGAACTCGACCCGTCGGCACTCCGCGACCGGGTCATCCTCGAGGTCCTGTACGCGACGGGCATCCGTGTCGGCGAACTGTGCGGGATGGACCTCGGCGACGTCGACAGCGAGCGGCGCGTGCTACGTGTGCTCGGCAAGGGTGACAAGGAGCGGGTGGTGCCCTACGGCGTTCCGGCGGCCGACGCGCTCGATGCCTGGCTCCGTCACGGCCGCCCGCATCTGGGGCGGCCGTCGTCCGGCGAGGCGCTGCTACTCGGGAAGCGCGGCGGACGCATCGACCAGCGCCAGGTCCGCACGGTCGTGCACGACGCGGTGTCGGCAATTCCCGGAGCCCCCGATCTCGCGCCGCACGGACTCCGGCACAGTGCCGCGACCCATCTCCTCGAGGGCGGCGCGGATCTGAGAGTGGTCCAGGAGGTGCTCGGGCATTCGAGCCTCGCAACCACCCAGCTCTATACGCACGTGTCCGTCGCGCGGCTGCGTGCCGTGCACGAGCAAGCACATCCACGGGCCTGACGACCGGAACGTCGGCCCTCGTCGCCCGCGCGAACTGTCCTCCGCGCAGGGGTTCGCCCGGTGCGGACGTGCGCAGTCCCGCCCGGATTGATAGCGTGCGCGCCGCACCATCGAATTCGGGGGGATCAGATGAGACGCGACGAACCGGGCCATGCTCTGCCCGCGTGGCTGCGGGACCAGCCGCCTGCCGCAAGTGAGCCACCACCGGCACGGAAGTCTTTCCGCCGGGTGGTCCGGCCGGAGGGGGCAGGCTCCGAACCGAAGAGTGAGACGCCCGAGACAGCTGCCACCGCTGTGCAGGCGGCCGAGCGCCCCGTCGCGTCGGTCCCGTTCGGAACGCCACTCCTGCCCCCGGCCGGTGCGGCGGACGACGCGGGAGAGACACCGAGCCCGGAGCCCGGAGCGCCGCGATCCGAAGACATGCCGCGCTCCGAAGAGACCGAGCCGTCCGTCACGGCTTCCGAACCATCCCCGGTGAACGCCTCCGGGGAGGACTGTCCCGATCCGGTGGTCGAGGCCGAGGAACCCTGGGCGCCGCACCAGGCCGGTGAACACGATCCGTCGGCGTTGCTCCCTCACGCGTTCGAGCACCAGCCGTCCACTGTCGATCTCGCGTCGGACGTGCTGGTCCGACGATCCCGTCGTTCTTCGCCGGCCGGGTGGCGCCGTGGTGTGCAACGGTTCGCGAAGGGACTCCTCGAGCCCGGCGACTCCACGGGGAGCGCTCGCCACGAACATCTCGTGGAACGAATCCGGCAACCGATCTCGGGGGATTACCGCATCGCGGTGCTGTCCCTCAAAGGTGGGGTGGGCAAGACGACCACGACGATCGGGCTCGGTTCCACGTTCGCCTCGTTACGTGGCGACTGTGTGGTGGCGGTCGACGCGAATCCTGATTTCGGCACGCTCGCGCAGCGCATCCCGCAGCAGACCGACGCCACGGTCCGGGACCTGCTCGCGGCAGCGCCCACGATCCGACGCTATTCCGATGTCCGGGCGCACACCTCCCAGGCGCCGAGCCGGCTCGAGGTGCTGGCGAGCGAACGTGACCCGGCGGTGTCGGAGGCGTTCAGCGAGGACGACTACCGCGCTGTCGTCGACATCCTCCAGGTCTTCTACAACATCATCCTCACCGATTGCGGTACCGGGATCATGCACTCCGCGATGCGGGGAGTACTCGATCTGGCGAATGCCCTCGTGCTGGTGGGGTCGCCCGCGCTCGACGGCGCGCGGAGCGCTGCCGCGACCCTCGACTGGTTGCAGGCCCACGGGTACGACGATCTGGTCGACCGCACGGTCGTGGTGATCAGCGCGCCGCGTCCGGGCACGTCGACGATCGACATGGATGCGCTGACCGCGCATTTCCTCGCGCGGTGCCGCGCACTGCATGTCGTCCCGTTCGACGAGCATCTGGCGGAGGGAGCCGAGATCGACCTCGAGCGGTTGCGGCCTGCGACCCGGCGTGCCTTCGTCGAGCTTGCCGCGATCGTGGCGGACGACTTTCCGCCGTTGTCCGGCCGGCATGCCGGCCGCGGCTGACGATCCGGGTGTCTCCGGTCCGGCCGAGGGTCGCGGCGCGCTGCTCAGTGCTTGCCCGGTAGCTCTACCTCGGCCGGCGACTTGTCCGTCCGTAGTCCTTTCCAGCTCGGATGGCGCAGGCTCCCGCCCGCGTATTCGCGGAACTCGACGTCGCCGACGAGGACAGGCTCGACCCAGTGCGCATCGCGGGTGTCGCGAGCCGGTGCCGGGACTGCCAGCGGGCTCGTCGTC
>JAEZDV010000287.1 GCA_023417985.1 Actinomycetes bacterium | reverse complement strand
GAGTTAGCTGTCGGGTTCGGGCCGGAAGAGTGGCCCTACGCGTTTTCGGCACAGCCGTATCCCAGGAGGACACGTTTGCGCGTTGACGCGATTCACCCCGATCGGGACAGTCTCAGCTGGTCGTGTCAGTACCGACATCCCTGGCCGCGCTGCCCGAAGTAAGTGGTTCCCCGGTTCGCCCGTGAGGGCGATTGAGCGGTGACTTGTGCGGACCACTTCTGTTGAAGCGGGACGCTCCGCAAAGGTCTCAGAAAGGTTACGAAATCGTCGGCGCTGTGTCCACTAGGCACCGGACACGCAGTTCGCCACCGCTTCTCAGCCCGCCCGGAGTTCGGTCGACGAGATGACGCGAAATGGCGTCTGACGTGCAGTTTTCTCGGTTCTTGCAGATCGTGCAGCGGCACTGGTGACCATTGCAGCCGACTGGAACACCTCGATCGCGAGGTCCAGATCCGCATCGTCGTCGAGGGCCTGCACCGTTACCGAAGCTCCACCTTCGGCAGGTGCATCGTCCCAGTTCGGGCCACCGAAAAGTACCGTCATCATGCACCCGTCACAGGCGACGGGGCGGGCCGGGCAGGTCGCGCAATCAACGTGCATCGTGTGATCTCCATCTCATCTGGCCGTCGGAGGCGTTTGAACTCCGGATCGTGCGGGTCACGGCGGGTGGATTCGCCGCCGTCGGCGTCGATCTCTCACTTCGAGGTGGAGACTAGGGGGCACCACCGACAAACTCGTTCGCACACTGTTCGAAACATCCGTCACACGAGTAACAGACGACGTCGGCGAACGTCCCTGCCACACTCCCCGGATCGAAACGGAACGATCGATCGGGGTGTCACATCCCCCGTGTCGGTGCATCGAACTAATGTTCGCCTCGTGACGCTCAGGGATGGTGGCGGTGCAGCCGCAGGACAGGTGACCACGGGACAACTGACCTTCGCCGACCTCGAAGCCGCCGACCAGGCCACCGGCGGCGACGCCATGTCGAGCGAGTTCAGCGATCGCGCCCTGTTCGACACCACCCTCGTCGTCGTCGACCTCGAGACCACCGGCTCGAATCCCGCAGGCGACCGCATCACCGAGATCGGCGCGGTGAAGATCCGCGGCGGCGAGGTGATCGGCGAGTTCGCCACCCTCGTCGATCCCGGCCGGCCCATCCCACCGCAGATCGTCACGCTCACGGGGATCACGACCGCGATGGTCACCGACGCCCCCCGGATCGAATCTGTGCTGCCCTCGTTCCTCGAATTCGCCCGCGGCGCGATCCTGGTCGCCCACAACGCGCGCTTCGACATGGGGTTCCTGCGGCAGAACGCCCTCCGGCTCCACCTGGACTGGCCGTTCAGCCTCAGCCTCTGCACCGTGACGATGGCCCGTCGCATCCTGCCCCGCGACGAGGCGCCCACGGTCAAGCTGAGCGCGCTCGCCGAACTCTTCGACGTCTCGGTCCGTCCGACCCACCGGGCCCTGGACGACGCCCGCGCCACCGTCGAGGTCTTCCACCGTCTCCTCGAGCGCGTCGGGAACCAGGGCATCTCGACGGTCGGGGAACTCACCTCCTATCTGCCGCGCACCGATCCGCGCCTGCGCGCCAAACGCCAGATGGCCGACCGTGTGCCCGCGCGGCCGGGCGTCTATCTCTTCCGCGGACCGTCGAACGAGGTCCTCTATGTCGGCACCGCGGTGGACCTCCGACGCCGCGTCCGTTCCTATTTCTCCGGCAGCGATCCTCGACGCCGCATCACCGAGATGGTCCTGCTGGCCGAGCGCGTCGACGTCGTCGAGTGTTCTCACGCGCTCGAGGCGGCCGTCCGCGAGCTGCGATTGCTCGCTGCCCACGCGCCGGCCTACAACCGGCGTTCAACGCAGCCCCACAAGGGATGGTGGGTGACGCTCACCGAGGAGCGCTTCCCGCGCCTCAAGGTGAGCCGCACGCCCACCGACGAATCCATCGGTCCGGTGGGCAACCGCAACAACGCGGCGACGGTGGCCGACGTGATCGCCGCGGCCGCCGGACTGCGCACGTGCACCAAGCGCCTCGGCGCCACCGGGTACCACTGGTGCCCCACGCCCGATGGCGTCCGTCAGCCCGGGGGATGCCAGGCCGCCGCGGCGCAACCCCAGACCGTCCCGGATTACCTGCCGCGCGTGACCGCGGCCCGCCGGCTGATGCGCGGGGAGACCGACGACCTCCTCGACGAGCTGACCGCGCGCCTCGCCGATCTCTCCGAGGCGCAGATGTTCGAGACCGCCGCCCGCCATCGCGACCGGCTCGCGCTGACCATCGACGCCCTGGCGCGGTGTCAGCGGCTGGCCGCACTGTGTGCGATCGCCGAGATCGTCGTCGCCCGTCCCGACGACGAGCGCGGCTGGCATTTCGCCGTTGTCCGTCACGGACGGCTCGCGGCGGCCGGGCGTGCGCGGCGGGGCGTCTCCCCCATGCCGGTCGTCGACGCTCTCGTCGCCGCCGCCGAGACGGTCATCCCCGAGCCCGGGCCGCTGCGCGGCGCCCCGGCCGAGGAGGTCGCACTGATCTATCGGTGGATGACCGAACCCGGGGCCCGCATCGTGTCCACCACTGATCCCGTGGCACTCCCGGCGGGTTGCGCCGAACGCCGGCGCGGCTGGTCACAATCCGCGCGAGACGCCCGCTCCGACGCCCGCGCCGTGGTGCACCGGACACCACGGTCGGCGCAGCGCTCGCCGATCCGCGAGCTCGTGGCCACTAGGCTTGCGCCATGATCACTGCCATCGTCCTCATCCAGGCCGACATCCACCAGATCCCGGAGACCGCTCAGGCCGTGGCCGACATCGCCGGCGTCGAAGAGGTGTACTCCTGCGCGGG
>JAEZDV010000144.1 GCA_023417985.1 Actinomycetes bacterium | reverse complement strand
CCCCCCCCCCCGGCCCCCCCCCCGCGCCCCCCCCACGCCACCCGGTTGAGCGGCGGAATGGCGCCGGGGGCGCGGGTGCCGACCTGCTGGAAGACCGAGAACACACCGTTGGAGAGGAGTTCGTCGTCGATCAGGCCCCTGATTCGCCCGACCGGCTGGACCGGCGCCTGCCCCTCGAGTCGCGTGTTGTGCTTGGTCAGTACCCCGTCGGTGTGAGGGAACCAGTAGAACTCGAAGTGGTCCACGCCGGTGCGCAGCGACTCGACGTCGGCGAGGGTTGCACGCAACGACGAAGGCGCCTCGTGTGCGCGTAAGCGGAAGGCGGGTACGCACTCGAGGGTGAGGGTGGCCAGGACGCCCAGCGCGCCGAGGCCGAGCCGCGCCGCTTCGAACAGGGCCGGATCGTGCTCGGGTGAGCATTCGGCGACGCTGCCGTCGGCGAGTACCATCGTCAACCCCCGGACCGACGTCGCGAGGCCGGTGAACTGCGTCCCTGTGCCGTGCGTTCCGGTCGAGACGGCACCCGCGATCGACTGGACGTCGATGTCGCCGAGGTTGGGCAGGGCGAGACCCATCGTCCACAGGAGTGCGCTCAGTTCGTGCAGGCGGGTGCCCGCACAGACGGTCACGAGGGCGCCGGTGGACGTCGGTTCCACCGACAGAACTCCGGACATCTCGTCGAGCGAGATCATCGTGCCGTCGGTGACCGCGGCACCTGTGAACGAATGGCCCGCACCCACCGCCTTGACCCGCTCACCGCGCCGCGACGCGCCGGCAACCACCGCGGCGAGGTCGTCGACGGTGCTCGGGGTGTCGAAACGACGAGGTGAGGCCGTTTCGGTTCGCGCCCAGTTGTGCCATGTCGCCATGAAACCATCATGATATTGGACGACCGTCCAGGTCAATAGCGCCACCGGACGAGCGCCGCGCTCTACGATCGAATCATGCTGAATCGGTTGCCTGCGGACGAACGGCGGGTGCAACTCGTCGAATCCGCGCTCGCGCTGGCCGAGCGCGGGGGAGTCGGCGCGGTGACCGTTCGCGCCGTCGCCGAGCACGCGGGCGTTTCCCTCGGCGTCGTGCACTACTGCTTCGACAGCAAGGAAGCGCTCGTCGTAGCCATGGCAGAAACACTCATCGACCAGCTCGGTGAGGCCATGAACGCCGCCTCCGATCTTCCCGATGAGGACCCCGCACCTCAGGGCCTGACCGGGCTCCGGCAACTTCTCCACGCGGGTCTCACCGCGATGTGGCCCGCCCTCGCGTTCAAACCAGGACGCCAGCTGCTCACCTACGAGATCACCGCATACTCGTTGAGGCATCGCGGCGCCGAATCCCCGCCGAACGGCGAGGCCGGTCAGGTCGTGAGCGGTGACATCGCAGCGCTCCAGTACCAGCGGATGGACGAGTATGCGGGCAGCTTCCTGGAGGCCTGTGCCGAACGCTCCGGTACGCAATGGATCGAACCCGTCTCCAGCCTCGCGCGGCTGTCGCTGGCGTTGCTCGACGGACTCGTGTTGCGCTGGCTCGTCGATCAAGATCACGACGCGGTGGTGATCGAACTCGACAACCTGGCGGGGATCATTGCCTCGCGCGCTACCGAACTCCCCTGACCGACCCCCTATGTGCCCGCTCGCCAACCGGATGGGATGTGCCTTGCCCAACGCTGCTCTCGACCGACTTTCCGCTGCTACCGCGGAACTCGATCCACCGTTCGCCGCAGTCGACCTGCAGACCCTTCGCGGCAACGCGCAGGATCTTCTCCGTCGCGCGGGAGGCACCCCCGTCCGCGTCGCGAGCAAGTCGGTGAGGTGCCGCGCGATCCTCGAGGAGGTGCTCGGTTCTGCGCTGACTGCCCGCGAGGGGTTTCGCGGAATCATGGCGTATTCCTTACGTGAGGCTCTGTGGCTGGTCGACCGGGGCGCACGCGACGTCCTGCTGGGCTACCCCACGGTCGATCGCGGTGCACTCGCCGAGTTGGGCTCCCACCCTACGGCGCTCGACTCCGTCACCCTGATGGCCGATTCCGCCGACCACCTGATGCTGATACGAGATGCGTTGGGATCCGCGAATATTCGGGTCCGGGTGTGCCTGGATGTGGACGCCTCCCTGCGTCTCGGGCGGGTGCATATCGGTGTGCGGCGTTCACCGTTGCGCACTCCGGACGAGGCGGCCGCACTGGCACGCAGCGCCGCGTCCGCGGGCTTCGCAGTGGTCGGCGTGATGTTCTACGAAGCCCAGATCGCCGGTCTCCCGGATTCTTCCGCTCCGGTGCGCTGGGTCAAGCGGGCGTCCGCGACCGAACTCGCGAACCGGCGCGGTGAGGTGGTCGACGCGGTGCGATCGGTGACCGGTGACCTGGAAATCGTCAACAGCGGCGGAACCGGTTCTCTCGAAGTGAGTTCCGCCGATCCGGTCGTCACCGAGGTCACCGCCGGGTCCGGCCTGTACATGCCGACCCTGTTCGACGGCTATCGTGCATTCACCGCCCACCCGTCGATCTACTTCGCGCTTCCCGCGGTGCGGAAACCCTCGCCGACGATCACGACCCTGTTCGGTGGGGGATACATCGCGTCGGGACCCGCCTCGGCGTCCAGGGTTCCCCGCCCGGTGCGTCCTGCCGGACTGAAGTAGCTGCGCAACGAAGGGGCCGGGGAGGTACAGACGCCGGTCGCGGGCCGCGCCGCCGGCGATATCCCGATCGGCGGCAGAGTCTGGTTCCGGCATGCGAAGGCCGGTGAACTGTGTGAACGATTCGACCGTTTGTATCTCGTCGACGGCGACACCCGCGTGGAGGTCCCCACCTACCGCGGTGAGGGTCACTGCTGGTGACCCGGATGGGAGAATGCGCGGCATGCCGTTCTTCCCGGGAATCGCCGGACGAATCCATTGGCGTCATTGGCCGGTCGACGAGCCCCGCGCGGGTGTGGTCTTCGCCCACGGGATGGGTCAGCACACCGGCCACTACCACCGGTTCGCCCGTGGGCTGGGGTCGTACGGAGTGGCGATGTGGGGGCTCGACCTCGCCGGGCACGGGTTGTCGGAGGGACCTCCGGGCCGGCCCGGGAACACCGCCGACCACGCTGCCGACCTCGCGACACTGACGGGTATCGCCGAAGCGAGGGGAGTGCCGTTGGTGCTCATGGGGCATTCCCTCGGGGCAGCATCGTCTCTCGCCCTGCTTCGGTCCGATTCCGCCCGGTTCCGCGGAGCCGTCCTGTGCGGCACGCCGCAGGGGGCAGCCGTTCCGGAGACCGCTCGGCTGCTTGCCGCCGGTGGACCGGCGGTGCTCGCGGTTCACGGCGTCGACGATCGGCTGGCACCCGTCGCGCCGGTGCGGGCGTGGGCCGAGGCGGTACCTGTGGTCAGGTGGCGCGAGTATGCCGACGCGGGCCACGACCTGCTCCACGAACCGGTCCACCGCCGGGTGACAGGCGACGTCGCCGAATTCGTCCTCGAGGTCTGCCGACACCGGCAGCGGTAGAAACGCCTGTGCCCCTCGCCGATCGGCGAGGGGCACAGTGTGCGGGACTACCCGGGACTGCCGATCAGTTGTAGATCGACGCGATCTCCGAGTCGTGCTTCTCGTGGATGATGTTCCGCTTGAGCTTGAGCGTGGGCGTCAGTTCGCCTGTCTCGATGCTGAAGTCGGTGTCGAGGATCCGGTACTTCTTGATCGCTTCGGCCTTCGAGACCTTCTTGTTGGTCTCTGCGACGGCTGCGTCGATCTCGGCGATCAGATCTGCGTTCTTGATCAGGTCGGCGACGGGGGTGCCGGCGGGCAGGTCGTGGCGCTCGAGCCAGCCCGGCAGCGAATCCTGATCGATCGTGATCAGTGCACCGATGAACGGCTTCGAGTCACCGACGACGAGCACCTGGCTGATCAGCGGGTGCGCACGCAGCGAATCCTCGAGGATCGCCGGAGCGACGTTCTTGCCGCCCGCAGTGACGATGAGTTCCTTCTTGCGGCCCGTGATCGAGACGAAACCGTTCTCGTCGATCGCTCCGATGTCGCCGGTGTGGAACCAGCCCTCGCGGATCGCGTCCTTGGTGGCGTCGTCGTTCTGCCAGTAGCCGTCGAACACCTGGGGGCCCTTGAGCAGAAGCTCGCCGTCTTCGGCGATCTTCGCAGCGCAACCGTCGAACGGCTTGCCGACGCTGCCGATCTTCTGGGAGGCGGGGGTGTTCATGATGATACCGCCCGTGGTCTCGGTCAGGCCGTAGCCTTCGAGCACGTTGACGCCGACGCCTCGGAAGAAGTGACCGAGGCGCGCGCCGAGTGCGGCGCCGCCGGCGACGGCCATGGTCGCCTTGCCACCGAGAGCGGCACGCAGCTTGCCGTAGACGAGCCGGTCGAAGACCGCGTGCTTGATCTTCAGTCCCAGGCCCGGGCCACCGGTCTCGAGCGCCTGGCTGTACTGGATCGCGACGTCGGAGGCCTTCTCGAAGATCTTGCCCTTGCCGCCGTCGTAGGCCTTCTGCTTGGCGGAGTTGTAGACCTTCTCGAAGACGCGGGGTACCGACAGGATGAAGTCCGGCTGGAACTCGGCGAACTTGTCGAGGAGGGTCGTAAGGTCCGAGGTGTGCGCGACCGTCACGCGGCTGTCGAAGGCCGAGAACGAGATGAGACGCGCGAACACGTGGGCGAGCGGCAGGAAGAGCAGCGTGCGACGGCCGGTCTGCATGCTCTCGGGCAGTGCGATCGCGCAGGCAGTGGACTCGGCGTAGAGGTGGCGATGCTTGAGCAGCACACCCTTCGGGCGGCCGGTCGTGCCCGAGGTGTAGATCAGGGTCGCGCCGGAGTCTGCGCCGACCTGCGCCCGGCGTTCCTCGACCTGCTCGTCGGTGATCGCGGCACCGCGTGCGATGAGCTCGTCGACGGCGCTCTTGCCGCCGGAGCCGGGCTCGATCGTGAGCATCTCGCGGAGGGCGGGGGCGGCGTCGGCGACCTCCCGGACGACGTCGGCGTACTCGTCCTTCTCGACCACGAGAATCGACGTGGCCGAGTCCTCGAGGATCCACTTGGACTGGTCGGCGGCGGAGGTCTCGTAGATGGCCACGGTGACGCCGCCCGCGGTCCAGATCGCGTAGTCGAGCAGAACCCATTCGTAGCGGGTGCCGGACAGGATCGCGACACGGTCGCCGAGTTCGATGCCGGAGGCCATCAGACCCTTCGCGACACTGCGGACCTGGTCGGCGAACTCTCGTGCGGAGACCTTCACCCACTTGCCGTCGACGGGCCGCTCGAATGCGACGAAGTCCGGGGACTCCTTCTCGTGCCGGAACACCGAATCGGCCATCGAGACGTTCTCCGGAATCGAGAACGTCTGCGGCACGGCAATCTCACTCACTGTGACCCCTCCATCTTTTTGAACATTCAGTGTGCATTGCATCACAGTTCATTTGAATTTGCATTACCCGCGTGTCCGGTTTGCGAGGAATTTACAGTCCGGTAAGCGTGATGTGCGCTACACGACCTACCGCCGGGTAATGGGGACGATCCTACACACTTGGTGAGTTGTAGATCACATCCGAGGGTTGTGAAGGAGCTGGACGGCCTCGTCGTCCCCGAGTTGATGGAAGTCGTCGTACGCGGCGCCGACGCTGTTCGTGTCGCGTGGAATCCACGGGCACACCACCTCGTCGGCGACGGGAGCGACCCGGCGGGCAGCCTCGGGAGACGCCACGGGCACCGCCACGACCACCCGCGTGGCGCCGGCTGCCCGCGCGGCCGCGCATGCGACCGCAACGGTGGCCCCCGTGGCCATGCCGTCGTCGACGATCACGGCGGTGCGGCCGGAGAGATCGACTCGTGGGGCGCCTGCGCGCAGCAGCTCGGCACGTCGTGCGAGTTCCGTGCGTTCCTGCTCCTCGATCGTTTCGATGGCACCGGCACCGATCCGGCCGCCGCGCACGACGTCCTCGTTGAGCACCCGGAAGCCGCCCTCCGCGATTGCCCCCATCGCCAGTTCGGGATGCCAGGGCACGCCGAGCTTGCGTACCACCAGGACGTCGAGGGGGGCGTCGAGGGCGAGGGCGAGTTCCCGCGCGACGGGGATCCCGCCGCGCGGGAGGGCGAGCACGACCGGCCTGCGGGAGTCGCGCAGGTGCGTCACCGACCGGGCGAGACGTCGCCCGGCGTCCTCACGCGAGGCGTACCGCACTTCTCCAGTATGGACCCGGCGGCACGTCTGCGTCCCGCACCGAGGGAGTCGCTCAGGCGAGCTTCCCGGAGAGGTAGGCGTCGTACGCGGGCAGGTCGAGCTGTCCGTGCCCGGACAGGCCGATCACTATCACCTCCGGCTCCGTGAGTCCCCGCGCGTACTCGGCGGCTGCCGCGATCGCGTGCGACGCCTCGGGCGCCGGCACGATGCCCTCGGTGCGAGCGAACTCCACCGCTGCGGCGAAGGCGTCGGTCTGACGGACCGCCGTGCCTTCGACGTATCCGAGTTCGACGGTGTGGCTGAGCAGCGGCGCCATGCCGTGGTACCGGAGCCCGCCCGCATGGATCGGGTCCGGAATGAAGTCCTGCCCGAGGGTGTGCATCTTCAGCAGCGGAGTCAGACCGGCGATGTCGCCGTGGTCGTAGCGGTAGGTGCCCTGCGTGATGGACGGGCACGCCGTCGGTTCGGCAGCGACGACACGGGTCTTCGCGCGGTCGTGGAGGACCTCGCGGATGAAGGGAAAGGCCAACCCTGCAAGGTTGGAACCGCCTCCGGCGCAACCGAACACGATGTCGGCGTTGTCCTCGCCCGCTGCGCGGAGTTGCTGCACCGCCTCCAGGCCGATCACCGTCTGGTGCAGCACGACATGGTTGAGCACGCTACCGAGAGCGTACCGGGCATGCGGGTCCTTCACGGCGACCTCGACGGCCTCCGAGACAGCGATCCCGAGCGAACCGGGGGTCCCGGGATCGCGGGCGAGTACAGCGCGTCCGGCCTCGGTCAGTTCCGACGGGCTCGCATGGACTGTGCCCCCGTACGTTTCGATCAGGAAGCGCCGGTACGGCTTTGCGTCGTACGAGGCCCGCACCTGCCACACCTCGAGATCGATACCGAATTTCGCACACGCGAACGCGAGGGCTGATCCCCACTGGCCGGCACCCGTCTCGGTGGTCAGGCGGGTCACTCCGTCGAGCGAGTTGTAGTACGCCTGGGCGACGGCCGAATTGACCTTGTGACTGCCGACGGGGCTGACGCCCTCGTACTTGACGTAGATGCGTGCCGGAGTGCCGAGCACCTTCTCGAACGAGCGCGCACGGATCAGCGGAGTGGTGCGGTAGTTCGCATACGCCTCCCGGACCGGCTCCGGGATCGCGATGTCCGTTTCGGTGGACAGCTCCTGTTCGATCAGGCCCCTGGCGAACAGCGGTGCGAGGTCCTCGGCGGTGACAGGCTCCCGGGTGCCGGGATGCAGGTGCGGCGGAGGCGCGAAATCGAGATCTCCGGCGATGTTGTACCAGTGGGTGGGGATGGACTGGGCGTCCGGCACAGCAGGTCCTCTCGTCGTCGGGTGAAGCGTCATCAGTGTGGTCGAGTGTGTGAGCGAACACGCCCTGGGTACGAGGTGAAAGCACTCTCATAGCAGGGGTATGGCGCGGCAAGGGTCGCCGATCCGATAAACTGCTGGTCAAATGAGTGAAATCGAAGACGCCCCAAATCAGGAGACCGCAGCTATCACGTTTGCCGATCTCGACATCGACCCCCGTGTGCTGCAGGCCCTTTCGGACGTGGGCTACGAGACCCCGTCGCCGATCCAGGCGGCGACAATACCCCCACTGCTGGAGGGACGGGACGTCGTCGGTCTCGCTCAGACCGGCACCGGCAAGACGGCCGCATTCGCGGTGCCGATCCTCTCCCGGATCGACACCTCGAAGAAGCGCCCGCAGGCGCTCATCCTTGCGCCCACCCGTGAGCTCGCGCTGCAGGTAGCGGAGGCTTTCGGCAAGTACTCGACGCACATTCCCGGGCTCCATGTGCTGCCCATCTACGGCGGCCAGGCCTACGGTGTCCAGCTGGCAGGATTGCGCCGCGGCGCGCAGGTCATCGTAGGTACTCCCGGACGTGTGATCGATCACCTCGCCAAGGGAACCCTCGACATCTCCGAGCTCGAGTACCTCGTCCTCGACGAGGCCGACGAGATGCTCACGATGGGCTTCCAGGAGGACGTCGAGCGGATCCTCGCCGACACACCTGACACCAAGCAGGTCGCGTTGTTCTCGGCGACCATGCCGGGTGCGATCCGCCGCCTGTCGAAGCAGTACCTGAAGAACCCGCAGGAAATCACCGTCAAGTCGAAGACGACGACCTCTGCGAACACCACCCAGCGCTGGGTTTCGGTCTCCCACCAACGCAAGCTCGACGCACTGACCCGGATCCTCGAGGTCGAGTCGTTCGAGGCGATGATCATCTTCGTCCGCACGAAGCAGGCCACCGAGGATCTCGCCGAGAAGCTGCGTGCACGCGGATTCTCCGCCGCCGCGATCAACGGCGACATAGTCCAGGCGCAGCGTGAGCGCACCATCGGCCAGCTCAAGAGCGGTGCGCTCGACATCCTCGTGGCGACCGACGTCGCAGCGCGCGGCCTCGACGTCGAACGCATCAGCCACGTGGTCAACTACGACATCCCGCACGACACCGAGTCGTACGTGCACCGCATCGGCCGTACCGGTCGCGCCGGCCGCACCGGCGACGCACTGTTGTTCGTGACCCCGCGTGAGCGGCATCTGCTCAAGTCGATCGAGCGGGCCACCCGGCAGCCGGTCGCCGAGATGCAGCTTCCCAGCGTCGACGATGTCAACGCGCAGCGTGTCTCGAAGTTCTACGACGCGATCACCGAGGCGCTCGCGTCCGAGAACCTCCAGCTTTTCCGCACCTTCATCGAGGATTACGAGCGTGAGCACGACGTGCCGCTCGCCGACATCGCGGCAGCTCTCGCCGTGATGTCCCGCGACGGCGACTCGTTCCTCATGGAGGTCGAGCCGGAGCCGATCGCACAGCCGAGGCGCGAGCGGGAGCCGCGCGAGCGTCCGGCACGTCGATTCGACGACGGGCCGAAGGTCGGGCGCGACGGCCAGGAGCTGACCACCTACCGCATCTCGGTTGGCAAGCGGCACCGTGTGCAGCCGGGAGCGATCGTCGGAGCCATCGCGAACGAGGGTGGTCTCCGCCGCGGCGACTTCGGGCACATCAGCATCCGCGCCGATCACAGCCTGGTGGAGCTCCCCAAGGATCTGTCGCCTCAGACGCTCGAAGCGCTTCGTGCTACCCGGATCTCGGGTGTGCTCATCCAGTTGCAGCCCGATTCGGGTGCCCCCGGAGGTCGCCCGAGCAGCAACTACCGCGGCCGTGACGACCGTGGAGATCGTGGCGGCGACCGCCGCGGGGGCGGGGAGCGCCGGAGCGGCGACTTCACCCACCGCAAGGATCGCGGCGACCGTCGCGAGCACGGCGGCGGCGGATTCCGCGGTCGCGACTGACCGTCGATGATCCGACGATGAACTAGCTCGATGCCCCGGCAGCCCTCGGGTGTCGGGGCATCGTCGTATCCGGCGGCCGGATCACCAGGTAGCGCCGCTGAGCGTGTCGGCGGTCGCGCCGTCGAGCGACTCGCGGATCAGGTCGGCGTGGCCGGCATGACGAGCCCACTCCTCCAACTGGTGCAATGCCAGGAACCGGACGGTGAGTGGGCTCGTCGTCGTCAGCCACCTGGTGACCTCCGGCGGGAGGTCCACAACCCGATCGAGGTCGGGTTCGGCCCGGAGCACGGTTGCGAACCGGTCGACGGCGGCATCGAGTCGCGCGAGACGATCGGCCGCGCTGTCGGTCTCGTCGACCAGCCATCCCGCCTCCCACTCTGCAACGGGATCACGGTCACGGGTCTGTGTGCCCGCGATCCTGTCCGCGGCGGAGGTGTGGCCGTACAGGAGGTGGTTGAACAGCGACGCGAGGCTGAGGGACGACGCGCTCGGCACGCTGCGCACCTGATCTTCGCTCAGGTCGGCGACGGTGTTGCGCACCGCCGAGTACTGGTTGTCGAGCAGCGAGAGAATGAGTTCTGTTTCGTTCGTGGTCATGACTCCAGTGTCGGAACCAATGCGGACGAGTGCGGTCCTGAATCCGCGAACTGGGTCCGGTGCAATTCTTCGTACCGGCCTCCCGCCGCCAGCAACTCGGCGTGCGTACCGCGCTCGACGATGCGGCCGTCCTCGACGACGAGAATCTGGTCGGCGGCCCGGATCGTGGACAACCGGTGCGCGATGACCACCGACGTCCGGCCGGCGAGTGCTTCGGTGAGCGCCTCCTGCACAGCGGCCTCGGACGTCGAATCGAGGTGTGCCGTGGCTTCGTCGAGGATGACCACCTGCGGATGGGCGAGTAGCAGGCGTGCGATCGTGAGCCGCTGCCTCTCCCCGCCGGAGAGCCGGTAGCCGCGTTCGCCCACCACGGTGTCGAGCCCGTTGGGCAGCGACGCGATCAAGTCGGCCAGTCGTGCGCGGCGCAAGGCGTCGTAGAGTTGCTCGTCGGTGGCGCCGGGCCGGGCGAGCAGCAGGTTGGCGCGCACGCTGTCGTGGAACAGGTGCCCGTCCTGGGTGACGAGCCCGACGGTCGCGCGGATGGAGTCGGCGGTGAGGTCGCGTACGTCGATCCCGCCCAGCGACACGCTTCCGGAGTCGACGTCGTACAGCCTCGGAATCAGTTGCGCGACAGTGGACTTACCGGCACCGGAGGAACCGACCAGCGCGACCATCCGGCCGGGCTCGACGCGGAACGACACGTCGTGCAGTACGGTCTCGCCGCCTCGCGAGTCGAGCACCGCGACCTCCTCGAGCGACGCGAGCGACACCTTGTCGGCCGATGGGTACGCGAAACTCACGTCGCGCAGTTCGACCGAGACCGGGCCGTCCGGCACGGCCCGGGCGCCGGGGGCTTCCTTGATGAGAGGTTCGAGATCGAGAATCTCGAATACCCGCTCGAAGCTGACCATCGCGCTCATCACGTCCATGCGCGCGCTGGCCAGCGCGGTCAGTGGGGAGTACAGACGGGTGAGCAGCATCGCCATGGCGACCACCGACCCGGGATCGAGTTGGTCGCGCAGCGCGTAGAAGCCGCCGAGTCCGTAGACGAGCGCAAGGGCCAGGGCCGATACGAGGGTCAGCGCGGTGACGAAGACGCTCTGGAGCATCGCGGTGCGCACACCGATGTTGCGCACCCGCCGCGCGCGCAGGGCGAACTCCTCCGACTCCTGTGCCGGTCGCCCGAACAGTTTGATCAGCGTGGCCCCGGGCGCCGAGAACCTCTCGGTCATCTGGGTGTTCATCACCGAATTATGATTTGCCGCTTCACGACTCAACTGCGCGAGCCGGGCGCCCATGTGCCGGGCGGGCACGACGAAGATGGGGAGCAGCAGCAACGCCAGGAGCGTGATCTGCCAGGAGATACCGAGCATCACCACGAGTGTGATGACGAGGGTGACGAGGTTGCCGACTACACCGGAGAGGGTGTCGCTGAACGCGCGTTGCGCGCCGATCACGTCGTTGTTCAGCCGGGAGACGAGCGCGCCGGTGCGCGTCCGGGTGAAGAACGCAACCGGCATGCGCTGCACGTGGTCGAACACCGTGGTGCGCAGGTCCAGGATCAGATCCTCGCCGATACTCGACGAAAGCCACCTGTTCGCGATGGCGAGCCCCGCCTCGATCAGCGCGATCGCGGCGATGATCACAGCGAGCCACACCACCACCGACACGGCTGCGTTCTCGACGATCGCGTCGACCACCCGTCCGGCGAGGACCGGGGTCGCGACGCCGAGCGCCGCGATGGCGACGCTCAGGGCCAGATAGATCGTGATGTTCCGCCGGTGCGGGCGAGCGAACGCGGCGATCCGCGTCAACGTCGCCCGCGAGAACGGGCGTCGATCGCTCTCTGCGTGCATCGCGTTGTACATCGCGTTCCACGCGGTGACTTCCATGCTCATGAACGGGGCCTCCTCAGCTCGCCTCCGACGGTAGAACCTCGAGTGCGCTGGAGGTCAAGCCTAGGGGTTGCCCGCGGTCCCGACGCCAACCGTTCTTGCCCTCGCCGCCTCAGCGCGCGACGTCGACCACCACGCGTGTCGGATCGCTGAGCGAAAAGACGGCGAACGGGGCGTCGGGTTCGGAGACACCGATGAACGACTGAGTCACGCCTTCGAAGACGCCCGAGCCGCTGACCTCCACGACCGAACCGCCCGGCGCGGCCAGGACGGGGTCGGGTCCGTCGTACTGCTCGACGCCGCTGTCGAACGGATAGGCCGACCCGTCGATCAGTACCTGGAGGACGGCGTCACCTGCGACGGTGACCACGTTACCGCTCCCGTCCTGGACGGCGTCGTCGACGTAGCCGACCCGCCAGCCCGGTGTGCCCTCGCCACCGAGTTCGTAGACCACGCGGTCGAAGGTCTCGTGCACTCCGGTGCGGATGTCGGTGACCGTCAGCTTCGCTCCGGCTCCTGCGGGGGACACCTTGTCGGCCGTATCGACGGGCGCATCGGCGGATTCCGGATCCGGTGCCTGCGAGGTGGACGTGTCCACCGACACGGCAGGCGCGGGGGTGGGCTCGCTGTCCGATTCGGCACAACCCGCGAGGACCAACGCGGCGGTGATGACGGCGAGCCTGATACGGGTGCGAGTCATGGGGCACATGGTACGGCTTGGAATGCCGCAGATCGGGCAGGCGCTCGGCAGGGCTTGACATCGATCCGATCACGGCGGACCGTAATCCTCACGCACATTTCACCACTCGATGAATTGAGCTTCCGATGAACTCACCATCGAATTCCCCGGCTGTGGACGTGCGCGCCCTGTCGGTTCGCCGCGGACCACACCTCGCGCTCGGCAACGTCTCCCTTGCCGCGCGGCGAGGGTCGATCACCGGATTGCTCGGCCCTTCGGGCTGCGGAAAGACCACCCTCATGCGCTCGATCGTGGGCAGCCAGATCATCGAATCCGGCACCGTGACCGTGCTCGGTCTGCCCGCGGGTGCCGCGGAACTGCGCCGCCGGGTAGGCTACGTCACCCAATCGGCGAGCGTGTACGCGGATCTCACCGTCACCGACAACGTCGCCTACTTCGCGTCCCTGTACGGCAGGCCGCGCTCCACCGTGAGCGCGACGATCGAGGCAGTAGGTCTCACCAGCCACGCCCGGACTCGTGCCGACGAGTTGTCCGGCGGGCAACTCGGACGCGTGTCACTCGCGTGCGCGCTCGTCGGTGATCCCGAACTCCTGGTGCTCGACGAGCCGACCGTAGGGCTCGATCCACTTCTGAGAGTCGAACTCTGGGAACACTTCCGCTCACTGGCGCGACGCGGGGTCACCGTGCTCGTGTCCAGTCACGTGATGGACGAGGCCGACCAGTGCGACGACCTGCTGTTGTTGCGCGAGGGCCGGCTCGTCGCCCATCTCACCCCTGCGGAGTTGCGCGCACAGACCGGGGAAATCCGCCTCGAGGACGCGTTTCTCCGGCTGATCCGCTCGCGGACGGAGGCACCGTCATGAATCCCGTTGCGTATTCAGCCACCACAGAACGAATCCTGCGGCAGCTGAAAGCAGATCGCCGCACCGTCGTGATGATCGCTCTGGTGCCGACCCTCCTGATGGTGTTGCTGTATTTCATGTACCAGAACACCCCGGCCGGTCCCGACGGCCGGACCCTGTTCGACCGCATCGCGATCGTCATGCTCGGGATCCTGCCGTTCGTGGTGATGTTCCTCGTGACTTCCATTGCGATGCAACGTGAACGGGTCTCCGGGACGCTGGAAAGGATTCTCGCCACGCCACTTGCGAAGATGGACCTCCTCGCCGGATACGGGAGCGCATTCTCCGCTGCGGCGGTCGTGCAGGCGGGTCTGGCGTGCATCGTCGCATTCGGACTGCTCGGGGTGAGCGCGTCGGGATCGGTCCTCTGGGTACTGGTGATCGCGATCCTGGTGGCGGTTCTCGGCGTCTCGCTCGGGTTGCTGTGCAGTGCGTTCGCCCGCACCGAGTTCCAGGCAGTGCAATTCATGCCGGTGCTGGTGATTCCGCAGTTCCTGCTGTGCGGCCTGCTCGTCCCACGGGACGATCTCCCGGACTGGCTGCGCTGGGCCAGCAACGTCCTTCCCCTCAGTTATGCGGTCGAAGCGTTGCAGGAGGTCGCGAACCATCCGGGGACGACCGGGGTGATGATCCGCGACCTGATCGTCGTCGTCGGTTTCGTCGCGGTGGGGTTGGCGCTCGGCGCAGCGACCCTCCGTCGGCGTACGCGGTGAGCCCCCGGACGGGGCGGCGCCCGGGAAGCTCCGGTGCTCGCGAGACCATTCTGAAATCGGCGCGAGAAATGTTCGCGGCCAACGGTTTCGAAAGAACCACGATTCGTGCCGTCGCGAAACGCGCCGAGGTCGATCCTGCTCTCGTACATCACTACTTCGGTTCCAAGGTAGACCTCTTCACCGCGTCGATCGCCCTTCCGGTCGACCCGCGCGAGGTGCTCGCACCCGTGTACACGGCGCCCACCGAGGATCTCGGTCGCGCCCTCGCCACCGCGCTCCTCGGCGTGTGGGACTCTTCGCACCGCGACGCGGCCGTAGCCATGTTCCGCTCCGAGATCGCAGGCGGCGACGGAGGACTGATCCGAGTGTTTCTCCTCGAGGTCGCGCTCGACCCGTTGATCTCCCGGATCGACCTCCCGACGGGAACCGGGCGCCTGCGTGCGGAACTCGTCGCAACGCAGATGACCGGGGTGATGCTGGTCCGCTACGTCCTCGCGTTCGAACCGCTGGCGTCGCTTCCTTCGGAGCAGGTCGTGGAGATCGTCGGCCCCACGCTCCAGCGGTACCTGACGGGTGCGCTCCCGCCCGGCTGACCCGGTCGGGTCACCACGGCAATTTCCCGAAGCGGTCGACGAAAACACCGTCCACCGCGTCGTCGAGGCACGCCCCGACGATTGCGTCCGTGCCTTCAGTCACGGACTGGGTGCCCGAGAACCCGTTCAGCCCGGTGGCGGTGTAGCCGGGATCGACGGCGACCACGCGGACGCCGGGAAGACTCTTGGCATAGACCGAGGTCACCATGTTCAGGGCCGCCTTCGACGACGAGTACTCGAGACCGTGCAGTGTGGACTCGAGGCGTGACGGATCGTTGGTGATTCCGAACGAGCCCATCCCGCTCGACACCATGACCAGGCGGGGCGACGCCGACGCGCGGAGGAGCGGGAGAAACGCGTGCGTCACGCGCACCGGACCGAGGAGGTTGACCCCGAACACCGGTAGGAAATCCTCGTCGACCGTGTCCGCCGGGGGCTTGTGGTTACCGGCGATACCGGCGATACCGGCGTTGTCGACGAGGACGTCGAGGCCGGTGTCCGATTCGGAGACGCGGTCGTACGCGGCGTCCACGGATTCGTTGTCGGTGACGTCCAGGCACACGACCCGGAGGTCCGCCTCGGGCAGGTCGGCTCGGATCTTTCGCGGCGGTGTCCTCGCCCGATTCGGTGTTGCGGGCGCCCATCCACACGGTGTGCCCGGCAGCGGCGAGCCGGCGTACGGTTTCGGCGCCGAGCCCTCCCGTCGAGCCGGTGACGAGAACGGTGAGCGGGCGTCGGGTGGACGGTTCCTGTTGCTGTGTTGTCATGTATCCAGGTTCGGCGCGCGTGCGGATCCGCGCCAGGACCGGACGATCGTGGGATCGGCGGTCCCATCCACACGACGGCCCATGGCGGTCATGCCGGATGCATGAGTATCGACCGCCCCGAACTGGCCCGCGTGTTGCGGCGAGCCCGTGAGAGGGTGCGGCCCGGCGAGGTGGGGCCCGGCGTCGGGTCCACACCGTCGGACACCGGGTTTGCGGCGTGAGGAAGTCGCGATGCTCGCCGGAATCAGCGTCGACTGCGTGGTGCGACTCGAACAGGGCCGGGCCCGGTGCCGTCGGCGCAGGTCCTCGGAGCGCTCACCAGCGCGCTGCGGTTCGACCTGGCGGGCCGCGACGAACTGTTCCACCTCGCGGGGGCCGCGGGTCCAAACCGCGCAGGCGGGCGGCCGGCGCAGTCACACCAAGACGGTGCATCATCGCGAGCCGGGTGCGATCGTGCTCGATTGCGACACCCTGCACGTACCCGACGTGGACCGGTCGGTGCTGGTCTACTCGGCTGCGCCGGACACACCCGCAGCGGAAGCGCCGGCACTGCTGCGAGCGCTCGGCCCAGGGCAGTGGAACAGCGACCCCGCGTCGTCCTAACCGGTGTGTTCGCGCAGGTACGCGATGTCGTCGGCGATACCGGCACCGGGCGTCTCGAGGACGACCGGCGCCCCGGCCGCCACGGCGATGTCGGCGAGCAATTGCGGGTCGATGGTGCCGTCGGCGAGATTCGCGTGCCGATCGCGCGCGGAATCGAATTCGTCCCTCGAATTGTTCAGGTGCACCAGATCGATGCGCCCGGTGACGGCTTCGACCCGATCGACCACGTCGACGAGATCCTCACCCGCGGCCCAGGCATGGCAGGTGTCCAGACAGAATCCGGCCCCGTAATCGCCGATGGCGTCCCACAGCCGGCCGATGGCGTCGATGTACCGGGCCATCGCGAAATCGCCACCGGCGGTGTTCTCCACCAGAATCGGTACCGGGAACCCGCCCTTGTCCTCCTGGCGTTCGAACAGTTTCCGCCAGTTCTCGACTCCGGCCGCGACATTCTCCCCGTCGCGCACGTGACCACCGTGCACCACCAGGCCGAACGCCCCGATTTTCGACGCGGCCTCGGCATGTTCGGCGACGGCTTTCCGGGACGGCATCCGCAGCCGATTGTTCAGGCTCGCCACGTTCACGACGTACGGCGAATGCACCACCACGTCGATGTCCGAGGCGAGAATCTGGTCCTTCCGCGGGTGCTCGCCCGGGGTGTCCCACTTCTGGGGGTCCGAGAGGAACAGCTGCACAAGGTCGGCGCCGAGCCGCTCACCCTGCCCGATGGGGTCGTCGTCCTGACGGACGTGCGCGCCTATCCGCATGGACCCAGGGTAGGGGAGCTTCCCGGTCACCGGGACTGCAATGCCATGCGTGGTCGCGGTATCTGCTTGATTCGGGTCGGCCACCGACGACAGGGAGATCTCCATGGGCAAGCTGGACGGCAAGGTTGCATTGATCACCGGTGCCGGGCAAGGAATCGGCCAGGGCGTCGCGCTGGCTCTGGCCCGCGAGGGTGCCGCCGTCGCCGTAATCGGCCGCACCGAGAGCAAGCTCGACGACACGGTCCGCCGGATCCGGGAGGCGGGTGGCACCGCCGAGCCTCTCCCGTGCGACATCGCCGACCTCGACCAGATCACCGCCACGGTGGAGCGGACAGCCGAGCTGCTCGGGGGCGTCGACATCCTCGTCAACAATGCGAGTCTCAATCCGCTCGGTCCCGTTCTCGACCTCACCGCGAAGGTGATGGAAAAGGCCTACCGCACCGGTCCCGTGGCGGCCATGCACGCGATGCAGACCGTGTATCCCCTGATGAAGGCGCGTGGAGGGGGATCGATCGTCAACATGGTCAGCTCCGCGGCCGTGCGCTGGGACATGTCCGGTTACGGCGGATACGCCTCGGTCAAGGAGGCACTCAGGTCGCTGACCCGGGCCGCCGCATCCGAATGGGGCGTCGACGGGATCCGCGTCAACGCCGTGGCACCTCACGCGATGTCGCCGGGGCTGGCGTGGTGGACGGAGAACCGGCCCGAGGAAGCCGCGGAGTTCGTCGCGACCATCCCGCTGCGACGTATCGGCGACTGCGAGGAAGACATCGGCCGGGCGGTCGCGTGGATCGTCAGCGACGACGCCCGCTACCTGACCGGCGCGACGGTTCCGCTCGACGGTGGTCAGGCACGCTGGGCCTGATCCGCGCGCCGACGCAGGGAGGCGCCGTATCCCCAGAATCCCTGAAACGGGGATCAGGGTCCTCCCCGATGGTGCTGGCGGGTCCGGCCGAGGAAGATGGTTTCATGCCATCACACTCGGCTCCCGCAGCCCGATCCCAGGATCTCAAGAAAATCTACGGAACCGGCGAAACCGCCGTTCACGCACTCGACGGTGTCACGGTGGAATTTGCCGCCGGTGAGTTCACCGCCATCATGGGCCCGTCCGGATCGGGCAAGTCGACGTTGATGCATTGCCTCGCCGGTCTCGACAGCGCGACCTCCGGACAGGTGTTCATCGGCGACACCGATCTGACCACCTTGTCCGACAAGCAGATGACGCAGTTGCGGCGCGACCGCGTCGGCTTCGTCTTCCAGGCGTTCAACCTCGTTCCGACGCTCACCGCGCTCGAGAACATCACGCTGCCGGTCGACATCGCCGGACGGAAGGTCGACCAGGAGTGGCTCGACACCATCGTCGGGCGTCTCGGTCTCGGTGACCGTCTCGGCCACCGCCCGGGCGAGTTGTCCGGTGGGCAGCAGCAGCGTGTCGCGTGCGCCCGCGCACTTGCCGGCCGTCCGGAGATCATCTTCGGTGACGAACCCACCGGCAACCTCGACTCCCGTTCGTCCGGGGAGGTGATGTCGATCCTCCGCGCCTCGGTGGACGAGTTCGGGCA
Organism: Actinomycetes bacterium; assembly: GCA_023417985.1. GTDB lineage: Bacteria > Actinomycetota > Actinomycetes > Mycobacteriales > Mycobacteriaceae > Rhodococcus. The sequence continues at coordinate 2,776 of JAEZDV010000144.1, read as the reverse complement.
GACGGTCGTGATCGTCACGCACGATCCGCGTGCCGCGGCATACGCCGACCGGGTCGTGTTCCTCTCCGACGGCTGTGTCGTCGACGAGATGCGCGACCCCACCGCCGACTCGGTCCTGGATCGTATGAAGCAGTTCGATCCTGCCGCCATGTCACCCCTGGCGAAGTAGGAGCGTTCCGAGCATGAGTGGGAATCCCATCCGCAAGGTGGCATTGCGCAACCTTGCCGCGCACAAGGTGAGACTTGCGCTGACCGTACTGTCCGTCGTGCTCGGCACGGCGTTCATAACCGGTTCGTTCGTCTTCACGGACACGCTGCAGCGCACGTTCGACGGCATCTTCGGCGACGTCGCGCAGGGGGTCGATGTTCGCGTCAGCCCCGAGGAGTCCGGGTCGAGCGGCGTACCGGTGGAGGACATTGCGACGGTCGAGGCGCTTCCCGGCGTCGACCGGACCACCCCGTACATCGGCGGGACGCTCGTCCTCCTCGGCTCCGACGGTGCCGCAATCCAGACCGGCGGCGCCCCGGTAGAGGGCTACGCCTACTACCCACCCGACGAATTCGTCGGTGAACCACGCGAATTCGTCGAGGGCACTCCGCCCGCCGAAGACGGTCAGATCGCGCTCAACGCCAGCGCCGCCGAGCGCGGCGGCCTCGAGGTCGGAGATCGGACCTCGATCCTCTCCATCACGCAGGGCACGGTTCCCGTGACGGTGAGCGGCATCTACAACCTCGAGACCGACACCGGTGGCTACATCGGGGCGATGTTCACCGAATCGCAGGCGTCGTCACTGTTCACGGATGGCCGGCACGTCGGGTATCTCAACATCGCGGGCGACGGCTCCCTGTCCCCGGACGAACTGAGGGACGAGGTCGCGGCGGCTGTACCGGGCACGAAGGTGCAGACCGGTGCGGAGGTCGCCGAGGAGACGAAGTCGCAGGTCTCGGAGGCGCTGAACTTCCTCAACTACTTCCTGCTCGCGTTCGGTGCGATCGCGTTGCTGGTGGGAACGTTCATCATCTACAACACCTTCTCGATGATCGTCGCGCAGCGACTCCGCGAACTCGCGTTGCTCCGGGCCATCGGCGCCAGCCGGAAACAGGTGGGCCGCTCCGTCACGCTCGAGGCGCTCGTCGTCGGGCTGATCGGCAGCATCATCGGCATCGCCGCGGGTGTCGCCCTCGCCTACGGCCTGCGTGCCGCACTGAACGCCGCGGACCTCGGGTTGCCGTCCGGTCCGCTGCAATTGACGCCGCGCACAGTCGTCGTGGCCCTGATCGTCGGTATCGTCGTCACCGCAGTCAGCGCCTATGCTCCGGCACGTCGTGCGATGCGGGTGCCTCCCGTCGCCGCGATGCGGGAGGAGTCCACCGGAACCGTCGAAGGCCTGCGGGTGCGGACGCTCGCGGGCATCGTCGCAGCCGTCGTCGGTGTCGTGCTCGTAGCGTTCGGTGCGCAGGGCACCGGAGGAGGCGCGGCCTCCGCCGTGGGCGGCGGGGCGTTCCTGCTCGTCGTCGCGGTCATGCTTGCCGCGCCGGCGTTGTCGCGGCCTGTCGTGGGTGCTCTCGGTGCGGTGTTCGCTCGCCCCTTCGGTGCCGTCGGCCGGTTGGCGCGCACCAACGCAACCCGCAATCCCCGCCGCACCGCAGCCACCGCCTTCGCTCTCACCCTGGGCCTGATGCTCGTCTCCGTGATCGGCGTCTTCGGCTCGTCGGCGAAGGCCAGTGTGGATGCCGCGGTCGACAACGGTGTCCGAGCCGACTTCATGCTCACCGGACCACAGATGTTCGGTGTTCCGCTCCCGGCCGCCGACGCGGCGAAAGGCGTCGACGGTGTGGTCGAGGTGGTGCCGGTCCACGGTGTGCGGGCGAACCTCGCCGGGGAGGACGGTTTCGGCACTTCGGTGACGGGCGTGCTCGACGACGTGATCGATCTGCAGATGGTGGACGGCGTGCCGGAGGCGACGGGCAACGAATTGATCGTGAACCAGAGCACGGCGACCGAGAAGGGCTGGACCGTCGGCTCGACCGTCCCGATCACGAGTCGTGACGGCGAGACCGTGGACGCGACGGTGGCCGGTATCTACCACGACAGCCAGCTCATCGGCCCCTGGGTGATGTCCCAGCAGATCTACGAGCAGTTCACCCCGCCGGCAACCCGATCGGCGATCGTCGTGCTCATGAACACCGCGGACGGAGCGGACCCGAGCGCTGTGCGGTCCGGACTCGAGGCCGCCACCAAGGAGTACGTGATCGTCCAGGTGCTCGACCGTGAGCAGTTCAAGGGTCAGCAGGCACAGCAGATCGACACGCTGCTCGCCATCCTGTACGGGCTGCTCGCTCTCGCCGTGGTCATCGCGATTCTCGGCATCGTCAACACCCTTGCGTTGTCGGTGGTCGAACGGCGACGCGAGATCGGCATGCTGCGCGCCGTGGGCATGCAACGTATGCAGGTGCGACGCACGATCTATCTCGAGTCCCTCCTGATCGCGGTCTTCGGTGCGATCGTCGGTGTGGTGCTGGGCCTTTCGTTCGGATGGGCATTCGTCCGGACTCTTGCCGACCAGGGACTCGACATCATTTCGGTGCCGTGGTCGCAGGTCGTGGGCATGCTGGTGGCCTCCGCCGTGATCGGTGTTCTCGCTGCACTCTGGCCCGGCAATCGTGCTGCGAAGACACCTCCGCTGGAGGCGATCTCGGATATGTGACCGGGACACGATCCACAACCTTCCCGTTCATCCACAGTGACCGGCCCGGCGGACAGATTCCGTCGGGC
>JAEZDV010000120.1 GCA_023417985.1 Actinomycetes bacterium | reverse complement strand
AGATGATGATGGTTGTCGCCGACCCGGCACTCGTATCGGGCGGAGGACCCGGACGGCTCGATCCGGCGGAGGACGCCCCGCGAGGTCAATGCACTGAGGATGTCGTAGACGGTGTGCCGCGAAACTCCGGGAAGCGCGATGCGGACGGCGCCGAAGATCGTCTCGGCGTCGGTGTGCGGGTGCGTTGCCACCGCGTCGAGAACGGCGACCCGCTGCCGCGTCACGCGAAGATCCGCTGCGTGCAACTGCTGTGCGGCTTCCCTGGAGGTGGGCACCACCCCACTATGACGCACTTTTCTGGAATGAGTCGTGATTTCGGCCGATCCGTCGCCTGCCTTCGCGAGTGATCGTCGGGTCAGTGCTCGCTATGGGGCGCGGGTGGCAGTGCGGGCGAGGCGGCCCCGACCTCGATGGGTTCCTCGGGGTGGACGCGAAGGAAGGCTGCGAAGGCGTCGAAGACGGCGATCAGGCGTGCCAGGTCGTCGGTCGCCGCGATGATCGGCATCCCACACCGCTTTGTGCATCGCCCTCACTGTCCGCCAGACGACCGGTTCGGTGGCGCTGAGAGTGCTGCGCGGTGCGTCGCCCGTCTTCGCCTTCGGTTGTTGCCGGCGCGATCGGGATCCTTTGCCGTACGGCCCGTCCGTCCGGACCCCGGACGCCGCGCACGTGAGGAGTACGACGCAGTAGGCGTGGACTCAGCAGGGGGTGTCACCCTGGAACGCGGGGATCACCTCGTTTGCGAACAGTTCCGCGTATTCCATGAACCTTTCGGCCGGCAGTCCTGCGGGCATCATCATCATGAAGTGCTCGAACGGCATGCGTTCCTGCATTTTCCTGAACTTGTCCACTGCGCGGTCGGGCGTGACGATCTGCAGGATTCCGCTGCGCTCGAATTGCTCCAGGCTCATGTTTTCGAGTACGGGGTCGCTCATCCCGATGGCTTTGTCCTCGTCGAGCCAGGCACCGTAACTGTTGTTGATGTAGTGGTAGTACGGCGCGAGTTCCTCCATCGCCTTCTCCGGGTCGTTCGCCACCACGAAGAACAAACCCTGGATACGGATCCCCGCGCCCGCCGGGTCCTTTCCCCGTTGCCTCAGTTTCTCGGCGTAGAGGTCGCTGAACTCTTCGTTCCCGAAATAACCGTCGGCGTACTCGGCCACTCGCTCGAGTGCCTTGTCCGCGAAACCGCCGATGTAGAGCGGGATCCGCCCGCGCGTCGGCGGGGGCATGATCTTCGCGTCCTCGACGGTGAAGTGTCTGCCCTCGAAAGTCACGGTCTCCCCCGCCCACAAGGCGAGGACGATCTGAAGGAACTCGTCGAATCGCTTTCCACGCGTGGAGAAGTCGAGTCCGAGCGCGTCGTACTCACGACGTCGGTAACCGAGCCCGAGGGCCAACTCCACGCGACTGTCCGAGATGATGTCGAGTACGGCTGCGTCCTCCGCAAAACGCACCGGATGGTGGAGTGGCGCGAGTGCGACTGCCGACCCGAGCCGAAGTGACGTGGTGCGCGCCGCGATGGCCGCGAGCGTCAACAGCGGTGAAGGTTGGTAGCCGTCGTCGGCGCCGTGATGCTCCGGCACCCATGCGCCGGTGAAGCCGACCGTCTCCGTCCAGGCGATCACGTCGAGCGTTTCCGCGTAGAGGTCGCTCCACGGACGCTCCCACGCAGGTGGGTTACGGAAATCGTACAGATAGCAAAAGTCAGCTTGCGGGTCATCGGGAGTCCCCTCACGCCTGGTGGAGTGAGCACCATATGGCAATCCTAGTAAGCATTGCAAGACTTGCGCATGAAGGTGTGGTCCGATACGTACCGGAAGGAAATGCGCTATCCGATAACTGATGATGGGCGGTATGGAGAACGTAGAGTCCCGCTCCTGGGCCGTCCGCGAGTCGTACTCGGCCAGATCCCGGGAGTACTCGGATCTGTTCGGCTCTGTGACGTCGGCGCATCCGTCGGACCGAGCGCTGATCGCTAGCTGGGCCGAGACCGTCGCAGGTCCCGTACTCGACGCCGGGTGCGGTCCGGGGCAGTGGACGAGTTTCTTGGCCGAGCGCGGGCTGCCCGTGAGCGGCGTCGATCTGGTTCCCGAATTCGTCGAGCGCGCGCGTGCGCAACATCCGGGACTGTCGTTCGAGGTCGGCAGTTACGAAGCATTGGATACACCGCCCGGAACGCTGGGAGGCGTGCTGTCGTGGTATTCGCTCATCCACCACAGTCCGAAGGACATCGGGACTCCGCTCGCCGAGTTCGCACGGGTAATCCGTTCGGGTGGAGGTTTGTTGGTGGGATTCTTCGAAGGACCAACCGTCGAGGCGTTCGATCACGCGGTGTCCACCGCGTATCGATGGCCGGTAGTCGCACTCGCCCAAGAGTTGGTCGACGCCGGCTTCGAAATAGTCGAGACGCATACGCGGTCGGGGAGTGGCTATCGTCCACACGGCGCAATCGCCGCGGTCCGACGACACACGCCGTGAAACCGTTGTGGTTGCGACCACCGAATCACCGGACCGGACTGTTCACCGTGACCAGATCATCTGTCTTCCCACCGACTCCATCGATCGTGTCGGTGCGATGAAGTCCTGGACGGCGAATGAGGCAACTTCCGCTGCTATGCGAACTCGGTCGACACTTTCTGAAGGCCGATCGTTCCGAGGAGCGCGAGCTTGCTGTCGGATTCACTACCGGGTTCGGTGGTGAATATCATGATCCGCAGGTCGTGGCGTTGAGTGGTGAGGATGTCGCAGTCCAGTTCGAGGGTCCCGACCTCCGAGTTCACAACTCGCCTGATCGTCGGTCCGTGCTCATCGATCCTATTCATGATCGTAGTTATCGGAGTTACAGGTCAGCTGGGAAGCCAGATCGTCAACTACCTCCTCGACCGAGGAGTCCCGGACGACCGGATCGTCGCTGCGGACCGCGATTGTTCCGGATCAGCGGACTTCGCTGCTGCGGGTGTCGAGTTCCGCCGAGCCGACTACGACCTGCCCGAGACACTTCCGGCTGCCTTTGCAGGCGCCGACAAGGTCTTGTTGGTGTCGTCGCCTGCAGGGGCAGATGCCAAGCGAATCCAGCAGCACCAGAACGTGATCGACGCGGCAGCCGCTGCCGGTGTGAGCCTTCTCGCCTACACGTCGGTCACTCACGCCCCCACGAACACGATGGGGTCGGCGCGCGTGCACCGCGCCACCGAACAGGCCATCGCTGCCTCCGGGCAGCCCGCTGTCATCTTGCGCAACGGTTGGTACACCGAGAACCACACGGCCGCCATCGGCAATGCCGTCGGACACGGCACACTCATCGGGAGCGCGGGCAACGGCCGGATGGCGTCGGCGAGCCGTGCCGACCTCGCCGAAGCAGCCGCGATCATCCTGACACGTGACGATCAGGCCGGAAAGATCTACGACCTCACCGGCGACACCGCGTGGACCCTGTCCGAACTGGCCGCCGAGGTAGCAGCACAGTCGGGCGTGCCCATCACCTACGCCGATGTCCCCGCCGAGCAGTACCGGGCGATCCTGCAGCACGCAGACCTGCCCGAGCATGCCGTCGAGTCGATCGTCGATGCCGATGTAGCGATCTCGCAGGGCGCCTCGGCCCACGTGACCGAGGATCTGCGCACGTTGCCGGGGCGGCCCACCACCCCGATGGCGGCGGGCGTCGCCTCGGCTCTGGAGGGCTGACTGCCGGCCCGGCTGCACCCGTCCTCGGCCCGAAGCAAGCCTTCGGGCGAAGGACGATCGATCTGCGGCGCGTCGCGAGCCGCTGATCCACGCACCGATGGACACCCTGCGACGAGCACGACCTCCGTAGATCACGCCGTGGCATATCGAATCACGAACGGCAACAAGCTGTTTCGATAAACTTCGATTCTGGGAGGCCATCGCCTGCCGCGAGGTCCGGCCGGTGCGTCGCCGAGCGGTGAAAAAGGCACTACATTTCACACACGTCGACGGTCGCCGGACGGCGCAGGGCAGGTGGGTGCCCCGGCACGTCGGCAGGAGACGGATTGCGGGGTCGACGGATTCGAGGGGGCGCCAGGCATGGCGATAGGTGACAGCACAGCCGGAGGACGCCGTGAAGAGGCGCCGGTACGACTGGGTTTGTCGACCGGCGACGCGGTGTCGTTGCTCGTCATTGCCCCGGTCGTCGGTATGGGCATCGGCGTCGGCTTGCCGTGGGTCGCGGAATGGGCGGAGAACCTTCCCTGGGTGCCGTTCCAGGGTCCGCTGCAGTTGCTTGCCTCCATCGACAAGACGTGGGGTATCGCATTCGGTGTGGTTGCCGGCCTCGTGCTGGGCGCTGCGCTTGCCGTGAACACCATCAGAGACACGACACGCGTAACCATCGCTCCGGACGAGGTGTCGCTCCAGCGGAACGGGGATACCCGCCGGATCACGTGCACCGACATCGCGGCGGTGTTCCTCGACGGGAAGCAACTGGTCCTCACCGACGATGCCACCCGCGAACTCGCCCGCGAGGAGATCGATGCCGACGCGGGCAGGATCGAGCAGGCATTCCGCAGTTACGGCTATCCCTGGCACGACGACGATCCGCACGCCGGAACGTTCCAGCGCTGGATCCCCGGCACCCCTGAGCTGTCCGAGACCGTGAACACGATTCTGGTGGCTCGGGAGCGGGCTCTGCGGGAGAAGGACACCGAGGATGCCGACGATCTGCGCACGGACTTGATGAAGAAGGGCTTCGTCGTGAAAGAGCAGGGTTCGAGGCAGTTCTGGCGGCCGATCCCGTGAGCGCGCGCCGCGCAGAGACGAAGCGTCGGAGATCGCGGCGGACGCTGAGGGTCGTCCTGGTTGCAGGACTGGGCTCGTGCGTCCTCGTCGTGAGCGCCGCAGTGTGGTTCGAGACGACGTCGTACCGCCCGAGCGTGCAAGAGCACACAGGTGACCTGGCGCTGGTCGGTGGAACAGTATTGACCGGCGATTCCCTCACGTCCGTCACGGATGGGGT
>JAEZDV010000073.1 GCA_023417985.1 Actinomycetes bacterium | reverse complement strand
CCGCCACCCCTTTCAGGATGGCGGGCCGCCGTCGTGGCCGGATCGAGACGACTACGCGGTCTCGGTGATCGGGCGATCGACCCAGCTCATCAGGTCGCGCAGCTGCTTGCCGACGACCTCGATGCCGTGCTCGGCGTTCTCCTTGCGGAGACCCTCGAGCTCCTTGTTGCCGTTCTCGACGTTGGCGACCAGACGCTTGACGAACGTGCCGTCCTGGATGTCCTCGAGGATGTCCTTCATGCGCTCCTTCGTACCGGCGTCGATGACGCGCGGGCCGGAGAGGTAGCCACCGAACTCGGCGGTGTCGGACACCGAGTAGTTCATGCGGGCGATGCCGCCCTCGTACATGAGGTCGACGATGAGCTTGAGCTCGTGCAGGCACTCGAAGTACGCCATCTCCGGCGCGTAGCCCGCCTCGACGAGGACGTCGAAACCGGTCTTGACGAGTTCCTCGGTGCCACCGCACAGAACGGCCTGCTCGCCGAAGAGGTCGGTCTCGGTCTCTTCCTTGAAGGTCGTCTTGATGACGCCCGCGCGGGTGCCACCGATCGCCTTCGCGTAGGACAAGGCGAGAGCCTCGCCCTCACCCTTGGGGTCCTGGTGGACGGCGATGAGCGCCGGGACGCCCTTGCCGTCGACGAACTGACGACGCACCAGGTGGCCGGGGCCCTTGGGGGCGACCATACCGACGGTGACGTTCTCCGGAGCCTTGATCAGGCCGAAGTGGATGTTCAGGCCGTGGCCGAAGAACAGCGCGTTGCCGTCCTGGAGGTTCGGCTCGATGTCGTTGGTGAAGATCGACGCCTGCGCGGTGTCGGGAGCGAGCAGCATGATGACGTCGGCCCATGCGGAAACCTCGGCCGGCGTGCCGACGGTGAGGCCGGCTTCTTCTGCCTTGGCCCGCGACTTCGAACCTTCCTTCAGCCCGATGCGCACGTCGACGCCGGAATCACGCAGGCTCAGCGAGTGTGCGTGCCCCTGGCTGCCGTAACCGATCACAGCGACCTTGCGGCCCTGGATGATCGACAGATCGGCATTGTCGTCGTAGAAAAGCTCGACTGCCACAGTTCCTACCTCTTTCAGCAAATGGGTGTGTTAAGGCTAACGGGTAGCCGTGATGGACTTGGGACCGCGTCCGACGGCAACGACGCCGGACTGGACGATTTCCCGGATTCCGTACGGCTCGAGCATCCGGAGAAGCGCATCCAGCTTGGAGCGGGTACCGGTGGCCTCGATCGTGAGCGACTCGGGTGACACGTCGATCACCTTGGCGCGGAAGAGATTCACCGTCTCGATGACCTGGGTGCGGACACTGGCGTCGGCCCGCACCTTGATGAGCACGAGTTCGCGAGCGACGGACGCCTCACCCTCCTGCTCGACGATCTTGATGACGTTGACGAGCTTGTTGAGCTGCTTGGTGACCTGCTCGAGCGGGAACTCGTCGACGGTCACCACGATCGTCATCCGCGAGATGTCGGGCACCTCGGTGCCACCGACGGCAAGGGATTCGATGTTGAAGCCGCGTCGCGAGAACAGCGATGCGACTCGGGCCAGCACGCCCGGCTTGTCCTCGACGAGGACACTGAGGGTGTGGCTCGTACTCACTTGGCTTCCTCCTCGGCTGCGCCCTGACGGCCGCGTGCATTGTCACGTTCGAGCACTGCGTCGACGACGGTGGCGTCGTCCTCGGGAGTGTCCTCGTCGAACAGGGGGCGGATGTCCCGGGCAGCCATGATCTCGTCGTTGCCCGTGCCTGCGGCGACCATCGGCCAGACCTGTGCGTCCTTACCGACGATGAAGTCGATGACGACCGGGCGGTCGTTGATCTCCTGCGCGCGCCGGATAGCCGGTTCGACGTCTTCCTCACGTTCGACACGGATACCGACGCAGCCGAGTGCCTCTGCGAGCTTGACGAAGTCCGGGATACGCAGCGAGTGCGTGGACAGATCGGTGTTCGAGTACCGCTCCTCGTAGAAGAGCGTCTGCCACTGGCGGACCATACCGAGGTTGCCGTTGTTGATCAGAGCGACCTTGATCGGCACACCCTCGACGGCGCACGTCGCGAGTTCCTGATTGGTCATCTGGAAACAGCCGTCACCGTCGATGGCCCAGACCTCGGTGTCCGGGCAGCCCATCTTGGCGCCCATGGCCGCGGGCACCGCATAACCCATGGTGCCGAGCCCACCGGAGTTGAGCCACGTACGCGGCTTCTCGTAATCGATGAACTGGGCGGCCCACATCTGGTGCTGTCCCACACCGGCGCAGTAGACCGCGTCGGGGCCGGCGAGCTTGCCGACGGCCTGGATCACGAACTGCGGCGACAGGGTGTCGTCGGACGGGCGGTCGTAGCTCAGCGGGTACGTGCGACGGATGTCGTCGAGGTAGGCCCACCAGGCGGAGTAGTCGAGCGTGGTGTTCGTCGCGAGATGAGCGCGGATCGCCTCGATGAGCTCGACGAGAACCTCTTTGCAGTCGCCGACGATCGGGACGTCCGCATGCCGGTTCTTGCCGATCTCGGCGGGATCGATGTCGGCGTGGATCACCTTGGCATCGGGCGCGAAGGAATCGAGCTGGCCGGTGACGCGGTCGTCGAAGCGGGCGCCGAGAGTGACGAGCAGGTCGCTCTTCTGCAGCGCCGCGACGGCTGCGACATTGCCGTGCATGCCCGGCATTCCGCAGTGAAGGGTGTGGGTGTCGGGGAACGCACCGCGCGCCATCAGTGTGGTGACCACAGGGATCCCGGTCAGTTCTGCGAGCTCGAGCAGCTCTGCCGAAGCGTCGGCCTTGATGACACCGCCGCCGACGTAGAGCACAGGCTTACGCGCATCCGCGATCAGGCGTGCGGCCTCCCGGACCTGCTTGCCGTGCGGCTTGGTGACGGGCCGGTAGCCGGGCAGGTGCATCTCCGGTGGCCAGCTGAACGTCGTCTGGGCCTGCAGGATGTCCTTCGGGATGTCGACGAGGACCGCGCCGGGACGGCCCGACGATGCGAGATAGAAGGCCTCAGCGAGGACGCGCGGGATGTCGGCGCCGTCGGTGACCAGGAAGTTGTGCTTCGTGATGGGCATCGTGATGCCCGAGATGTCGGCTTCCTGGAACGCGTCGGTGCCGATGAGCGGACGGCCGACCTGGCCCGTGATCGCCACGAGCGGCACCGAGTCCATCTGAGCGTCCGCGAGGGGGGTGACCAGGTTCGTCGCGCCGGGGCCGGAGGTCGCCATGCACACGCCGACCTTGCCGGTGGCCTGGGCGTATCCGGTGGCGGCGTGGCCTGCACCCTGCTCGTGCCGGACGAGGACGTGTCGCACGCGCTTCGAATCGTAGATGGGGTCGTATACGGGCAGAATCGCGCCGCCGGGAATGCCGAAGACCGTGTCCACCTCGAGTTCCTCGAGCGCTCGGACCACCGACTGGGCGCCGGTGACGCGCTCGGGCGCGACGGGGCGCCGGGTAGCAGGGGTCACCGCGGCGGCGGTGGCAGGAGTACTGGCCCCCGGCTTTCGCGGCGAGGGTTGAGGCCGTGCGGTTGGTGCGCTCACTGCAATTCCTCTGATTCTGGCTCCGGGCAACAAAAAACCCTCGTCAGCGTTGTGCTGTACGAGGGTGGCGCGTCGTGGGCGAGTTGCAGAATGCGGCTCAGGCGACGACGCGCCGGCCGATTACGAGCAACCCATTCTGATTCACGCGCTTGACGGTAGGCGCATGGTGTGGAGACAGTCAACTTGGTGTGGTTACTGTCCCAGAATGTGAGATGCCGCGGCTGCAGTGACAAGATGTAGAGGTGTCATCTTCACAGCAGCCCGTGCCACCTCCCCCATCATCCCACACGCCCGATTCGACGACGCAGGTCATCCAGATCTCGCGTCTGTCGTTCCTCGCGTGCGGGCTTCTGTTCCTGGCGCTGGCGTCCCCCGCCCTCGCGTGGCCCGAAGCCTTCGCGTGGACCCTGGTGATCCCGTTCCTCGTCGCCGCATGGGTCGTCCGCGTGCGCACCGTCGTCGGCCCCGAGGGAGTGGTCGCCCGTTCGACCTTTTCCACCACGACCATCCCGTGGGAATCGCTGAAGGGGATCCGCTTTCCCAAGCGCGGCTGGGCCCGCGCAACCCTCGATGACGACTCCGAGGTCGCTTTGCCGGTCGTCACCTTCGGTCGCCTACCGCAACTGGCGCAGGCCAGCGGCGGGCGCATCACCGACCCTTACGCTGCCGCCCGCGAGGCACAGGCCGCGAAGGAGACTGCTGCCGACGACTCTGTCGAGAACGACTCCGGCGAGAACACCGAGCCGAAGGTCGATGCACGCGACGACGTCACGGAAACGGACTCGGATACCGAGAGCAAATAGCACACGAGTAAATTCGTCTGTGCCGCCACCCGGATCACGTCCCAGCCCGGCGACCGGATGCGGTCCGCCGCTTGCGCACAACCCCGTCAAGGAAGTCAGCCATGCCCCCGTTGAGGTCACGCACCACCACCGTCGGACGTAATGCAGCCGGCGCGCGCTCACTGTGGCGCGCCACCGGATTGACCGATTCCGACTTCGGTAAGCCGATCGTCGCGATCGCGAACTCGTACACGCAATTCGTGCCCGGCCACGTCCACCTCAAAGACGTCGGCGAGATCGTCGCCGAGGCCGTCAAGGCCGCCGGTGGCGTGGCACGCGAATTCCACACCATCGCCGTCGACGACGGGATTGCGATGGGCCACGGCGGGATGCTGTACTCGCTGCCGAGCCGCGAAATCATCGCGGACTCGGTGGAATACATGGTCAACGCCCACACCGCCGATGCACTGGTGTGCATTTCGAACTGCGACAAGATCACGCCGGGCATGCTCAATGCCGCGATGCGTCTGAACATCCCCACCGTGTTCGTCTCCGGCGGACCGATGGAAGCCGGAAAGGCGGTCGTGGTCGGCGGAGTCGCGCAGGCCCCCACAGACCTCATCACCGCAATCTCCGCGTCCGCCAACGACTCCGTCAGCGAAGAGGGTCTCGACGAGGTCGAGCGCAGCGCGTGCCCGACGTGCGGGTCGTGCTCGGGCATGTTCACCGCGAACTCGATGAACTGCCTCACCGAAGCGCTGGGCCTGGCCCTTCCGGGCAACGGTTCGACGCTGGCGACGCACTCCGCGCGGCGCGCACTGTTCGAGCGCGCCGGCACCACCGTCGTCGAGGCGGCGCTGCGTTACTACCGTGACGGCGACGAGTCCGTGCTCCCGCGCAACATCGCCACCCCCGCCGCGTTCCGCAACGCGATGGCGCTGGATGTCGCGATGGGCGGATCGACCAACACGGTCCTGCACACGCTCGCGGCCGCGCAGGAAGGTGAGGTCGACTTCGACCTCGAGACGATCGACGCGATCAGCCGCAAGGTGCCGTGTCTGTCGAAGGTCTCCCCGAATTCGGACTATCACATGGAGGACGTGCACCGCGCCGGAGGCATCCCCGCGCTGCTCGGCGAACTGCGCCGCGGCGGACTGCTCGAAACCGACGTGTCGACGGTTCACACGAAGAGCTTCGACGAGTGGCTCGATACCTGGGACATCCGATCCGGGAAGGCTTCGGACGAAGCGATCGAGCTGTTCCACGCCGCTCCCGGTGGAGTGCGCACCACCGAACCGTTCTCGACCGACAACCGGTGGTCCTCGCTCGACACCGACGCGGCCGGCGGTTGCATCCGCGACATCGAGCACGCCTACACCGTCGAAGGAGGGCTCGTCGTGCTGCGCGGCAACGTCGCTCTCGACGGCGCAATCCTCAAGACCGCGGGCATCGACGAGGAACTGTTCTCCTTCCAGGGGCCGGCGCTCGTGGTCGAGTCCCAGGAAGAGGCGGTCTCTGCGATCCTGCAGAAGCGCATCAAGCCCGGCGACGTCATGGTCGTCCGCTACGAAGGCCCCAAGGGTGGCCCGGGAATGCAGGAGATGCTGCATCCCACCGCGTTCCTCAAGGGCGCCGGCCTCGGCAAGGTGTGCGCGCTGATCACCGACGGCCGGTTCTCCGGAGGTACCTCGGGCCTGTCGATCGGGCACATCTCACCCGAAGCTGCCGCCGGTGGCACGATCGGGCTCGTCGAAACCGGTGACCAGATCCGCATCGACGTCGCGACCCGCACCCTCGAGGTGCTGGTGTCCGACGAGGAACTGGCCACCCGTCGCGCCAAGATGGAAGCGTCGGAGAAGCCGTGGCAGCCGGTCGACCGTCAGCGGACGGTCACCACCGCGCTGCGCGCGTACGCCGCACTGGCGACGTCGGCGGACAAGGGCGCGGTGCGGCACGTGCCGTAACCGGCCGTCCACCCAGAACGAACGGCGGGGCCCCGCAGGTATGCGGG
>JAEZDV010000012.1 GCA_023417985.1 Actinomycetes bacterium | reverse complement strand
GCGACTCCGTCGCCGCGTTGTACGCCTTGCAGAACTCCATGATGTTGACGCCGTGCTGACCCAGCGCGGGGCCGACCGGCGGAGCCGGGTTGGCCGCGCCGGCCTGGATCTGGCGCTTGATGAGCCCGGCGATCTTCTTCTTCTTGGGGGGCATCTCTGTTCCTAGTTTCTTGCTCGGTGTGGTTCTTGCGTATTGCTACAGCAAGCTTTCGTGCGTCAGATCTTCGAAACCTGGGTGAAGGACAACTCCACCGGGGTCTCACGACCGAAGATCGACACCAGGACCTTGAGCTTCTGCTGCTCGGCGTTCACCTCGCTGATGGACGCGGGCAGCGTAGCGAACGGACCGTCCATGACGGTCACGGACTCGCCGACCTCGAAGTCCACCTCGATGGTGGGCTTCGACGACGCGGCGGTCGACTGTTCCCCGGCGGACGCGGTACCGGCCGCCGGCTTCTTCTTCGCCTGCTGCGGGAGGAGGAACTTCACAACCTCCTTGATCGTCAGCGGCGACGGGCGGGAGGTCGCACCCACGAAACCCGTCACGCCGGGCGTGTTGCGCACGGCGCCCCACGACTCGTCGTTGAGTTCCATGCGGACCAGGATGTAACCGGGCAGAACCTTGCGGTTGACCAGCTTGCGCTGCCCGTTCTTGATCTCGGTGACTTCTTCCGTGGGCACCTCGACCTGGAAGATGTACTCACCCAGGTCAAGGTTCTGCACGCGGGTCTCGAGGTTGGCCTTGACCTTGTTCTCGTAACCGGCGTAGGAGTGGATCACATACCAGTCGCCGGCCTCGAGGCGGAGCTGCTTCTCGAGAGCCACGGCCGGATCGACCTCGGCCTCGGGCTCGCCACCTTCGGCGGGTGCGTCGGCATCCTCGGCCGCGGGGGCAAGGTCGTCGACGTTCTCGGGCGTCGCGTCGGCATCGACGGCCTCGGCGGATGCCGCGTCGTCAACGAAAACCTCGTCCGAAACGTGCTCTTCGGCCGAAGCCTCGTAGGAGTCGTTCTCGGGGGTGCTCACCGGCACTTTCCTCTCGTCGATCAAATTTGCAGGCGCGCGTGCGCTAGCCGAACAACCAGCTGACGCCCTGCACGAACGCCAGGTCCAATCCGAAGATGAACGCCGTCATCACAGCCACGAACACCACCACGACGATCGTGTAGGTGGTCAGCTGCTTGCGATTCGGCCAGATCACCTTGCGGAGCTCGGCGATGACCTCACGGAAGTAGCGGCGCAGGCGCTTGAAGAAGTTCTCGGGCTTCGGGTCCCCGGAGCGTTCACCGGTCGCGACGGCGGACCTGGCACGGCGCGAACCGGCCTGATCGGCATCCTTGACGACGGAAACCCGTCCACCATCGGACGAACCACGAGCGACGCGCTTGCCGCTCGGCCTCGCGACCGCAGAGGAATCGTCGGGGGTTGCGCCGGTTGCCGGTCCAGCGTCGCGGGAGGTGAAACCTCCGGTGTCGCTGAGGCGCTTACCGCGCTCCTCGCTCACATCGTTCCTCTCGGTCGCTGGCAGTCCGGGTGCAGGGGCGACAGGACTTGAACCTGCAACCTGCGGTTTTGGAGACCGCTGCTCTGCCAATTGAGCTACGCCCCTTTGGGCGATCCGCGGTGGCTCGTGTGAGCACCTCTTCGATCGACCCATCTGCGATCACATGACACGCGCGCTACCCCATCGGCTTGTACGAGCACCGAAGAGCAGCGCGCTGCGCTATACGATCCCAGAAGCTTTAGTGTACTGCATTGCTCCGGAACAAACCCAATCCGCCCGGCCGTCAGGCCAGGCGAACCGTTGCCGTGGCCCGCCCGAAGATCTTACGACCCTCCGACTTCGCCACGATCGCGACCACTGCTGTCTTGCTTTCCGGGTCCAACGACTTGATCTTGCCGTTGAACTCGATCGCGGCGGCCGTGTCGGCCCCCACGAATACCGGACTGGTGAAGCGAACGTTGTATTCCTTCACCGCGCCGGGGTCTCCCAGCCACTCCGTGACGAAGCCGGCCCCGATGCCCATGGAGAGCATGCCGTGACCGACGACGCCGCGCAAGCCGGCAAGCTCGGCGACGTTGTCGCTCCAGTGGATCGGGTTGGGATCCCCCGACACACCGGCGTAGTTGACGAGATTGCCGCGCGTGAGCGTAACGACCTTGGCGGGGAGTTCGTCCCCGACCACGACGTCTTCGAAACTACGAAGGCTCATGCATCATCACGTCCTTGACCGCGTGGGCGATATTGGCATCCACCTCGCCACCGGTACGACCCACCAGGGTGGTCCACGACGTCAGCACCAGATTGTCGAACTGATCGGTGATGATGTTCTTCGTGGTGATGATGTCGCTGCCGGCTGCCTGGCGGAACTCTTCCAGATACACGTCACAGAACAGGCGGTCGCCCGCCTGGATCGGCCGGTGGAAGACGAGGCGCTGATCGGTCTGCATGATCTGGCTGAGGTCGTAACCCGTGACGACTTCGTCGAACAGCTTGCGCTGGGCGATCATGCCGACGATCGAGATGAACGTGAGCGGAGCGATCAGGCCGTCGTATCCGAGGCCTTTGGCTGCCTGCTCGTCGTAGTGCGCAGGATGTCCGTCGAGCACCGCGCGGGCATACTCGCGAATCTTCTCCCGACCGACCTCGTAGAAGTCGTCCACACGGTAGTGGTGTCCGACCATGGACTTCGCATGCGCGGCGACATCGAACTGGATCCCGGCCTGTTCGGTCACGTCCACAGAGTCTTCGGATACGAGTGCGTCCGTCATACGCAAAAACCTCCGCAATTCCGCCCAGGACGCCAACAGGCGCGGTCGGTATTGCGGAGACCTTACGCGTCGACGTCTATCGGATCAGGCTACTTCGACTCGCGGTGCGACTGATGCGTACCGCAGTTCGGGCAGAACTTCTTCAGTTCGAGCCGATCGGGGTCGTTGCGACGGTTCTTCTTGGTGATGTAGTTGCGGTGCTTGCACACCTCGCAGGCCAAGGTGATCTTCGGCCGGACGTCTGTAGAGGAGGCCACGGGATGCCTTCTTTCGGTTAAATCTGATCAGGATCGATCAGGTGGTTCATTCAACTTTGGTAGCGATGGCCGGACTTGAACCGGCGACACAACGATTATGAGTCGTTTGCTCTACCAACTGAGCTACACCGCTGCGAGCAGCCGACCTACCGGGCGGCGGGCGGCCGTTCGAGAGCCCCTTTA
>JAEZDV010000054.1 GCA_023417985.1 Actinomycetes bacterium | reverse complement strand
TGGGCTCGGAGTTGTGTTTAAGAGACAGCCTTTCGCATGTTCGGTGTCGCCCAATCGGACGTTCTCGGGTCGAGCACTTGGGAATTCGGGACGCCGGTGTTCCGGCTCCGCTCACTCCTCCTCGTCGAATCCACCGAGTTCGGGGTCGACGACTTCCGGTTCGATACCGAGATAGGTGGCGACCTGGTGTACGAGGACGTCGTGCACCAGGTCCGCGAGGTCCTCGGGATCCTTCGCACGAAGCTCGAGGGGACGCCGGAACAGCACGATCCGGGCCCGCGTCGCCGCACCCCGGCGATCGATGCCCGCCGGCACGAGACGCGACAGCGGCACCGGGCCGTCGGCGACGACCTCGTCCGGCCAATTGACGGTGTCGGGATCGCGTGCGCGGATCTTGGGCACCTCGTCCACCGCGATATCGAGTTTCGTGAGCCTTTGGTGCCACCGCGCGTCGATCGGGGCGAATGCGGTCAGGACGAGAAGGTCGAATTTTTCCGCCCGCGATTTCCACACGGGCAACTCGTGCGGGAACACCGGTCCGCGAATTCCCCGGCCGCGCCGCGTCACGGAACGGGACGAGAGCGGGCGGGAACGACGTGCACGGGCCATGTAGTGGACAGTACGACACGAAAATTCCGTCGGCTCGAAACGGTGTGTCCGAATAGTCCCGGGGACCGCGGCGCGCTACGCTCCCTACCGTGAGAACACTGCGTCGATGCTGCCGGCCTGGGTGCAAGAACCCAGCTGTTGCGACGCTGACCTACGTGTACTCGGATTCCACCGCTGTCGTCGGGCCGCTGGCCACCGTCGCCGAACCTCATTCGTGGGACCTGTGCGACACGCACGGTTCGCGCATCACCGCTCCGAAGGGCTGGGAGCTGGTGCGATACGAGGGTGCCTTCTCGTCGGGTACGCCGGACGAGGACGACCTCACGGCGTTGGCCGAGGCCGTGCGGGAAGCCGGACTCGGTGAGCGTGTCCGCGGCGAAACCGACGCCGCACAATCCGAAAGCTCCCATCGCGTCGCCGTCGCGCCCACGGGTCGTACAGGACGCCGCGGTCACCTGCGAGTCCTTCCCGACCCCACATCCTGACGGCGTCCCACTAGGCTGACCACGGGCCGTGTCACGCAGGATGGCGCGGCTCGAAGTCGAGTAGCAGGAGCGGAACAAGTGGCGAGATCTGCCGAGTCGGTGTCAGCGGTGGTCAAGGCGTACGACGTCCGGGGTGTTGTGGGGGAGCAGATCGACGAGGACTTCGTCCGCGAGGTCGGGGCTTCGTTCGCGCGTCTGATCCGGAGCGAGAAGGCCTCCGATCGGGTGGTCGTCGGGCACGACATGCGGGAATCGTCGCCGAAGCTGTCGCAGGCCTTCGCCGACGGGGTCACCGCACAGGGTCTCGACGTCGTCCTGATCGGGTTGGCCTCCACCGACCAGCTGTACTTCGCGTCGGGTCTGCTCGACGCGCCCGGTGCGATGTTCACCGCGAGCCACAATCCGGCGGCCTACAACGGCATCAAGCTGTGCCGCGCGGGTGCCAAGCCGGTCGGGCAGGAGACGGGACTGGCGATCATCTCCGCCGAACTCGTCGACGGTGTCCCCGAGTACGAGGGTGACCCCGGGGCCGTGACCACACGCAACGTGCTCGACGACTACGCGTCGTTCCTTCGCGGCCTGGTGGACCTGTCGCAGATGCGACCACTCAAGGTCGCGGTGGACGCCGGAAACGGGATGGGCGGGCACACCGTGCCCGCGGTGTTCGGTCCGCTGCCCATCGAACTCGTGCCGCTGTACTTCGAACTCGACGGCACCTTCCCCAACCACGAGGCGAACCCGCTCGATCCCGCCAACCTCGTCGACCTGCAGCGGCTCGTCGTGGAGTCGGGCGCCGACGTGGGCCTGGCGTTCGACGGCGACGCCGACCGGTGCTTCGTCGTCGACGAGCGGGGCGAACCCGTCACTCCGTCGGCGGTCACCGCGCTCGTTGCGACTCGGGAACTGGCCAAGGAGCCGGGTTCGACGATCATCCACAACCTCATCACGTCCCGGATCGTGCCCGAACTGGTTGCCGAGCAGGGTGGCGTTCCGCTGCGCACCCGGGTCGGGCATTCGTTCATCAAGCAGCAGATGGCCGAGACCGGCGCCGTGTTCGGCGGCGAACATTCCGCGCACTACTACTTTCGCGATTTCTGGGGCGCCGATTCGGGCATGCTCGCGGCGCTGCACGTGCTGGCGGCGCTCGCCACGCACGACGGCACCCTGTCCGACCTCATGGCTTCCTACAACCGCTACGCGGCATCGGGTGAGATCAACTCCACCGTGAACGACGCGGCGGAACGCACCGAGGCCGTCATCGCCGCCTTCTCCGACCGCGCCGTATCCGTCGACCGACTCGACGGCGTGACCGTGGACCTGCCGGACCGTGCGTGGTTCAATCTGCGCGCCTCGAACACCGAGCCCTTGCTGCGGCTCAACGTGGAGGCCCGCACCGGGGACGAGGTCGATGCGCTGGTGAAGGAGATCCTTGCTGTTGTGCGTGCGTGACGTAGGTCGTCGCGCGGGGAATAATCGAGATGCTCGGCATCGGGGCGGGGGCCGGGCCGGCGGAAGGAAGGTGACGCGGTCGTGACGGCTCCCTTGCCGCTGTTCGACTTCGACGATGTCGACGAAGTGATCGCAGCAGACGTCGACGGCGTCCTTCGCAGTGCTGCTCTCGGCGGAGCGCAGATCCGTGCGGTGGCCACCGCCGTCGACGAACGGGTGCTCGACAGCCTCGTCGACGTGCGGCCACGCAGCGTGGTTTTCGTCGGCACCGACGCGCGGTCGAGTCGCGCGGCCGATCTCGTGCTGTCGCTGTTCGCCGAGCATTCGGCGACCCCGCTGGTGCACGCCGCGGTGACACCTCCGTGGGTGGGGGCGCTCGACGTCGTGGTGGTGGCCGGGAACGATGCCGGCGATCCGGCGCTGGCCGGATCCATCGACGCTGCCCTGCGGCGCAGCGCCGAAGTGATCGTCGATGCGCCCGACGAAGGCCCGGTGCGGGCCGTCACCGCCGGCCGGGCGGTGCTGCTCCCACCCCGGGTGCAGGTTCCCACGCGATATGCGCTGGCCCGCCACATCGCCGTGTTCTACGCCGTCCTGGCTGTCATGCGCGACGTACTGCGCCGAGATGCCGCCGGGGTGGATCTCGTCCGCCTCGCCGACGCGGTCGACCGGGAGGCGCTGCGCGACCATCCGTCGAACGAAGTGTTCCACAATCCCGCGAAATCCTTTGCCGTACGGATGCAGTCGCGGCGGGTGATCCTGGCCGGAGACCGGCCCGCCACGCTCGCGCTGGCACGGCACGCGTCGGAGTCGTTGCTGCAGGGTGCGGGGGTCGTGGCGTCCGCGGCGGCGCTGTCCGACGTGCTGGTCGCCCGTGATCGCCTGCTGGAGTCGCTCACGGTGGGTGGTGAACGATACGATCCGCTGTTCCACGACGAGGAACTGGACGGTCCCGCGCCGCTGCCGCCGGCGCGCGTCTTCGCGTTCAGCACGGACGCCGATCGGTTCGCGGCGCAACGCCGTGTCGCTGCGCTGCCCGACGCCGAACTGGTATCGGTGGTAGGCGAATTCGAATCCGACACGGTGCCGCCCGTGCTCGAACAGATTGCGGTGTTGATGGTGCGAATCGAAATGGCAGCGGCCTACCTCGGACTGGCCGGGGGTCGATAGTGCACTCACTGGAGG
>JAEZDV010000009.1 GCA_023417985.1 Actinomycetes bacterium | reverse complement strand
GTGCGGGACGAAGTCGATCGACGGATGGCCATGCTCGCCCATCTCGGGCCGGGCGACCCCGATCCCGTGGCCACCGCGCACGTACGCGAGGTGCACGCCGAATTGCGCACGCTGGCGCACGAAACGGGCGACGAGGAGTTGCAGAGGCGCCTGCGTTCGCTGTCCGAGCGACTCGCTGCCGCACTGGCGGGAGCAGACGGTGCGCGCCCGGAGGTGACGCTCTCACCGCGCGAGACCGACGTCCTTTCCTACGTCGCCTTGGGGTGCAGCAATCCCGAGATCGCCCGCAGGCTGTCCGTCGGCCCCGAGACGGTCAAGAGCTACCTCCGCAGTGCGATGAGCAAACTCGACGTCCATTCCCGCCACGAAGCGGTGGTCGCCGCGAGAAAATCGGGTCTGCTGCCCTGACCTTCTGCTGCCCTGACCTCTTCGGGTACCGGACCGGCCGGGCATCGGAAAGGAGAGTATTCGATGCCCGAGACCACCGCAGCACCCGAACTCCGGCGCGTGATGGGCCCCGGCCTGCTGCTGCTCTTCATCGTCGGCGACATTCTCGGCACCGGAATCTACGCGCTCACCGGAAGTGTCGCCGGCGAGGTCGGCGGCGTGGTGTGGCTGCCGTTCCTGCTGGCATTCGTCGTCGCCACCATCACGGTGTTCAGTTACCTCGAACTGGTGACGAAGTATCCGCGGGCCGCCGGTGCCGCGCTGTACACGCACAAGGCGTTCGGGATCCAGTTCCTCACGTACATGGTCACATTCACGGTGATGGCGTCCGGGATCACCTCGGCGTCGACGGCAGCACGCGCGTTCGCGGCGAACTTCGCGGAGGCATTCGAACTGGACTCCGCCGACGGAATCGGAATCACGCTGGTGGCGTTGGGATTCATCCTCGTCGTGGCACTCGTCAACACACGTGGGGTGAGTGAAAGCGTGAAGACGAACGTCGTGCTCACGGTCGTCGAGCTGTCCGGCCTGCTGATCATCGTCTTCATCGGGATGTGGGCGCTGGGTTTCGGCAACGGTGACTTCTCGCGGGTCGTGGACATCGAGACCGGTGACCGGTCGGTGTTCACCGCCGTCGTCGCAGGCACGGCACTCGCCTTCTTCGCCATGGTCGGATTCGAGGATTCGGTCAACATGGCCGAGGAGTGCAAGAACCCCACCCGGATCTTCCCGAAGGTGCTGCTCGGCGGACTGTTCGTCACCGCGCTCATCTATGTGCTGGTGTCCGTCACCGCGGTGGCGCTGGTGCCGCCCGACCTGCTCGGTGTGGGCGAAACCCCGCTGCTGCGAGTGGTGGAGGCGGGCGCGCCGGCCTTCCCCCTCGGAATCTTCGCCTTCATCACCATGTTCGCGGTCGCCAACACCGCCCTGATCAACATGCTGATGGCCAGCCGTCTGCTGTACGGGATCTCCCACGAGGGGGTGGTTCCCGCAGTTCTGGGGAAGGTGCACCGGACGCGGCACACCCCTCACGTGGCGATCGCATTCACCACCCTGCTCGCAATCGGCCTGATCACCTTCGTCGGTGAGATCCCCGAACTCGGGGGCACGACCGCGCTACTGCTGCTCATGGTCTTCGCGATCGTCAACGTGGTTGTCCTGGTGCTCCGCCGCGATCGCGTGGACCACAAGCATTTCCGGGCGCCGACGGTGCTGCCGGTGCTGGGTGTCGTGAGTTGCGTGTTCCTTGTCTCCCCGTTGGTGGATCGCCCGGGCACCCAGTACCGCATCGCGGCGGTGCTGCTCGGAATCGGGGCACTGCTGTGGCTCGTCACGTGGGTGGCCGGCCGACGCGGAGGACTCAGCCACCGCATACTCGATCCGGCGAAACCTCCCGCGAGCTGACCGGGTTCAGGCTCCGCCGTCCCGGTAGCCGGGCGGGAGTGCGGCGAACATGTCCCGGGTCACGGCTACGGCGTTGTCCGAACTCCCGCCGCGCACTACGAGTGTCGCGAACGCGAGGTCGCCCCGGTAGCCGACGAACCACGAGTGGGAGCCCCCCTCCACCTCCGCCTCACCGGTTTTGCCGTACACGTCGCCCTGGTCGCGGATCCGGTCCGCGGTACCGCTCGTGATCACCAGACGCATCATGTCGCGCAGTCCCGTGACGACATCGGGAGAGACTTGCGGCGCCTCGTCCTGCACGGCTGTCTCCCGTCCCCGGATCAGATACGGGACGGGAGTTCGTCCGCTCGCGACCGTGCCAGCGGCGAGTGCCATTCCGAACGGGCTGACGACCACCTTGCCCTGGCCGAATCCGTCCTCGGTGCGTTCGACGAGGTCGTCGGCCGGCGGTACCGAACCGGTGAACGTGGGCATGCCGACCACCTCGTAGTCGACGCCGATCCCGAAGGTGCGGGCGGTGGCGTGCAGAGCGTCCGGGGCCAACCGGGAAGCCAGGTCGGCGAAGGAGGTGTTGCAGGAGCGCGCGAAGGCGGTGGCCAGCGAGACGGTGCCGAGCGCGAACTCGTTGTAGTTGGGAATGCTGCGTTCCCCGATGGTGATGCGGCCCGGGCAGGGCACCATCGTGCCGGGCGTCGCGAGGCCGCTCGTCATCGCAGCGCCCGACGTGACGATCTTGAACGTGGAACCGGGCGGATACTGTCCCGCAAGTGCCACCGGGCCGTCTTTGTCGGCAGCGGGATTCTGCGCCACCGCGAGAACCGCTCCGGTGGAAGCTTCGACCACTACCGTCATCGCCTGCTCGGTGCGGGCATTCACCGCGTTCTGCGCGGCGACCTGGATCGGGCGGTCGAGGCTGATCGAAACCGACGGCACCGGCTGCGGTTTCGTCTCCGTGAGCACATCCGTGTCGACCCCGTACTGGTTGACGATCACCACGCTCCACCCCGCGGTGCCGTCCACCTCACCGATCACGGTCTTCTTCACCTGGCCGACGAGATCTGGCGCGAACGT
The DNA here is from genome assembly GCA_023417985.1 of Actinomycetes bacterium. Classification (GTDB taxonomy): domain Bacteria; phylum Actinomycetota; class Actinomycetes; order Mycobacteriales; family Mycobacteriaceae; genus Rhodococcus. The sequence continues at coordinate 5,735 of JAEZDV010000009.1, read as the reverse complement.
TCGGTCGGTCGAGACGAGGTCCGCCTGCTCGGTGACCACGACGCCGGGTATCGCGGCGAGCCGATCGGCGACGAGATCGTAGTCCTCCTCCCCGAGTCGCATCAGCCCCCGCTGCCCGGACACCGCCGTCACCGACTCGGCGATCGCCTGGGCACCGATCGACGGATCGAACTGCGCGAGCACAGACGCCACGGCTCTGGCCTCGGACGATACGTCCCTGCTCCGGCCCGCGTCGAAGGCGATGCCGTACACCGTGCCGGGAACGAGCACGTCGCTGCCCGCACGCTCGTTGACGCGGGCGCGCGGCGCCGCGGTGCTGCGCAACTGCAAGGTCTGACGGTTGCCGAGTTGCGGGTGGACAGCCGATTTCGCCCATCTGACCGCCCATCGGTCGCCACTGCGTCCCATGTGCAGTTCACCGGAGTACTGCCACACCCGCTCCCGCGGCAGATGCCACTCGTAGCTGTATCCCACGGTCGCCGAATCACCGTCGATGCGCATGGAAGTGGTGCTCGCAACCAATGATTCGGCTTGCAGCCCTTCCCACACCTCCGCCAGCGCGCTCTCGGCTTCACCGGGCCGGTCCGAGCGCGCGGCGGCTGCCGCGAAATCCTGCGAGGCGAAGTCCGAGAAGAACAGTTGCGCAGCCGCTTCGGGTCCGGCGACGCGGGGGGTGCAGGCCACGACGAGGCCGCAGAGCACAGCTGCAACCGACCAGATCGCGACCCCGCGGAGACTGGCAACGTGCGCACGCACCGAGTTCGAACCTCGTGGTCTCATCGCCGTCATCGTAAGCGGCGGACTGCGCGAATCGGCCGAAATCGCGTCAGTCGAGGAGGACCGTCGTGAAGGTCGCAACCTGACGGAAACCGACCCGTTCGTAGGCTGCGCGCGCCCGGGTGTTGAAGCTGTTGACGTACAGGCTCGGCAGACGCCCGGAGGCGGTCACCGCCGCCCCGACCGCGGCTGTGCCCGCGGAGCCCAGGCCGAGGCCGCGTTTTTCCGGATCGACCCAAACCCCCTGGATCTGTCCGACCGTCGAGGACTGCGACCCGACTTCGGCCTTGAACACGACGCGGCCGTCCTCGAACCGGGCCCAGGCCCGCCCGGCCGCGATGAGACTCGCGACCCTGCGCCGGTAGCCTGCTCCCCCGTCACCCAGACGCGGATCGACGCCCACTTCCTCGATGAACATCGAGATCGCGGCGGGAAGGTAGGCGTCGAGCTCTTCCGGGCGCACCCGGCGGACCCGTGGGTCCGGAGCGACGCGAGGTTCCCGGTCGAGCACGAGGAGCGGTTGCTCGGCACGAACCTCGCGCGGCGGTCCCCACGACGGGGCGAGTGCTTCCCACATCGGCAGGGCGTACTCCGCGCGCCCGACGATCGACGAGCACAACCGGGGCCCACGGACGGCACGCTCGGCGAATGCCCGGATGTCGTCGGCGTCCCCGAGCAACGGAATGAGGTTGGCGCCGGCGAAGCAGAGGGAGGACTCCGGTCCGCCGCGACTCCACATGTCACCGCCGACGGCGCGACCGTCGAGACCGAATTCCTCGATACGACCGGCCACCATGCACGACGCCACGGGGTCTCGCGCGAGCACCCGCAACACCGAGGCCGTATCCCGGCCCCCCAGCGACCGGACACCCAGAAGCTTGAGCACTCGCTCACCACCCGTCGACAAGCCGATTCGAGATCAGGGTGCCATGCGTCACCCTCACAGGGAAATCCTGGTATCAGCCGACGGACACGACAGGGTTTCCGGCGCCGGCTTCACCCTCCATGTCCTCGGCGATCCGCATCGCTTCCTCGATCAGCGTCTCGACGATCTGCGCTTCCGGCACCGTCTTGATGACCTTGCCCTTGACGAAGATCTGGCCCTTGCCGTTACCCGACGCCACACCGAGGTCGGCCTCGCGTGCCTCACCCGGCCCGTTGACGACGCAGCCCATCACAGCGACGCGCAGCGGAATCTCCATGCCCTCGAGCCCTGCGGACACCTCGTCCGCCAGCTTGTACACGTCGACCTGGGCGCGCCCGCACGACGGGCACGAGACGATTTCCAGCTTGCGCGGACGCAGGTTGAGCGACTGCAGAATCTGCGTGCCGACCTTGATCTCCTCGGCCGGCGGTGCCGACAGCGAGACCCGGATGGTGTCGCCGATGCCTTCGCTCAGCAGGGCGCCGAACGCGACCGCGGACTTGATGGTGCCCTGGAAGGCCGGGCCCGCCTCGGTCACTCCGAGGTGCAGCGGGTAGTCGCACTGGGCGGCGAGCTGGCGGTACGCCTCGACGATGATCACCGGGTCGTTGTGCTTGAGCGAGATCTTGATGTCGCCGTAGCCGTGCTCCTCGAACAGGCTCGCTTCCCACAGCGCGGACTCGACGAGCGCTTCGGGGGTCGCCTTGCCGTACTTCTGCATCAGGCGCGGGTCGAGAGACCCGGCATTGACGCCGATACGGATCGGAATACCGGCGTCGCCGGCGGCCTTGGCGACCTCCTTGACGCGGCCGTCGAACTCCTTGATGTTGCCGGGGTTGACCCGCACAGCGGCGCATCCCGCGTCGATCGCCGCGAAGATGTACCGCGGCTGGAAGTGGATGTCGGCGATCACCGGGATCTGGCTCTTCCGCGCAATGGTTGCGAGGGCGTCGGCGTCCTCCTGCCGGGGGCAGGCGACGCGCACGATGTCGCAGCCGGAGGCGGTGAGCTCGGCGATCTGCTGGAGGGTGGCGTTGATGTCGTGTGTCTTGGTCGTGCACATCGACTGCACCGAGACGGGGTGATCGCTGCCGACACCGACATTGCCGACCATGAGCTGGCGTGTCTTGCGTCGCGGAGCGAGGACCGCAGGCAGTTCGGGCATGCCCAATCCGACGGGGCTGGTCACAGTTCGCCTTCTTTCGTAGCTATCTGGCAAGTCTAGCCGCGCAGGTCAGAACAGCTGGATGGGGTTGATGATGTCGGCAGTGAGTGTGAGGACCATGAACGCGCCGCCGATCACGACAGCGACATAGGTCAGCGGAAGCAGTTTCATGTAGTCGACGGGTGCTCCGTCCGGGAGCCCACGCAATCCGCGAATCCAGTTGCGGATGCGTTCGTAAGCAGCCACCGCCATGTGTCCGCCGTCGAGCGGGAGCAGCGGAAGAAGGTTGAAGGCGCCGAGGAAGAAGTTGAGCTGCGCGAGCAGCAGCACGAACGACTGCCAGATCCCGCGTTCGGCGAACTGGCCGCCGATGACGCTGGCACCCACGACGCTGACGGGCGTGTCGACCGCGCGCTCGCCTCCCGTCACCGCCGTCCACAGGTCCGACACCTTGCTGGGCAGGTCCATGAGCGACTGCGCGGTGATGACCATCAGGTCGCCGGTGAACTTCAGTGTTCCCGGGATGGCGGTGATCGCGTTGTACTCGGTGGGCCGGTTCTCCTCGCCCGTCACACCGATCGCGCCGACGGTCTCCGAGGTGATCTCCCCGGTTCGGGTGTCCTGGACGTAGCGCTGGACCTGCTCGACGGTGACCGGCACGGTGAGGGTCTCCCCGTCCCGTTCGACCGTGAAGTCGACGGTGCCCGTGGCGGCTCGTGTCGCCTCGACCAGCGCATAGAACCCCTCGACCTCCTGCCCGTCCACAGCGACGATCACGTCGCCGGGCCGGATCCCGGCTTCTCCTGCCGGTCCGGTGCCGGTGCACGGTGCGAGGGCGTAGTCGCCTTCCTCGCCCGCCTGGCTGGGTGCCACGCACGACACTTCCGCGACCGTGGCCTGGGGACGCAGTTCGGGAAGCGCCCACGTGACGGCGAGCACATAGATCAAGATGATGCCCAGCAGGAAGTTCATGCCGATACCGCCCGACATCACGACCAGGCGTTTCCATGTCTTCTGCTTGTACATGGCGCGGTCGTACTCGTCGGGCGCGAGCTCGTCGAGTGCGGTCATCCCTGCGATGTCGCAGAAGCCGCCGGCGGGTATCGCTTTGAGTCCGTATTCGGTCTCACCACGCCGGAACGAGAAGATGCGGGGCCCGAAGCCGATGTAGTACCGGCGGACCTTCATGCCCAGTTTCTGTGCGGTCCACATGTGACCGGCTTCGTGCAGTGCGATAGAGGCGGCGATGCCAAAGGCGAAGACGAGCACGCCCAGTGCGAACATCATGTGTGGCCGATCCTCCTAGTCGACGAGTGTGCGCGCCCGGCTGCGGGCCCAGCCGTCGGCTGCGAGCACATCGTCCACGGTACTGGGTTGCGCGGACCACTCGTCGGCCTCGCCCAGCACGGCCTCCACGGTCCGCACGATCCGGGGGAACGACAGCCGTCCTGCGAGGAACGCCTCCGCCGCGATTTCGTTCGCCGCGTTGTACACCGCGGTGAGACACCCGCCGCGGCTGCCGGCGGCGCGCGCGAGTTCCACGGCGGGGAACACCTCGTTGTCGAGCGGCTCGAACTCCCACGTGAACGCCGTCGAGAAGTCGAGGGCAGGTGCCGCCTCCGCCACCCGGTGCGGCCAGCCGAGGGCGAGCGCGATCGGGAGGGTCATCGAGGGAGGCGATGCCTGGGCGAGCGTCGACCCGTCGGTGAAGGTCACCATCGAGTGGACGATCGACTGGGGATGGACGGTGACGTCGATCCGCTCGTACGGAATACCGAACAGCAGGTGGGCTTCGATGAGTTCGAGACCCTTGTTGACGAGGGTCGCCGAGTTGAGCGTGTTCATCGGGCCCATCGACCAGGTGGGATGGGCGCCGGCCTGCTCCGGTGTGACGGACTCGAGCCGGTCTGCGGTCCAGCCGCGGAACGGCCCACCCGATGCGGTGAGTACCAGGCGTGCGACCTCGTCGGCGGTACCGCCGCGCAGGCACTGTGCCATCGCCGAGTGCTCGGAGTCGACGGGAACGATCTGTCCCGGGGCGGCTGCGGCGGTCACCAGGGCACCACCGGCGACGAGCGACTCCTTGTTCGCCAGTGCCAGCCGCGCGCCGGTTTCCAGCGCTGCGAGCGTCGGCGCGAGCCCGAGCGAGCCGACCAGTCCGTTGAGCACGACGTCGGCCTCCACCTCCCGCACGAGTGCGGTCACGGCATCGGGACCGCTGCGCACCGGCAGATCGAGACGCGACGCGGCATCGGGATCGGCGACGGCGACCTCGGACACACCGAACGCGCGGATCTGCTCTGCCAGCAAGTCGATGTTGCCCCCGCCCGCAGCCAAGCCGACGACTTCGAACCGGTCGGGGTTGGCTCCGATCACCTGGAGTGCCTGGGTTCCGATGGAACCGGTGCTGCCCAGCAGCAGCACGCGGGTACGGGAGGAGTTCTCTGCTTCGGCCACGGATGCATTCTTCCCGACGGCGATGTGTACGTCATGAACCGGTGTGACGGGCCGTACCGGACCCGCCGTGAGAGCGCCCCCACTTCATACGACGGCCGGTCGTATGTCACGATTACCGGCAACAGGACCAACTGGCAAGCAGGAGGAAACGGTGGCCGGTACCGAGCTGGAGTCCAACCATGACAGAACGGTGGCGGAAGTGCCCTCGGCGGATTGGGGCTGGAGCGGCGAAGCACCGCGCGTGTTCCGCGTCGCAGGCTGGATCTTCGCGGCCTTTCTCCTTCTGATGATGATCGGCAACCACAGTGGCCACGTCGAGGACCTTTACCTCATCGGTTTCGCTGGAGTGATCGTGTTCATCCTCGTGGGCGCCCTCGGCGCGCGCCGCCGCATGCGGTTGTTCCGCCTGGT
>JAEZDV010000006.1 GCA_023417985.1 Actinomycetes bacterium | reverse complement strand
CCCACCGGCGCCGGGGGACACGCGAGGACGCCCGGACCTCGTTCCATTTCCTCCCGTTCACTTTTGTCCTATACAGGTAAGTGGTCGACCGGACACGAACAGCCCCGGTCGCGAGCCACTCAGGGAGCGCACGTGCAGAACGAGTTACGCCGCTACATCGACCGCCTTCGCACGGAGGGCTTCTCGGTGCGCGACGATCACGGCGAAGATCCCGACCTGATCGACATCCACGGCAAGGCCGTGAACACCTGGCGCAAGAACTACCCGTACGACGAGCGCATGGACCGCGCGACCTACGAGGTCGAGAAGTACCTGCTGCAGATCGAACTGCTCAAGTTCCAGGCGTGGTCGAAGGAGAACGGGGCGAAACACATCATCGTCTTCGAAGGACGCGACGCTGCCGGCAAGGGCGGCACCATCAAACGCTTCCAGGAGTACATCAACGTCCGGCATGCCCGGGTGGTCGCGCTCAACAGGCCGTCCGATCGGGAGCAGGGCCAGTGGTACTTCCAGCGTTACGTCCGGCACTTCCCCACTGCGGGAGAACTGGTGATGTTCGACCGCTCCTGGTACAACCGCGCCGGTGTGGAACGCGTCATGAGCTTCTGCACCGACGAGGAGTACGAAACCTTCGTCACCCAGGTTCCGATGTTCGAGCAGCTCGTCGTCGATGCCGGGATCTCCCTGACGAAGTTCTGGTTCTCCGTGACCCGGGAGGAACAGCGCACGCGCTTCGCGATTCGCCAGCTCGACCCGGTACGGCGCTGGAAACTGTCCGAGATGGACCTCGAATCGCTCGAACGGTGGGAGGACTACACGGCGGCGAAGGAAGAGATGTTCCTGCGCACCGACACCGACCTCACCCCGTGGACGACCATCAAGTCCAACGACAAGAAGCGGGCCCGGATCAACGCGATGCGCTACTTCCTGAACCAGTTCGATTACGACGACAAGGACAAACAGGTGGTCTTCCCCGCCGACCCGAACATCGTACGACGCGGTAAGGATGCCGTCGGCGACTGAGTCTCCGATCCGTCGCGATACTGCCGATCCGTTGCTCCATCCACGCACCCTGCTCCAGACTGGAGGAGAAAGGGAGCGAGGACCCATGAGCACAGCAGCACCGCAAGGTGGAATCGTCGTGGGGATCGACGGGTCCGACAGCGCCGTCGATGCGGCGAGATGGGCCGCGGTCGTCGCACAGCGACTCGACGAACCGCTCCGCCTGGTCCACGTCCCTCCCCAAGGCCCCGACGACGCCGACGAGCCCACGCGCGCCGTGCTCGACCATGCCGAAGCCGCAGTGCTCGACACCGTGGCGACCGCCGATGCGGCAATGGCGCACGAGACGGCTGCCGGGAGCGAACGGGCAGCGGAACTGGTCGTCGAGAAGGCCGCGGTCTCGGGCCGTCCGGCCAACACCCTGTCCAGCCTGTCCGAGTCGGCGCGCATGATCGTGCTGGGCCACACCACCACCAGCGAACTGCAGTCCATGTTCCGCAGATCCGACGTCGTCTACGTCGCCAATCATGCCGTCTGCCCGGTCGTGTCGTGGCGGAGCGAGCAGGGATTCCGCCCTCCGGACCGTCGTCCGATCGTGGTCGGAGTGGACGGGACGGAACTGAGCACCGCAGCGATCGCGGAAAGCTACCGTCTGGCAGCGGCGCTCGATGCTCCCCTGGTCGCCGTGCACACCTGGGTGGAGCAGTCCACCATCACATACGGCGAAGACTCCCGTTTCACCGACTGGACGGACTTCGCGAAGTTCCAGAAGGCCGGCATGGTGGAGTCGATGGCCGGCTGGAGCACGACCTATCCCGACGTGGAGGTCGTGCACCAGGTCGAACGCGGCAAGCCGGACATCGTCCTGCTCGAACATTCGGCCCGGGCACAACTGCTGGTCGTCGGCAGCCACGGCCGCAGCGCGCAGTCCTCCGCGATTCTCGGCTCCACCAGCCAGGGGCTCATCCACCACAGTTTCTGTCCGGTGGCGATCTGCCGCACTAGGTGACGGACACCGGCGCCTTCAGTTGCGGGGCGGTCGTGGCGCGGGCGTACACGGTCTCCCCCGGCGCCAGCCCGAGGGCATGCGCGTCACCGCGGGTGACCTGCGCGGAGAACGACTCCCCGGTCGCCTCGTTGCGCAGTTCGACGCGCACCTCGAACCCGAGATGCACGACGCGTTCGACGGTGGCGCGGGTGATGCCCAGTGTCTCGGCCGTTCCCTCGTTCTGCGCCAATGCCAGGTCCGGCTGCCGTCCGAGCCGGATGTCGTGAGGTCGTACGAGTTGGCCGTTGAGCTTGGACACCGTGCCGAGGAACGACATCACGAACGTGTTGGCGGGCCGGTCGTACAGTTCTTCCGGCGTACCCACCTGCTCGATGCGGCCCGCATTCATGACCGCGATCCGGTCGGCGACGTCGAGCGCCTCCTCCTGGTCGTGTGTCACCAGCACCGTCGTGACGTGCACCTCGTCGTGCAGCCGCCGCAGCCAGGTGCGCAGATCGGTACGCACTTTGGCGTCGAGCGCACCGAAGGGTTCGTCGAGCAGCAGCACGCGGGGATCGACCGCGAGCGCCCGAGCCAGTGCCATGCGCTGACGTTGGCCGCCCGACAGTTGCGCCGGATACCGGGACTGGAATCCGTCCAGCCCGACGATCCCGAGCAGTTCGTCGACCTTCTTCTCGATCTCCGGCTTCGGCCGTTTCCGGATCTTCAGTCCGAACGCCACGTTCTCCCGCACCGTCATGTGCTTGAACGCGGCGTAGTGCTGGAAGACGAACCCGATGTCGCGCTTCTGCGGCGTCACGCTCGTCACGTCCTCGCCCGCGATGTGGACGGTACCGCCGTCCAGCGATTCGAGACCGGCGATGGACCGCAGCAGCGTCGACTTGCCCGACCCGGAAGGTCCGAGCAACGCGGTGAGCGATCCGGACGGGATCTCGAGGCTCACATCGTCGAGGGCCGCGAAGCCGCCGTAGTTCTTGCGTGCCGAGGTGACGGTGATCATTCTTCTGTGCTCCTCTTGCGGTCGAGCAGGGTCATCAACAGCAGAACGATCACCGCGATGGCCATGAGCAGGGTCGCGGCGCTGTAGGCGCCGAAAGTGTTGTGGTCGTCGATGTACCGGGCATGGACGAGGAGAGTGAGAGTCTGCGACACCCCGGGAAAGCCGGACGAGACCATGATGACCGCGCCGAACTCGCCGAGCGCGCGGGCCACGGTCAGCACGACGCCGTATGTCAGTCCCCAGCGGATGGCGGGCAGGGTGATCCGCCAGAAGGTCTGCCAGGTGCTCGCCCCGAGCGTCGCGGCGGCCTGCTCCTGTTCCTCACCGATCTCGTACAACACCGGTTCGACCTCGCGGACGACGAACGGCAGCGTCACGAAGATCGTCGCGATCACCATGCCGGGCAGTCCGAAAATCACCTTGAAGCCGAGGGATTCGACTGCACCGAACCAGCCGTTGGCACCCCACAGCATGATCAGCGCGACGCCCACCACGATCGGCGACACGGCGAAGGGCAGGTCGACGACGGACTGCAGGAGCCGCCGGCCGGGGAACCGCCCCCGGACGAGTGCAAGCGCGACGACGATGCCGAACACCACGTTCACCGGAACGACGATCGCGACGATGAGCAGCGAGAGGTTCAGCGCGGAGATCGCTGCGGGGGTGCTGATCGACTCGGCGAACGCGCCGATCCCGTTCTCGAACGTGCGGTACAGGATCACGCCGATCGGCACGAGCAGCAGGACGAACAGGTATCCGAGCGCGATGGTGCGCAGCGAGATCTTGACGGGCAGTGACACGTTCACCGGTCGTTCTCCTGTCTGCGGAGGCCACGGCTCGCGACCCAGCGGAGCACGAACAAGGCGACGAACGCGATGAGGAGCAACACCACCGACACCGCCGCGGCGTTGACGGGCCGGTCGATCTCGATCTGCTGCTGGATGTACTGCGACGCCACCTGCGTCTGATACGGAATGTTGCCGCCGATGAGCACGATCGACCCGTACTCACCGATGGCGCGCGCGAATGCCAACCCGGTGCCGCCGAGAATCGCCGGTGCCAGCACGGGCAGGACCACGGTGCGGAAGATCGTGAAGTTGCTCGCCCCGAGCGACGCGGCAGCCTCCTCCACTTCACGGTCGACCTCGAGGAGAACCGGTTGTACGGCCCGGATCACGAACGGCAGAGTGACGAACGCCAGAGCGATGACCAGGCCCGGCTGCGTGGCGTTGAGTTGCAGCCCGATGGGGCTCTGCGGCCCGTAGAGCGACAGCAGGACGATGCTCGCGACGATCGTCGGCAGGGCGAAGGGCAGGTCGATCAGCGCGTTGACGACCCTCTTACCGGGAAACTCGTCGCGGACGAGGACCCAGGCGATGATCGTGCCCATCACTGCGTTGATCGCGGCGACGACGATCGAGACGCCGACGGTGACGCGGAGGGTGGCCAGCGCCGCCGGGGCGGTGACGGCATCCCAGAACCCTCCGAACCCGTCGGACAGCGAGTGCGTGGCGAGTGCGGCGAGAGGCAAGAGGACGATCAGGCTCAACCACAGTGTGGCGACGCCGATTCCGAGAGGTCCGACGGTGCCGGTGATCCGTGCCCGGCGCGTGCGACGCCGGGACGCCGGGGCGGGAGCCGACGCTCCCGTCCCGACGGTCTGTTCCGAAATACTCAAGAGAATGCTCTACTTCGTGGCGTTGTCGTAGACGAGCGCGATGGTGCCGGACCCGTCGGCGAACAGTTCCTCGTCGACGGTGTCCCAGCCGCCGAGGTCGGCGACCGTCCAGAGCTTGGCCGGCTCCGGGAACTGGTCGGCGAATTCTGCTGCTACGGCAGGATCGACGGGCCGGAACCCCGCCTCGGCCCACAGACGCTGACCTTCCTGGGTGTACAGGAAATCGGCGAACGACTGCGCGATCTCGGCGTTCGGCGAATTCTTCAGCACCGCAGCAGGATTCTCGATCTTGAAGGTGACCGGCGGAGTGACGTGCTCGACGGGGTCACCGTTGCGTTCGATGAAAAGCGCTTCGTTCTCGTAGCTGAGCAGAACGTCGCCGGTGCCCTGGAGGAACGTTTCGGTGGCTTCACGACCGGATTTCGGCTGCACCTCGACATGATCGTCGACGAGCGCTGTCACGTAGTCGATCCCGGCCTGCGGGTCGGCGCCACCGTTGCTGATCGCCGCGTACGGGGCCAGCAGGTTCCACTTCGCGGAGCCGGAACTGAACGGGTTGGGCGTGACCACCTCGACATCGGGACGCAACAGATCGTCCCAGTCGCGGATGTTCTTCGGGTTTCCTTCACGCACGACCATCGTGACGACCGACCCGAACGGCACTCCGCCGTAGGCGTTGTCGTTCCACGACTCGTCGACGAGTCCGGCCTCGACCAGACGGGTGATGTCCGGCTCGACGGAGAAGTTCACGAAATCGGCTGCGGCGCCGTCGCGCACCTTGCGCGACTGGTCTCCCGATGCGCCGTAGGACGGCTGGAACGCGACGTCCGTCCCCGCGTCGGTTTCCTGGAAGGCCGGGATGAGGCGGTCGAAACCGACCTTGGGCACTCCGTACGCGAAGAGGTTGACGGTGCCCGCCGCGCCGCCGCTGCCGCTACCCGCGCCCGCGACATCGCTCGACCCGCCGCTGCACGCGGACAGGGCGGTCACAGTCGCGGCTGCCACTGCGGCGACGAGAATTCTCGAACGGTTCTTCATGACACGAGCCTCCTGAGGGGCTGTTCGGTGAGGTGTGAAGAACGGATGACGGCAACGCGACACACCGCGCCACGAACCGTGGCATGCCGGGGTGACGGATCATCCGTGAGGGATCAAAGAGACGGGGAGCGCGAACGGCTCCCGGCCGGAGGGTCGGACCGAGTCGAAGGCAGGGTCAGCGACAACAGTCGATATCGGCAACCGAGGGCATACCTACAGCGATCAACGCCAGTTCATGGCGGATTCGAGGTAGCGTGGTCGCGGTCACCCGGCAGACTCTAGCAGAGCGCACGGAGCGCCCGAAACCGACGTTCGGGCGAAGAACCGGAAGGTCAGCGTGTCAGCAGCCACGCGACGACGACGAGCAGCAGCAGGGCGATCAGCGCCAGGGTCACGCGCGAGCGCGGCATGTCAGCAATCCTCCGGGTCCGGGGCAGGCGATACGGGTTCGCGTCGTCCGACCACCACGAACGCGCCGGCGATCACACGGTCCAGCAGCCAGGCGACACCCCCGCACAACGGCACCAGTACGACCAGTACCAGCGCCGATTGCGGCACGAAGGACAGACCCGTGAGCCAGAGCTCGAATCCGTCCCACCACGATGCCACCCGATCCACTTTCCCCACCTTAGTGGCTGCGGCGGGATCGCCGGTACGCAGCCCGGCAATACCGCCCGGTCGGCTCACCCCGGCGGGATCATAGGAGGATGTCTTGGTCACGGCCTCTGCAGATCGCCGCGCTGCACGACAGCCCGCATCCGCCCATCGACGATTACGCATTCCTGTCCGACTGCGAGACGACGTGCCTGGTAGCCCGCGACGGCTCGGTCGAGTGGATGTGTGTGCCGCGGCCCGACTCCCCCAGCGTGTTCGGCGCTGTGCTCGACCGCAGCGCAGGCCACTTCCGCCTCGCCCCGCACAACCGCACCGTCCCGGCGGCGCGCCGCTATCTGCCGGGTGGGCTCGTCCTCGAGACCACGTGGCAGACCGATACGGGGTGGATGGTCGTGCGTGATGCGCTGGTGATGGGACGGTGGTACGACATCGACGAACGCTCCCGCACGCATCGGCGCACCCCGTCGGACTGGCAGGCCGAGCACGTGCTGCTGCGCACCGTGCGCTGCGTGAACGGCACGGTCGAACTGGACATGTCCTGCGAACCGGCCTTCGATTACCACCGCGGCGCCACCGAGTGGGGTTACACCGGAACGGTATACGAGGAAGCGACCGCAACGGAGATCAGAGCGCCCGAGCAGCACCCCCGGTTGCGCCTGACCACCGACCTCCGCCTCGGTATCGAGAGCGGGGAAGCGCGCGCCCGCACACAGTTGAAGAAAGGCGATTCGGTGTTCGTCGCCCTGTCGTGGTCGGACCGCCCGCCGCCGCGCACGTTCACCGAAGCGGTCGCGAAGATGACCAATACGCAGGACTTCTGGCGGGAGTGGATCACCACCGGCCGCTTCCCGGACCACCCGTGGCGCACGTACCTGCAGAGCAGCGCGGTGATCCTGAAGGGACTGACCTATGCCCCCACGGGCGCCCTGCTCGCCGCACCGACCACCTCACTTCCGGAAACACCTGGTGGAGAACGCAACTGGGACTACCGCTATGCATGGGTGCGCGACTCGACCTTCGCCCTGTGGGGTCTGCACACACTCGGACTCGACCGTGAAGCCGACGACTTCTTCTCGTTCATCCTCGACGTGTCCCAGAACACCGACGGCAGTGACCGCACACTCCAGGTCATGTACGGGGTCGGCGGTGAGAGTTCGCTTCCCGAGTCGACACTCGATCACCTCAGCGGATACGACGGCGCCAAACCCTGCCGCATCGGCAACGACGCATATCACCAACGCCAGCACGATATCTGGGGAACGCTTCTCGATTCGGTGTACCTGCACGTGCGCTCCCGCCGGCAGATCCCCGAATCGCTGTGGCCGATCCTGCGCAAGCAGGTCGAGGAGGCGGCCACCCACTGGCGCGAACCGGACATGGGCATCTGGGAAGTACGCGGCGAACCTCAGCACTTCACGTCGTCGAAGGTGATGTGCTGGGTGGCTCTCGACCGCGGGGCGAAACTCGCCGATCTGCACGGGCGGGACAGCCACGCGCGCCGCTGGGCAGCGATCGCCGACGAGATCAAGGCGGACGTACTCGAACACGGAGTGGACGAAAGAGGCGTGTTCACACAACGTTACGGTCATCCGTCACTCGATGCATCGACCCTGCTGATCCCGTTGCTGCGCTTCCTCCCCGCGGACGACCCACGCGTGCGCGCAACCGTGCTCGCCGTCGCCGACGAATTGACCGACGACGGACTCGTCTTGCGCTATCGCGTCGAGACCACCGACGACGGACTCACCGGCAAAGAGGGAGCCTTCACGATCTGTTCCTTCTGGCTGGTGTCGGCACTCGTGGAGATAGGCGAAGTGGAACGCGCCGCGATGCTCTGCCATCGCCTGCTCGAGTACGCCAGCCCGCTGAAGTTGTACGCGGAGGAGATCGATCCCGTGTCGGGCCGGCATCTCGGCAATTTCCCTCAGGCCTTCACCCATCTGGCACAGATCAACGCCGTCGTGCACGTCGTCCGCGCCGAGAGCAGGGTGCACACGGGAGAATTCCGTCCGGGACACCCGGTCACATGACCGACGCCGAGACAGCCTCGGGTCCGGGTCAGCGGAACCGGGCCAGGAGTGCTTCCGCCTGCACGGCGATCTCGCGAATCACGTCACCGGCGGGTCGCTCCGCCCGCACCGATCCGACGGCTTGCCCCGCATAGACGACGCCGATGTCCGGATCGTCGCCGGTGTAAACCTCGGCGAGGACGTCTTCGGGTGCGTCACGACCGTGCCACTGCTCGGTGAATGCGTTCTCCAGCGCGCGTCCACCCCACCGCGACGGCCACGGTTGGTGCCGGGCCTTGTCGAATACGTCGGTGTAGACCGTATCTGCGCTACCGGCCTCGACGACCTTCGTGCGCGCGTACTCGGGGCCGACTGTTTCCGGGCTCGCCAGCAGTGCGGTCCCGACGAACGCGCCCTGCGCCCCGGCTGCGAGCACCGCGGCGAGTCCTCTTCCGGTAGCGATTCCGCCCGCGGCGAGCACCGGCAGCGACGTGGACTCGAGTACCTCCTGAAGCAGCGGCAGAGTACCGACCTTGCCCGTGTGCCCGCCGGCTTCGTGTCCCTGCGCGACGACGGCATCCACGCCTGCTGCCTCGACGACACGCAGGTCGTCGACCGTGTTGATCTGGGAGAACACCAGCGCTCCGGCTTCGTGGACCCGGTCCACGTACGCCGCCGGATCACCGAACGACAGCGCAACCACCTGGGGGCGGTGTTCGAGGACAGCGGCGAGCAGCGAGTCGTCGTCGGCCAGCGACCAGGTCATGAGCCCGAATCCCACCGGTCCGTCCCCGATGTCGCGGGCAGTGCGCACCTCTGCTTCGAGCCATTCCGGAGTGTTGTAACGGGCCGCTCCGATCAGGCCGAGGCCGCCCGCCCGGGTCACTTCCCCCGCGAGCACGCCCCCGGCACGACCACCCATCGGCGCTCCCACCAGCGGAACGGAGATCCCGAGCGTTCGGGTCAGCCAGGTCTCGACCACTCGGAACTCCTCACAGAATGCGCGTGTCGGCTACTTCTTGGGCTTGTCGGAGGCCGCATCGGACGACAGTGCCGCAACGAAGGCTTCCTGCGGCACCTCGACGCGGCCGATGGTCTTCATGCGCTTCTTGCCTTCCTTCTGCTTCTCGAGCAGCTTGCGCTTACGGCTGATGTCACCGCCGTAGCACTTCGCTAGCACGTCCTTGCGGATCGCTCGAATGTTCTCGCGGGCAATGATCTTCGAGCCGATCGCCGCCTGGATCGGAACCTCGAACTGCTGGCGCGGGATCAACTCGCGCAGCTTGGTGGTCATCTTGTTGCCGTACGCGGCGGCGGCGTCCTTGTGCACGATCGCACTGAACGCATCCACGGCCTCGCCCTGCAACAGGATGTCCACCTTCACCAACGCCGACTCCTGCTCGCCGGCCTCCTCGTAGTCGAGGCTGGCGTAGCCGCGAGTGCGCGACTTCAGGGAATCGAAGAAGTCGAAGATGATCTCCGCCATCGGGAGCGTGTAGCGCAACTCGACGCGGGTTTCGGAGAGGTAATCCATGCCGCCGAGTTCGCCGCGGCGGGACTGGCACAACTCCATGATCGAGCCGATGAACTCGCTCGGCGAGATGATCGTGCACTTGACGATGGGCTCGTAGATCGCCCGTGCCTTGCCTTCCGGCCAGTACGACGGGTTGGTCACAATGGTTTCCTGACCGCCCTCGAGCACGACGCGGTAGACGACGTTGGGGGCGGTGGAGATGAGATCGAGCCCGAACTCGCGCTCGAGCCGCTCCCGCGTGATCTCCATGTGCAGCAGGCCGAGGAAGCCGCATCGGAAACCGAAGCCGAGCGCAACCGACGTCTCGGGCTCGTACGTGAGGGCGGCGTCGTTGAGCTGGAGCTTGTCGAGCGCGTCGCGCAGGTCCGGGTAGTCGGAGCCGTCGACGGGGTAGAGACCGGAGTAGACCATGGGCCGCGGTTCGCGGTACCCGGTGAGCGGCTCGGTGGCGCCGTTGCGCGCGAGCGTCACGGTGTCGCCGACCTTGGACTGACGCACGTCCTTCACGCCGGTGATGAGGTAACCGACCTCACCGACGCCGAGACCCTGGGTGGGCTTCGGCTCGGGCGAGACGATGCCGACCTCGAGCATTTCGTGGGTGCTGCCGGTGGACATCATCTTGATCTTCTCGCGCGGGACGATCTTGCCGTCCACCACGCGCACGTACGTGACGACACCGCGGTAGGTGTCGTACACAGAGTCGAAGATCATGGCCCGCGCCGGGGCGTCCGGGTCGCCGACGGGCGGCGGCACCTGCCGGATCACTTCGTCGATCAGAGCCGGGACACCTTCGCCGGTCTTACCGGAGACACGCAGGACGTCGGACGGCTCACACCCGATGATGTTGGCGATCTCCGCGGCGTAACGATCGGGATCGGCGGCAGGAAGATCGATCTTGTTGAGGACCGGGATGATCGTCAGGTCCTTGTCGAGCGCGAGATACAGGTTCGCGAGCGTCTGCGCCTCGATGCCCTGCGCGGCGTCGACGAGCAGCACCGCACCCTCACACGCCTCCAGGGCTCGCGACACCTCGTAGGTGAAGTCGACGTGCCCGGGCGTGTCGATCAGGTGCATCACATACTCTTCGCCCTCGTACTTCCAGGGAAGCCGCACGTTCTGCGCCTTGATGGTGATGCCGCGCTCGCGTTCGATGTCCATGCGGTCGAGGTACTGCGCGCGCATCTGCCGTTCCTCGACGACGCCGGTGAGCTGCAGCATCCGGTCCGCGAGCGTCGACTTGCCGTGGTCAATGTGCGCGATGATGCAGAAGTTCCGAATCTTCCCGGGGTCCGTGAAGGTGGTGTCGGCGAAGGTGCTGATGTCGTGCTCCTGACTCGGGATGGCAACGGTCGTGCAGACCGCGGTCACACCTGCAGAATATCCAAGCCCGCGCCGGGCCGGGACCCCGGCCGGGACTCCACTCACCCCGCTGGCCGCCCGGGGGCTCGCTAAGCTCGGTGCTCGTGGCTGGCACATGGAAGAAACTAGGCATACAACTGGGCCGCCTCGCGGCCCAGCAGGGCCCGAAACTGTACAAGCAACTCCAACAATCCGGAGCGTTGGACAAGGCTAAGACCGCCATCGGCAACGCCGCCGGCACAGCCGCGACGGGCACCACCGGGACGACCCGCGGTCCCGTTCCGGGCCGGCCCGTGGCGTCACGCACCGCGCCCACCGCGCAGCGCGCCCGGCGCATCGCCTACTCGCCCGACCTGGACGGCCGGGCCGACCCCGGTGAGGTCGTGTGGACCTGGGTGGCCTACGAGGAGGACGCGAGCCAGGGCAAGGACCGTCCTGTGCTGGTGGTGGGCCGCGACGGCCACACCCTTCTGGGCCTGATGCTGTCGTCGAACACCGACCGGGACGGACACCCCGACTGGGTCGGCATAGGGAGCGGTCGCTGGGATTCGGAGGGGCGACCGAGCTGGATCCGCCTCGATCGGGTGATCGACGTGCCGGAGGACGGCATTCGCCGTGAAGGCGCGATCCTCGAGCGGTCGCGTTTCGAGCAGGTCGCCGCGCGTCTGCGCTCCGACTACAACTGGCAGTAACCCGACTACCACCGGCAGCAATCGTCCAAGACCCGGCAGCCGCCGGCCGAGAGGCACGGAACGACGCCCCCCCGGCCCCCACCCCGCCCCGGGGTCGGTGGAACA
>JAEZDV010000018.1 GCA_023417985.1 Actinomycetes bacterium | reverse complement strand
GACGACTTCTTCGCGCTCGGCGGGCATTCGTTGTCGGCGGCGAAGCTGCTCGCGCGGGTACGCGACAGCCTCGGGGTCGAACTCGCTCTTCGTGAGGTGTTCGACCATCCGACAGTCACCGGGCTCGCCGTGCGGTGCGAGAGCGCGGGCGTCGCGGACGGACCTGCGCGTCCACCGCTGGTCGCGAGGGACCACGATGACCTCGTCCCGCTGTCGTTCTCGCAGCAGCGCCTGTGGTTCCTCTTCCGGCTGGACGGACCCAGCCCGACCTACAACGTGCCTTTGACTGTGCGGCTGCACGGAGACGTCGACCCCACCGCGATGCACCGGGCCGTGGCGGACGTCCTCGCTCGCCACGGAAGCCTGCGCACCGTGCTGACCGAGCGGGACGGCACAGGGTTTCAGCGTGTGCTCGGTGACGTCGAGACCCCGTTCGCGGTCGTGGAGACCACGCCGGACACGGCGGAAGAGGAAGTGCGGTCGGCGGCGCGCTACGCCTTCGACCTCGAACGCGAGATTCCGCTGCGGGTCCGCTTGTTCACTGTCGGCCCCGGCGAAAGCATCCTGTTGCTGCTCGTGCACCACATCGCGAGCGACGAGCTGTCCACCCCGATCCTGTTGCGTGACCTCGGGGCCTTCTACGCCGCTCACACCGGCGACGCGCGGACGCAACCGGCACCGCTGCCCGTCCAGTACACCGATTACGCGGTGTGGCAACGGGAACTGCTCGGCGATCCGCAGGACGAGACCACGCTCGCCGGACGCCAGCTCGCCTTCTGGCGCAGCGAACTCGCCGGACTCCCCGCGGAACTCGATCTGCCGACGGATCGCCCCCGGCCGGCCGTCGCGTCGTTCGCCGGTGGGGGTGTGGAAGTGGAGGTTCCGCCCGGCCTCGCCGAATCCGTGCGAGCCGCCGGTCGCGACACCGGTGCGACGATGTTCATGATGGTTCATGCCGCGGTGGCGCTGGCTCTGTCCCACAGCGGGGCGGGGGAGGACATCCCGATCGGTTCCCCGACCGCGGGGCGTCCCGCATCGGAACTCGACGACCTCGTGGGATTCTTCGTCAACATGGTGGTCTTGCGCACCGATCTCTCCGGTGACCCGACCGTCCGGGAACTGCTGGCCCGCATCAAGAGTGCCGATATCGCTGCGTACGCGCATCAGGACGTGTCCTTCGACCGCGTCGTCGAGGCGCTCGATCCGGAACGCAGTGCCGCCCGCCACCCGTTGTTCCAGGTGATGGCCCAGTATCGAAACCTTCCGGTGCTGAACGCCTTCGACGATCTCTCGCCGGAGGTCTCGCTCGTGCCGAACGACGCCGCGATGTTCGATCTGACCTTCGATGTGGTCGACACACCGGACGGATCGTTGCAGGTGCGCGTCGAATACGCGCGTGATCTGTTCGATCACCACACCGCGGAGTCGTTTGCGGCGCGAGTCGTGCGCGCCTTCGCCGCGCTCGCGGGAGACCCCGATCGTGCGCTGTCCCGGATCGACCTGCTCTCCGATGCCGAACGCGTCCGGCTCCGCGACGGACGACCGAACCCGGACACCGAACGACCGGAAACCGGCCCCGGCACGCTCGTCGATCTGTTCGCCCGCACCGTCGCTGCGGTTCCGGATCAGCTCGCCGTCGTCTCGCATGACAAGACCGTGACGTTCGCCGAACTCGACTCGTGGTCCGATCGGATCTCCCGTGCCCTTGTCGAACGCGGCGCCGGACCGGAAACTGTCGTCGGATTGCGGATTTCACGCGGAAGTGCGGTCGTGGCGGCGATTCTCGGTGTGTGGAAGTCCGGCGCGGCGTACCTCGTCATCGACCTCGACTACCCGCCCGAGCGCATCGACTACATGATGCGTGATGCCGGAGTGACCGTCGTACTCGACGATGCTGCGGTAGCGCAGTGCGATGTCGCGCAGCCGAATCCGGTTCCGGCCACATGCCCGCTGAGGCCGCGGGCGGACAACGCGGCCTACGTGGTCTACACGTCCGGTTCCACCGGGCAGCCCAAGGGCGTCGTCGTGCCGCACCGCGGTGTGGTGAACCTTTGGGAGACGGTGCGTTCCCGCACCTACGGTGATCCGGAGGAGCGGCGGCTCCGGGTACTGCTCGGTTACACCTTCGCGTTCGATTCGTCGGTCGACCAGTTGGTCGCGATGCTCGGCGGGCACACAGTGCACGTTCTCCCGGAGGAGCTGACCGCCGACGCCGAAGGCATCGTCGGTTACGTGCGCGACCACCGGATCGACGCCCTGGACTGCGCACCGGTACTGATGACGCAGCTCGTCGCGGAAGGACTTCTCGATGCGGCCGCCGAGCACCGGCCGTCGGTGCTCGCCGTGGGTGGTGAGGCGGTACCCGCCGAGCTGTGGGCCGGGCTGGCAGCCACACCGGGCCTGCGCGCGCTGAACATCTACGGCCCCACCGAATGCACGGTGGACGCGACTGCCGCGCTGATGACACCGGACCTCGCACCGCACATCGGTGAACCGATCGCCGGGGGTCGGGCACTCGTGCTGGACCGCTGTCTCCGTCCGGTACCGCCGGGGGTGCCGGGCGAGCTGTACGTCGGCGGACCGCACGTCAGCCGGGGGTACCTGGGCCGGTTCGGCCTGACCGCCGGCAGGTTCGTCGCGGATCCGTTCGGCACCCCGGGGAGCCGGCTCTACCGCACCGGCGACACGGTGCGATGGACGTCCCATGCCCCTCACCGGCTCGAATACCTCGGGCGCAACGACGATCAGGTCAAGATCCGTGGTTTCCGCATCGAACTCGGCGAGATCGAAACGGTTCTCGCGAGCCACCCCGCGGTGTCGGGTGCTGTGGTGCTCGCGCGGGAGGACGAGCCCGGGCGCCGTCGTCTCGTCGGCTACATCGTGCCGGGGAGCGCCGTACCCGGACAGGTGGACGGGGAAGCTGTGCGCGCGCATGCGGCCGAACGGCTGCCCACCCACATGGTCCCCGCCGCAGTGGTGGTACTCGGCGAGCTTCCGCTCACCGCCAACGGCAAGGTCGACCGGGCGGCGCTCCCGGCCCCGGTGTTCGCGCCCACGAGTGCCGGGCGACAGGCGGGCAACGACCTCGAACGACGGCTCTGCGACGTCGTGGCCGCAGTGCTCGGACTCGACGCGGTGGGTGTCGACGACGATTTCTTCACGCTCGGCGGCGACTCGATCGTGTCGATCCAGCTGGTGTCCAAGGCACGCGCGGCGGGACTGCGGTTCACGGCCCGGCACGTGTTCGAGCACCGTACGGTTGCCGGTCTGTCGGATGTCGTGGAGCTGGACGCAGGCGGCGGGCACACGGATATCGAGGCGGCGCTCGGCAGCGTCCCGGCGACGCCGATCGTCCACGACCTGCTCGAGCGCGGCGGCCCGTACGCAAGGTACGCGCAGTCGAGGCTGCTGCTGACCCCCGACGGGTTGACCCTCGAGTCGCTGACCGCCGCCGTGCAGTCGGTACTCGACGTGCACGACGCGCTGCGTTCGGTATTGGACTCCGCTGCCCGCACCCTCGAGATCCTGCCGGTGGGAGCGGTCCGGGCCGCCGATGTGGTGACCCGCGTCGACATCTCGGGTCTCGACGACCCGTCCCCGGCGATCGTCGCAGCAACCGAGGATGCCTACGCGGCGCTGGATCCGCAGTCCGGCGAACTCGTCCGGGTGGTGTTCTTCGACGCTGGGCCCGGCGCACAGGGCAGGGTGCTGCTCGCGGCGCACCACCTGGTGATCGACGGCGTGTCGTGGCGGATTCTGGTTCCCGACCTCGCCGACGCGGTCGCCGGGACCGCGCCGGTCCGGTCCGGTACTCCGCTGCGGGTATGGGCTCGCGGGTTGCTCGATGCGGCTCCGGCGCGTCGCGCCGAATTGTCGATGTGGAGTCGCATCACGTCGCCGGACGGTCGTGTCCGGATCGGCTCGCGCGTTGTGGATCCCGCGCGCGACACGATGTCCGCCACGGCGCAGGCACACGTCGAAGTGCCGGTCGCGGTGACCGAAGCGCTGCTCACGACGGTGCCGGAACAGTTCCACGCCGGGGTCGAGGACGTACTGCTCGCAGCCCTCGCTCTCGCTACCGCCCGGGTCTGCGGTGCGGGCGCGGTCGCGGTGGATCTCGAAGGGCACGGTCGTGAGGAGCAGGCAGTGCCCGGCGCCGACCTCTCGCGCACCGTCGGATGGTTCACGAGTCTGTACCCGGTGCGGCTGGACGTGTCGGGCACGGATCTCGGCGTCGCCTTCGGCGGCGGCCGGGACGCGGGTGAAGCGCTCAAGCGGGTCAAGGAACAGCTGCGCGAAATCCCCGACAGCGGAATCGGGTTCGGAATGCTTCGGTACCTCGACGACGAGGGGCGGCGCGCCCTGGCGTCGGCTGCGGCCCCGGAGGTCGGGTTCAACTACCTCGGCAGGCTGACTCTCGGTGAGGCGCAGGGGCGCCCGTGGTCGAGCGCACCGGAATCGTCTGCGCTGGGCGGTGCCACGGAGTCGGACATGCCGGTGAACCACGCGCTGGAAATCGGTGTGTTCACGGACGAGACGGCGGAAGGGCCGATGCTTCGCGGCACTTTCGGATACAGCCCGGCGTTGGTTGCCGAGCATCTGGTGGCAGACCTCGTGAGTGCGTGGGTCGCGGCGTTGGAGGCGTTGGTCCGGCATGCGTCGACGGGCGATGCCGGCGGTTTCACCCCGTCGGATCTGACCCTAGGCGGTCTCGATCAGTCGGAGATCGACGAGTTCGCCATGGAATTCGGGTGATCGTGACGCTTGGCGTAGACAATTGTTTCGGTTAGCCTAACCAATCGTGATCGGGGGTACATCCCGGCGTGAGGACATGTGGGAGAAACGTGATGCGGGTTCTTGAACGTAGCCGGGCGCGTAGCGTCGCGGTTCTCGGTGCGGCTGCGCTGCTCACCGTCGGCCTGGTGGGTTGCTCGAGCGACAACGGCGATACCTCGGAGGGCACGGAAGCCGCGGCGACCCGGACGTTCGAAGCGCAGAACGGATCCATCGAGATCCCGGCCGATCCGCAGCGCATCGTCGCATGTGGATACGCCGCCTTCCCTCTCATCCAGTCGGGCGCCAACCTGGCCGCGGTGTGCGAATGGACCCGCGAAATCGACAGCATGGACGACGAGACCCTCGCCGCATACGAGGCGCTGCCGAAGGTGGCGCCGGACGGAGCGGCAAGCGAACTGAACTACGAGGCCATCACGGCCGCCGCCCCCGACCTCATCATCATGGGTGTTCCGGCACGCGTGCAGTCCCAGGTGGACATGGCCAAGCTCGAGGCGCTCGCGCCGGTCGTCTTCCTCGGCCCCACCAACCCGGGCGACTGGCGTGAGCTCGGCGAGCAGTACGCCGACGCCGCCAACGTCACCGACACCTACGGTGATTCCAAGTCGCAGTACGAAGCTCGTGCCGCGGAGATCGCCGGCAAGTACGCAGGCACCCTCGGCAGCTTGAACTTCGCGGGCCTGTGCAGCACCTGCGGCACCGAGCCGGGCGAGTTCTTCCGCGAGTACGAGTCCTCCTACACGACCAACCTCTTCGACGACCTCGGCTTCGACTTCCCGGGCGAGCCGGTCGATCCCGCGGATGTGCACGGCGAATACGTTTCACTCGAGCAGTTGCCGCAGAATCTCGCCGACGCCGACGTGATCGTCTACGGGCTCGAAGCGGACGGCTCGGTCTCCGCCGAACTGCAGGAAGTCTTCGACTCGCCGCTGTGGCAGAATCTTCCGGCCGTCAAGGCCGGCAACCTCGTCGGTGTCCGGCACGCCAACGCCGCCACCTACGAAACCGCACTGCTGGCACTCGATTCCATCGACGAGGGACTCGAGAAACTGCCCGCGAACCAGAAGCAGTAACACCCGTCGCGGTCGACCACCGCGGCTGCCACCGATCGAACGGCCCCCGACGTCCCCGACTCGGGGGCCGTGTTCGTCGTGTCCGAAAGCCCGTCTCCGCCCGGAAAGCAGCCATGACTCGCTCCACTGCGCTCGAAGACATCGTCCCGCTCTCGCCGTTGCAGCAGGGCCTGTTGTACCTGAGCACGATCGCGGCTCCCGACGAGCCGTCGCGCGATGCCGCCGCCACCGACCCGGACGCGTACACCGTGCAGTCGATCCTGCGCCTGTCCGGAGCGGTGGATGAGGAGCGCATGCGCACGGCCGCACAGGCGTTGCTCGACCGGCACGCGTCGCTGCGCACCTGCTTTCGGCCGCGCAAGGACGGGCGCACCGCAGGACTCGTGGTGCGGGGTGTCGAAGCGCCTTGGAACAGTGTGGATCTGGCGGGACTACCGCTGCCGGAGGCGCAGCGACGGATGCTGGACCTGGTCGATGCCGACCTTCACGACTGGTTCGACCTCACCCAGCCGCCCCTGGTGCGATGGCACTTCGTGAGATTCGGCGCCGAGGACGTGCGGTTGCTGCTCACCACGCATCACATCGTCGTCGACGGATGGTCCACACCGATCATGGTGCGGGAACTGCTCGAACTGTATGCGGCGGGCGAAGACGCTGCCCGCGCCGGCACCGTTCTCCCCGCGGTGCGGCCCTACCGCGACTATCTGACGTGGCTCGACCGCCAGGACCACGATGCCGCCCGCAACCTGTGGCGTGAAACCCTCGCGGACCTGACCGAACCCAGCCTGGTGGCTCCGCCGGGTTCCACGCGCACCGCAGAGCCGTGCGACGACCTGACCGTCCCCGTTCCCGCAGGTCTCGCCGATCGGGTTGCGGCGCTGACCCGGGCGGCGGGCGTCACGTTCAACACGGTGCTGCAAACCGCGTGGGCGATGCTTCTCCGCGATCTGCTCGGACGCGACGACATCGTCTTCGGCGCAACGGTCTCGGGCCGCCCGCCGGAACTGCCCGGTGTCGAATCGATGGTCGGGTTGTTCATCAACACCGTGCCCGTCCGCGTTCGGCTCGATCCGCGGGCCACCGTCACCGACCTGCTGCGCCGGGTCCAGCTCGAGCAGTCGCGCACCGTCGACCACCAGTACCTCGGACTCGCCGACATCCAGCGCGACGCGGGGATCGGCGAACTGTTCGACACCCTGACCATCTTCGAGAGCTACCCCGTCGACCGCGACGCGCTCGAGCGCGCCCAGCAAGCCGGTGGCATCTCCGTCGACGGCGTCGACGCGCACGACGCCACCAACTATCCGCTCGTCCTCACCGCAGGACTCGCCGACGACCTCGTCGTCAAGCTCGACTACCGGCCGTCGCTGTTCACCGCCGACGACGCTGCTGCCTTCGGTGCCCGGCTCGTCGCGATCATCGAGGCTCTCGCGGCCGACGCGGATGCGCCTGCCGGCCGGCTCGATGTGCTGCCCGCGCGCGACCGCCAGCGTGTCGTCGGGTCCTGGTCGCACGCACCCGCCGCTCCGTCGAGCGGAACCGTCGTCGATGTGCTCGCCGGGCAGTTCGGTACCCGTCCCGGCGGCCTCGCTGTCGTGGGCGACGACGTGCGCGTCACGTTCGCGCACTTGGGCGCCGAGTCCGCTCGACTCGCGCGGTTGCTCATCGCGCGCGGTGTGGGACCGGACGACCGCGTCGGCCTCGCGCTGCCGCGCACACCTCTCATGGTCGAGGCGATCACGGCGGTTCTCGCCGCGGGCGGCGCGTACCTGCCGCTCGACCCGTCGTATCCGGCCGACCGGCTGAAGCACATGGTCGCCGACGCCGCCCCCACCATCGTGATCAGTACCGTCGCCGTCGCGAGAGAACTCGGTGCGGTGCTCGACGGAACGGACGTGCTGTTGCTCGACGATCCCGGCGTCGAAGCTGCGCGCGCCGAGCTACCGGCGCACCCCGTCACGGACGTCGACCGGCGCGCACCACTGCATGCGGGACATGCCGCCTACGTCATCTACACCTCCGGATCGACGGGCACCCCGAAGGGCGTCGTCGTCTCGCACGGGAACCTCGTGGATCTCGTGGCAGCACAGAGAGACACGCTCATGAAGCCCGGGATTCGGGAGCCGCGTGGCGGACAGTGGCGCGTACTGCTGACGTACCCCTTCGCGTTCGACTCCGCGGTGGCCGCGCTCTCCTGGCTGTTCGAAGGGCACACGCTGTACCTGCCGTCGGACGAGCACCGGACCGACGTGGACTACCTCGTCGCCTACGTGCGCACCCACCGCATCGACTACGTCGACACGGTGCCCGTCCTCATGAGCCGACTGCTCGACAGCGGACTCCTCGATCCGGCACACCACCGGCCCGCCAAGGTCACAGTCGGCGGCGACGCCGTGGGCGACGAACTGTGGCGTGCACTCGCCGCCTCGGGTGTCGAGGCGTTCAACTGTTACGGACCGACCGAATGCACCGTGGACGCGTCGTACGCCCGGATCTCCGGTGACACCGTCACGATCGGTGGGCCGACGCCGGGCACCCGGCTGTACGTGCTCGACAGTTGGCTTCGTCCGACTGCTCCCGGGGTCGCCGGAGAACTGTACGTCGGCGGAACCGGTGTCACGCGCGGATACCTGGGCCGGCCCGGGCTCGGTGCCGGACGATTCGTCGCCGACCCCTATGCGGCCGGCGGGCAACGCATGTACCGCACCGGCGACGTCGTGCGCTGGAACCACGCCGGGGATCTCGAGTACGTGGGACGCGACGACGACCAGGTCAAGATCCGCGGCTACCGCGTCGAACTCGGCGAGATCGAAGCCGCGACCCTCGCCCATCCGCATGTGCAGGCCGCCGTCGTCGTTCCCCACATCGACGAGCGTGCCGTGACCCGGCTGGTCGCCTACGTCGTCACCGACGGCACCGTCGAGCCCGGAGACCTCCGCACCGCGCTCGGGATGCGACTGCCCGAGTACATGGTGCCCGCGGCCGTGATCGTCCTCCCGGCGCTCCCGGTGACCGCCAACGGCAAGATCGACAAGAAAGCGCTTCCCGCAACGGATTTCGCGGCGCTCGCTGGATCCGGTGCGGCCACCACCGCACTGGAGAAGGTCCTGTGCGCCGCGTTTGCCGACGTCCTCGGGCTCGAGCGGGTAGGCGTCGAGGACGACTTCTTCGCGCTCGGCGGAGACTCCATCGTCTCGATCCAACTCGTGGCTCGGTTGCGCGCCGCCGACATCCGGGTGACCGCGCGTCAGGTGTTCGAACTGCGCACCGTCGCCGCGATCGCGGCAGCACACGACACCGCGCACCCAGCGGAGACGGACCGGGAACGGACTTCGGCTGTCGGGGAGGTTCCGCCGACACCGATCGTCCGCGAGACCCTCACCCACATGTCCGCGGGCACGCTGCGCCGCTTCACCCAGTCCCGCCTACTGGTCGCGCCGCAGGGTCTGGCGATCGGCGATCTCGTTGCGGCCGTGCAGGAACTGCTCACCACCCACCACATGCTGCGGTCGCGTTTCGTCATCGACCCGAAGAACGGCGGGCCACAGGACGGAGACGCCCTCGCGTCGTGGGTCGTACCGTCCGAGACGTCGGACGCAGCCGCACTGGTCCGTCGTGTGGACGTGCGCGGACTCGACCCCGACGGGTGGGAGGCCGTCTTCACCGCCGCTCAGGACGCTGCGCGTGACCGGCTCGATCCCGCTGCCGGCGTGATGCTGCAACTCGTCCTCTTCGACGCCGGACCGGAGGTTCCCGGGCGTGTGCTGGTGATCGCTCACCATCTTGTGGTCGACGGGGTGTCCTGGCGCATTCTCGTGCCCGACCTCGCAGACGCTGTGGACCGCGCCCGCCGCGGTGCAGGCGGTGCACTCGACGAACCCCGAACCTCGTTCCGCGACTGGGCGAACGGCCTCGTCGAGGCGGCATCCTCCGAGCGGATAACGCAGTCTCGCGGGGTGTGGACGCGCCCGTCCACCGGCACCGAGACGACCGTGCTGGGTACGCGCCCACTCGACCCCACGCACGACACGGTGGCGACGTCGGCGTCGGTCGAGGTGCGGGTGCCGGGCGACATCACTGCCCGCATCCTCACGTCGGTCCCCGCCGCCTTCCGCACCGGAGTCGCGGACGTCCTGCTCACCGCACTCGCCATGGCGGTGACATCGGTTCGTGGCGGCTCGTCGCTGCGAGTGCATCTCGAAGGGCACGGCCGGGAAGAACAGATCGTGCCCGGTGCGGACCTGTCGCGCACGGTCGGCTGGTTCACCTCGATGTACCCAGTCCTGCTCGACCTGGGTGCTGCCCCCGAGAATGCTGCCCCCGAGAATGCTGCCCTGTGCCTTGCGCACGTCAAGGAGTCGCTGCGGGCGTTGCCGGACAACGGGATCGGCTTCGGGATCCTGCGCCACCTGTCCCACGACGCCGACAGCCGCGACGACTACCGCGCCCCCGAGGTCATGTTCAACTACCTCGGACGGATGACTCTCGGTGAGAGTGCGGAGGCGCCGTGGTCGGCGGCTCCCGAGGCCGCCGCACTCGGTGGAACCGTGGACCCGGCCACCCCGCTCGACCACGTGCTCGCCGTCGACGCGATCACCGACGATGGTCCGAACGGCCCCGTGCTCTCCGCCGAATTCACCTATGCCACCGGTCTACTGGACGCCGCGACCGTCGAACGGATCGCCGCTGCATGGGCGGACGCACTGGCCTTATTGGCCCACGTGGCCGACGAACCCGCCGCGATCGCGCCGACCCCGTCCGATCTGACCGCGAACGGTCTGACAGTGAAGGAAGCCGCAGAACTCGCCAGAACCGTCGCAGGTGGGCTCGAAGATGTCGTGCCCCTGACCCCGCTGCAGCGGGGCATGTACTTCCTGTCCCGGCTCGACGAGGACAGCGTCGACGTCTACACGATGCAGTCCGTCCTCGACCTCGACGGTGCCGTCGACGTCACACTGCTGCGTCGCAGTATCGCGCGGCTCATCGAGCGGCATGCCGTACTGCGCACCGGGTTCCGAGTCTCCGAGGCGGGCGCCCCGGTCGGTGTCGTCGCAGCAGGCGTCGAGACGCCCTTCGACGCGATCGACCTCTCCGCCGAGGTCGATCCGCTCGCAAGCGCCCACGCCCTCGTGGAACAGGATCGTGTGGAGCGGTTCGTTGCCGAGACTGCGCCGCTCGTTCGCTTCTGCCTCCTGCAACTGTCCGGTGACCGGGCGCGCCTCGTCTTCACGGCGCACCATCTCGTCCTCGA
The DNA here is from genome assembly GCA_023417985.1 of Actinomycetes bacterium. Classification (GTDB taxonomy): domain Bacteria; phylum Actinomycetota; class Actinomycetes; order Mycobacteriales; family Mycobacteriaceae; genus Rhodococcus. The sequence continues at coordinate 8,120 of JAEZDV010000018.1, read as the reverse complement.
CGGATGGTCGACGCCGCTGCTCGTGCAGGAACTGTTCCAGATCTACGCCGCCGGAGGCGACGCGTCGACTCTGCCGCGTCCCGTGCCGTTCACCGACTACCTCGCGTGGCTCGACTGCCAGGACGGTACCGCCGCACTCGAGGTGTGGAGGGAGGCGTTGTCGGGCGTCGACGAACCGACCCTCGTAGCACCTGCCGGGTCGTCGATGCGGGCCGAACTGCCCGATGAGGTGACCATTTCCGTGCCCGACACGTTGTCCGAACGGATTCTTTCGGCGAGCCGCGCCCGGGGTGTCACGGTCAACACCGTGGTGCAGACGGCCTGGGGACTGCTGCTGACGTCGCTCACCGGACGGCGAGACGTGGTGTTCGGTGCGATCGTCTCCGGGCGGGTGCCGGATGTCCCCGGGGTCGAGTCCATGATCGGGCTGTTCATCAACACCGTCCCGGTCCGCGTGCGGACCGGTGCGGACGAATCGGTCGCAGAGTTGCTGTCGCGCACGCAAAGCGAGCAGAACCGGCTGATGGATCACCAGTACGTCGGCCTCGCCGACGTGCAGCGTGCCGTCGGAGTGGGCGAACTGTTCGACACGCTGCTGGTGTTCGAGAACTACCCGGTGGACCGGGACGCGCTCGATCGCGCCCAGCGCGACAGCGGCGTCCGGGTGTCCGCGATGAACGGTACGGACGCCACCAACTTCCCGTTGGTTCTGGTCGCAGGACTGCAGGACACGCTGCGTCTGGTGCTCGAGTACCAGCCCGCGGTCTTCGGTGGACACGACGCCGCAGCCCTGGGGGAGCGGCTCGTACGGATTCTCGACCAGCTCGTCGCGGACCGGCCGATACCCGTCGCGCACCTCGATCTGCTGACCGCCGGGGAACGCCGGGACATGCTCGCCCGGTCGGAAACCGCCCATGCACCGCGGTCGGGAGCCGCGACCGTCGCCGACCTGCTCGACGCGCAGATCGCCCGCACCCCCGACACGGCAGCGGTCGTCGCGGGGGCGGTGACGTTGTCGTTCGCCGACGTCGGGGACCGCTCCGCGCGCCTCGCGCGTCTGCTGATCGGTAAAGGGGTGGGTCCCGAGACTGTCGTGGGGTTGGCGCTGCCCCGCTCCGAGCACATGATCGTGGCCATCGCCGCCACCATCCGGTCGGGCGGGGTCTACGTGCCCATGGATCCGTCCTACCCCGGAGATCGTCTGGCGCACATGATTTCCGACTCCTGTCCACGCGTGATCGTGACGGTCGCGGCGGTCGCGGAGCAGATCACGGCGGTGGCCGGAACCACCCCCGTGGTGGTTCTCGACGACCCCGCGACCCGAAGCGCGCTCGCGTCGCTGCCCGCCACGGTAGTGACCGATGCGGATCGTCTCGCGGTGCTGCGACCGGACAACGGGGTGTACGTCATCTATACGTCGGGGTCCACCGGACTGCCGAAGGGCGTCGCCGTGACGCATGCCAACCTGCTCAACCTGTTCGACAGTCACCGCGCCGACCTCTACGTGCCTACGGTCGCCGCGTCGCAGCGCGAGGTCGTCGGCGTCGGCCACGCTTGGTCGTTCGGTTTCGACGCTTCGTGGCAACCGACGCTCTGGATGTTCGACGGTCACACCGTCCACGTGTTCGACGAGGACACGATGCGCGATCCGGAACGAATGGTCGAGTACACGATCGAGCACCGCCTCGACTTCCTCGAGGTCACCCCGTCGTTCCTCGACCGGATGCTCGCCGCAGGCCTCTACGACCATCCGCACCGGCCCGCCACGGTCGGATTCGGCGGCGAAGCGGTCGATCCCACGTCGTGGCGCCGGCTCCGGGAACTCACCGACGGCCGTGCGTTCAACCTGTACGGGCCGACCGAATGCACGGTCGACTCACTCGTCGGCAAGGTCACCGACGCCGATACCCCGTGTCTGGGCAGCGCTGTGCACGGAGGCGGCGCGTACGTGCTCGACGCGATGCTCCGGCCCGTCCCGCACGGCGTCGCCGGTGAGTTGTACATCTCGGGCGACGGCGTTGCCCGTGGTTACCTCGGACGTCCCGACCTGACCTGCATCCGTTTCCTTCCGAACCCATTCGGCAGCAGCGGTTCCCGTATGTATCGCACAGGTGACGTCGTCAAGAGGGTGACCGGCGCGGACGGGAACACCGTGCTGGAATTCCTCGGGCGCCGCGACGACCAGGTCAAGATTCGGGGCTTCCGCGTCGAACTGGGTGAAGTCGAGGCTGCGCTGACCGAAGTTCATGGGGTACGCGGCGCGGTGGCCGTGGCACATACCGACAACCGCGGTGTCGTCCGCATCGTCGGCTACGTGACCCCCGACGGCGACGTCGACCCGGCGGCAGTCCGGGCGGTGGTCGCCGAGCGGTTGCCCGATTACATGGTCCCGGCGGTCGTCATGGTCGTCGACCGATTCCCGTCGACGGTGAACGGCAAGATCGATCGGAAGGCATTGCCCGAGCCGGATTTCGCGACGCTCGTCGGATCCCGCGAACCGAACACTCCGGCCGAAGCCGCGCTCGCGACCGTGGTCGCCGACGTTCTGGGTCTCGACAGGGTGGGCGCGGACGACGACTTCTTCTCCCTCGGCGGGGATTCCATCGTGTCCATGCAGCTCGTCTCCAAGGCACGTGCTGCCGGGATGCGCATCACCACCCGTCAGGTTTTCGAACTCCGGACCGTGGCGGACCTCGCGGCGGCCGCCGAGATCTCGGGGCCGGTGGACGCGCAAGTCTTCGGCGCGGGTGAAGCGACCGGCGACGTACCGCTCGTCCCGATCGTGTGGGAGGCCCTCGGCTGGGGAGGCAACCTCGACCGTTTCTGCCAAGCCCGGTTGCTCGTCGCACCGGCCGATGCGACGCTGCCGGCTCTGCAGACGGCGGTGCGTGCGCTGCTCGGCGCGCATCCGATGCTGCGATCCCGGTTCGTCACTACCGGTTCCGGAGGGGAATGGACGGTCCCGGAAGGGGACTCGCCCGAGATACCGGCCGTCGACGATCTCGTCCGGCGGGTCGACGCGACCCACCTCGGGGACGCGGGTGTCGAGGACATGCGGTGGCAGGAACTGTTCGCCGCGGAACGGGAACGGGCCTACTCCGCGCTCGATCCGGCCGCCGGGATCATGCTCCAGGTCGTCTGGTTCGATTTCGGGCCGCAGCGGCCGGGCCGCGTCCTCGTCGCCGTGCACCACCTCGTCGTCGACGGTGTGTCGTGGCGGATTCTCGTGCCGGATCTCGCGGACGCGGTCGAGCAGGCGGGCCGCGGCGACAATGTCGTTCTCGGTTCGTCCGGCACCCCGTTCCGCGCGTGGGCCGCCGGCCTCGCCGAGGCGGCACGGTCGGAGCGGATCGCCGCCTCGTGGTCGGCGTGGGAACCTGCACTGACGGCTTCCGAACCACCCCTCGGCGAGCGGACTCTCGACCCGGCCGTCGATACGGTGTCGGCTCTGCGGTCGACCCGCGTGCGCATACCGGTCGCGGTGACCGAGCGGGTTCTCGCCGGCAACTCGATCACCGGCGACTCGATCAACGACACTCTGATCGGCGCACTCGCGCTGGCCGTGGCATCGGTACGCGGCGGCGACACCGTGCGGGTGGAACTCGAAGGGCACGGCAGGGAGGAAGAGATGCTGCCGGGCGCCGACCTCTCACGCACCGTCGGCTGGTTCACGTCGATGTTCCCGGTCGCGCTCGACCTCACGGGCATAGACATCGACGACGCGTTCGACGGCGGACCGGCAGCGGCCGAGGCCCTCACCCGCGCACGCCGGTCGCTGCGGTCCCTGCCCGACAACGGCATCGGTTTCGGTCTCCTGCGACGCCTCAATCCGGAGTTCGCGGATCGGTTCACCGGATATCGCCGGCCCGAGGTGGTGTTCAACTACCTCGGCCGGATGACGCTCGGTGAGGAGACCGGAGCACCGTGGGCCGGCGCCCCGGAAGCACCGGCACTCGGCGGGTCCGTGGATCCGTCGACTCCGCTCGATCACGTGCTCCAGGTCGATGCGATCACCGAGGACACCCAGGACGGCCCGGTCCTGGACTGCGAGTTCGCCGCGGCAGCCGGGGTCGTCGATGCCGATCAGCTCGACACGCTGGCGCGTCGCTGGGCGCAGGCAGTGGCAGCACTCACGGACCGCCGATCGCCGGCCGGCGCGGACAACGCTCGTACCAGTCAGTAGAAGGAGACAGAACATGCTCGATCGCACGACAATCCTGGCCGATACCGCCCGCATCCTCGAAGTGGAACCGGACGAGATCGACCCGGCGGTGAGCCTGGTGGACCAGGGACTCGACTCGGTGCGTCTGATGGCGCTGGTCGAACAGTGGCGCAGCGCCGGTGCCGACATCGATTTCGTCTCGCTCGCCTCCGAGCCCGATCTCGAGCAGTGGTGCGCGCTGCTCGGCGGACAGTGAGCCGATCGCTGTGGCGCTCCTGGACAAGCTGATCATCGACATCGATCCGATCCGCACGAGCCGCGAATTCCGGTTCCTGTTCACGGCCCGGGTCGTCTCGCTGCTCGGCCTCGGATTCCTCATCGTCGCCGTTCCGGTGCAGGTCTACCAGCTCACCGGTTCCACGGCGCAGGTCGCGGCGGTGACGGCGGTGCTCGGCATCACCACGTTCGCCGCGACCTTCGTCGGCGGTGTCCTCGCCGACAGGTTCGATCGCCGCAACGTCATCGCCCTCGCCCGCGGAACCGCGGCGGTGGCCTTCGCCCTGCTCGCGGTCAACGCCTACCTGCCCGAGCCGCAGATGGGGGCGATCTACGTCATCTCGGTGATCGACGGGGTCGCGGGCGGGATCTCCGCGACCGCCCTGATGGCCGTCACTCCCAGTCTGGTGCCGCGCGACAAACTCGCCGCCGCTGGGGCGCTCATGGCGCTGACGGCCGATCTCGGGTCGATGATCGGGCCGGCCCTGGGCGGTGTGGTCATCGCGGCCGGCGGTGTGGGGCTCGCCTATGCACTCGCCGCCTTCACGACGGTCGTGACCACCTTCTGCATCACCAGGCTGCCGTCGCTGCCGCCCACGAAGGCGACCGACGAATCACCGCTGAGATCGATCGTCACGGGCTTCGCGTACGCGTTCCACAATCGCGTGATCGGCCAGGTTCTCGTCGCGGGCTTCGCCGCGATGCTGCTCACCGGGTGGGCGGTACTGCTCCCGGCCTTCGCCGACGAAGTGCTCGGCGCGGGACCGTCCGTCATCGGGTTGCTCTATGCCGCACCCGCCGTCGGCGCCGTCCTCGGTTCCCTCACCAGCGGATGGACGGGTTCCGTCCGGCGGTCCGGGCTGGTCGTCTTCGTACTCATGGCGATGTCGTCCGCGGGTCTCGCGGGAGCAGGAGCGACGGGAATCACCGCGATCGTCCTGCTGGGACTGGCGGCGTACGGGTTCGGTGATTCCCTCGCCGACGTCGTCCGGTACGCGACGGTGCAGCGCAACACCGACGACGAATACCGTGGGCGGATCGCCGGGGTATGGTCGGCGCAGGTGACGGCGGGAACCTCGCTCGGTGCCCTCGCAGCGGGCGTGATCGCGTCGGTGGCACCGATCTCCGTGGCACTGTCGGTGTACGGCGCCGCGGGTGTCGTGCTCGTGCTGGTGCTGTACCTGTCCATGCCGACCCTGCGTCGTTTCGTCGACTCCGACAATCTCGAACAAGTCGTCTGACGCGGGCGCCGAATCCTCCCGACGGACCCCACGCGGCAGCGAGGCCGGGTAGCGTCGACATGCGAACCGCGGGAGGTAGCGTGAGCGAACCGAGAGAGATTTCCGGCGAGGAATGGCCGAGCCTGCGTGTATCCGACTGGGCCGCGACTCGTGACACCCTGCACATGTGGCTGCAGATCGTGGGCAAGATCCGGCTGGGTCTGTCACCGTCGGTCAATCACTGGTGGCATACGACGTTGTACGTCACGCCTCGCGGATTGGGGACTTCGTCTATTCCCTACCGGAACAGTATCTTCGACGTCGAGTTCGATTTTCGCGAGCACAATCTGAACATTCGGTCGAGCGAGGGCGGCATGAGTGTCGTGCCGCTCACGTCGCAGGCCGTGGCGGAGTTCTATGCCCGCACCCTCGGCGCATTGAGCGAATTGGGCATCGAGGCGAGGATTCACGCGACGCCCAACGAGGTCGATCCCGCGATTCCGTTCGCGCAGGACGATGTGCACCGCACGTACGATGCCGATGCGGCACAACTGTTCTGGCGCCAGTTGCTCTGCGCCGACCGTGTCATGCAGGAGTTCCGCGCGGATTTCCTGGGCAAGGTGAGCCCCGTTCATTTCTTCTGGGGAGCAATGGATCTGGCCTGCACCCGATTCTCGGGGCGGACGGCGCCACCGCATCCCGGCGGGATCCCCAACTGCCCCGACAGCGTGATGGCGGAGGCCTACTCGCACGAGTTGAGCAGCTGCGGGTTCTGGCCGGGCGGCGGGGAAGAAGGTGGCTTCTACTCGTATGCGTACCCCGCACCGGACGGCTTCGCGGACCACCCGGTGCGCCCGGATTCTGCTTATTACTCCGCCGAACTCGGGGAGTTCGTGTTGCCGTACGAGGCGGTGCGTGCCGCGGCCGACCCCGATGCGGAGCTGCTGGAATTCCTGCGCGGCACCTATGCCGCCGCAGCCGACCTCGGGCAGTGGGATCGCGTCCACCTCGAGCGGCCGCAGTAACGCACCTCAGGCGCCGGCCGGTCCGTGCAATCCGCACTGCACGACAACCGGTTCCGTTCGGGTATCAGTACTGCGCGTTCCGGACGCCGTGCGCCCACAGTTCGATCGCTGCGTAACCGTCGCCCACTCCTTGGGTGTACGCAACAAGCGCGCCGTAGAGGCGGCTGCCTTCGGCGGCGAGCTCGATGGTGCCCACCCAGCCGGCCGCTCGGGCCATGACATGCGCGGAGATGTCCGTGACGTCGCGCGTCGCGCCGGATACGGCGGTGAACGACTCGTCCGCGATTCGGAAGGTCTCCACCACACCGCGCCAGTAGTATTCCGCGTCCATAGCCGAGCGCAGTGATTGGTAGTCGGTCGTGTCCTGCATCGCCGTAGCATTCCGGAGCTGCTTCGCGGCATGCTCGGACGCGCGTAGCGGGACGTATGTCATGTCGTCGACGGTTTCGGTGCCTGCACGTCTGGTCCTCACCGCAGAGATGGTGCCCGATCGCGCGGCAGAACGAAACATCCGGTCTGTAACGATCCGCGCGACCGAGGCGGTCCGTCAGTGAGCGTGCTGGTGGTCGTGGTCGTGGTCGTGGGGGAGGACCTCGTCGTGTTCGTCCTCGACGCGGTCGTGGTCGGCGGTCCTGCCGTAACCGGTCTCCGTCATGCCGCGTCGCCAGTAACCGATGACGAGCGTGCTCTTGCGATCGAAGCCGGCGTCGTTGCGCAGCCATTTGCGCATCGCCAGCACGGTCTTCGACTCTGCCGACACCCACGCGAACTTGGTGACGTCACCGGTGGGGATCTCGATCGAGGTTGCGGCGTCGAACAAGTGGTCGGTGGTGCCTGCGGGTGCACCGTTGCGATGGATCCAGCGGATCTCGACGCCGTCGGGACGACGGAGATCCTGGTGTTCGGCCTCGTCGGCGACCTCGATCAGGACGACACCGGTCGCGTCCTCACGCAGGTGCTCGAGCATGCGCCCGATGGCGGGCAGTGCCGTCTCGTCGCCCACGACGAGGTACCAGTCGGCCTCACCGGCGGTCACGCCACCCGCGCCCGCCGCCGCGATCACGTCTCCCGGGCGGGCGCGCTCGGCCCACCCGCTCGCGAGACCTTCGTCGCCGTGCCGGACGAAATCGATGTCCATCTCGGCGGCATCGGCGTCGAGTCGACGGACCGTGTATGTCCGGACTTGCTGCTTGACGGTGGGGTCGGGCCACGCGAGCCGGCCCCACCCGTTGCGGGCGGGCACCTCGAGTCGTCCGTTCTCCCTAGGGAAGACGAGCTTGATGTTGGGCACGCGACCCGGGACCGAGGCATATTCCGCGACGCCCGGGCCGGCGAACGTGATCCGGCGCATGTGGGGCGTGATGTCCTCGACCCTCGCCACTTCGATGAGGACGGGGAGCATCCCGTATTCGTTGGTCATAGCGGACACCTTAGGGC
>JAEZDV010000384.1 GCA_023417985.1 Actinomycetes bacterium | reverse complement strand
TCCCGAGACCGTGCGGTTCCTGCTCGAGGTCACGCGCATCGGTGAGCTGCTCGAGGTGGTCGAGGACACGGACGGCGACGCGGCTCCCGTGGACCACGGCCTGCCGACGATCGGCCTCGCCGACCGTAGCCGCCGGGGCCCCGCCCGGGGGGGCGGCCGCCCCGTTGACGTCATCGGGCGGTTATTCGCTGCACACCTTCCATTCGTCCCCGACGAGCGCGAGGTCGAACGTGCGGTCGGTGACGTCCGCCGGGTTGCGGGTGGTGTGGGCCGTCACCTGCGCGATGGCGGTGGCGTCGGTGATCTGGATGCGGTCGACGCTGGTCACCACGGGTACGGAACCGTCCTGCACCGCAAGGTCGTGGACACTGTCGAATTCGTCCGGGTCGACCGACGCGTAGAAGTCCGCGAGCGATCCGCAGGTCGACGCGCGCAGCGTGTCGAGGTCCCCGTCGGTGAGGCCTTGCACGAACGTGTCGATGCTCGCCCGGATTCGGCTCTCGGGGGAGTTCTGCGCACGGTTCTGGAGGACGAGTGCGATGGCGACGGCGGCGATCACAGCGACCACCACGACCGCACCGATACCGGTAGCAATCATCCGGCGTCTGCGGTCGGCGTCCCGGGACGCCGGTATCCGCGTCGGTGAGGGTTGCAGAGTCACCGGTTCCGGCTCGGAACGCACCGGCTGAGCACTCCGCGGCGGAATGCGCTCCGGCGCTCGCTTCGGGACGTGCGACATGACCGGGATCTGCACCGTGGGCGCGTCGCCGGAATTCGGTGCCGTCGCGGGCCCCGAGAACGACTGCGAACGATCGGCGTCGCCCACGCGGCCGCCGGACGGGTCCGCGGGGGCAGGTCCGGTCTTCTCGTTTTCGACGTTCTTGCCCACAGCGGCAAAACGTACGGTCGCCGCAGAGTCATCGGCTGCGGCAGAGTCATCGCCCGCGGCGGGGTCTTCGGTCACCCCCGACTGTTCGGTCGTGACAGGGCCCTTGCTCGCGGCAGAGCTCCCCCTTACGGCGGGTTCGGCCGCCGCAGGAGGTTCCGGTTTCGAGGTTTGCGTGGCTGCCGGTAACTGCTCGGTGACCGCCGATTCCTCGGGGGTCACAGATTTCTCGGCGGTCACAGGGTCGGTCGGTGCCGACTCGGGCGACGCTGAATGCTCGCTCGCTGGGGTCTTCTCTGTGACGGCAGCCTCGTCGCTCTCCGGAACCTTTGCACTCTCGGGAGGTTCTGCAGTCTCGGGAGCGTCCGCAGTCTCGGGGGCTTCTGCGGTCTCGGGAGCGTCCGCAGTCTCGGGGGCTTCTGCGGTCTCCGGAGTCTCGCCGGCCTCGGGAAGGACGCTGCCCTCCGCCTGCGGTTCCGTGCCGGGCTCGGTTGCCGTGCCGACGGTGTCGTCCGGACCGGCCGGAGAATCGTCGCCTGTGGCCGGGGCACCGGAGTCGGTGGAGGTCGGCTTCTCGGTCGGCTTCTGCTCGGTGGGATCTTCGTTGTTCGGATCGGGCACGCGCTTGCACCTCGTTCGACGGACTGCGGTTTCCCGGGCAGCCTATCGACCGCCGGGGCGCGGCGGGCAGAATGGGCGCATGACGTCATTCGGTGATCTTCTCGGACCCCAGCCCACACTCCTTCCCGGCGACGACGAAGCGGAGTCGGCGCTGCTCAACGGCGAGGACCCGGCGAAGGTCGCGGCCGAGCACCCCACGGCCTCCATCGCGTGGGCGTACCTCGCGGAAGCGGCGCACGAACGCGGCGACACCATTGCCGCCTACGCTTACGCCCGCACCGGTTACCACCGTGGCCTCGACCAGCTTCGCCGGAATGGGTGGAAGGGTTTCGGTCCCGTCCCCTACAGCCACGAACCGAACCGTGGCTTCCTGCGGTGCGTCGCCGCACTCGCCACGGCCGCCAAGAACATCGGTGAGGCAGACGAGCACGCGCGTTGCCTCGACCTTCTGGAGGATTGCGACCCCCGCGCGGCGGAAGCACTTGGCGTCGAGTAGGCGCCTTCCCGCCCGGGGGGACGTGCGGGAGCGCCTGAAGGGGTCCGGGCGACGCCTGCGTTCCTCCGCGTTGCCGATCGTGCAGTGCGGGCTCGCCGCGGGCATCGCATGGTGGGTGGCAAAGGATGTCATCCACCACGCCACACCGTTCTTCGCTCCGATCGCGGCTGTGGTGTCACTCGGTCTGTCACTCGGCGCACGGCTGCGTCGCAGCGTCGAGCTGGTGTGTGGTGTCACCGTGGGAATCGGTGTCGGCGACCTGATCGTCTCGCTCATCGGATCCGGGCCGTGGCAGATCGCGCTCGTAGTGACGCTGGCGATGGCCACTGCGGTGGCGCTCAACAGCGGCCCGGTTTTCGCGATCCAGGCCGGCAACTCGGCGGTGCTGGTCGCAACGCTCCTTCCGCCCGGCGAGACGGGCGGAATCGACCGGATGGTCGACGCGTTGATCGGCGGACTCGTGGGGATCGCGGTTGTCGCGTTTGTTCCGACCCACCCGGTCCGGCGGGCGCGCCGTAACGCCGCAGAGATCCTCGGTACTGCCGCGGATGTCCTTCGGAAGGTCGAGACAGGGTTGGTCGAGAACAACCCGAAACCGATCGAAGAGGCCTTGCGCCAGGCCCGCTCGACCCAGCCGGCTATCGACTCCATGCGCACACACCTCAAGGGGGGCCGGGAGATCAGCCGGATCTCCCCGTTGTACTGGAACAGCCGTTCACGCCTCGCAGTGCTGACGGCGGCGGCCGATCCGATCGACAACGCGATGCGCAACGTCCGGGTGCTCACCCGGCGGTCGCTCACCCTCGTGCGGGACGACGAAATCCTCGACTCACGGCTCGTCTCGCGGTTCGAGGAACTTGCCGACGCCGTCGACGTCCTGCGTGAGATGGCTCTCTCGGATCCGGGGGAGCAACCCGACCGAGCCGAGGCCGCGCGCGTACTGCGCAGCGTGGCGAAGAAACTGAGTCCCGATCTCGTCGAGGGCGCGGGCGTGTCGGCGACGGTCGTGTTCGCGCAGATGCGTTCCTTGGTCGTGGACTTGCTGCAGGTTGCAGGGCTCAAGCGGATCTCGGCGATCGCTACATTGCCACCGACGGTGGAGCATCCCGCCTACGAACCGGAGTCCTGACTCCCGCTATCGGACCTGGTCGTTGAATACATGCGTATTCATGCATACGATGGCCGAGACCCCGGAAGGAGGGCCATGGGCTCCGGTCACGGACATTCACACGGCGTAGGCCACGGGCACGGCGGCAGCGCGGGACCGTCTCCGACGATCATCAAGCGGATGGCGATCGCACTCGGCATCCTGCTGGCCTTCCTCGTGCTCGAGGCTGGTGTCGGCCTGTGGATCGGGTCGCTCGCACTGCTCGCGGACGCGGGGCACATGCTCACCGACGTGGTCGGTGTCGCGATGGGATTGGTCGCGTTGGTGCTCGCGCGACGGGGGAGCGCTGCTGCTGCACGCACCTTCGGGTGGCACCGCGCCGAAGTGCTGACCGCGATGGTCAACGCCGTCCTGCTTCTGGGCGTCGCTGGTTGGGTCTTCTACGAGGCGATCGGCCGTATCGGCGACTCGCCCGAAGTGCCGGGACTGCCGATGATCCTCACGGCGCTGGCGGGGCTCGTGGCGAACCTCGTCGTGATGGCGATGCTGCGCACCGACGTCGAGGACAGCCTCGCCGTGCGCGGCGCCTACACGGAGGTTCTCGCAGACACGGTCGGCAGCGTCGGTGTTCTCGTCGCGGGAGGTCTGGTACTCGTGTTCGGGTGGACTCTCGCCGACGTCGTCGTCGGCGTCATGATCTCCCTCTGGGTCGTCCCTCGTGCGCTGCGTCTCGCGGCGGCATCGTTGCGGATCCTCACCCAGGCCTCGCCCGCCCACCTCGACGTCGAGGCGCTGCGCCTGGACCTCGCGGCGCTGCCGGGAGTGTGCGGAGTGCACGACCTGCACGTGTGGACGCTGACCACCGGCATGGATGTCGCGACTGTGCACCTCGTGAGCGACCACGATCCCCAGTGGATTCTCGACTCGGCCCGCACCACCTTGGCGTCCCACGGTCTCGAGCACGCGACCGTGCAGGTCGAGGGAACGGTCGACGGCCGGCGTTGCGAGCAGGACGTGACCTGGTAACAATTCATCCCAGCCGCAGGTTCCAGCGGCCGTCCCTTCCGTCGAGCCGGGTGACAGCGAGCGGGCGGACATCGATGCGCCGGAACGCCGACGCGGGCGCACCGAGCGCGCACAGCGTCGCCGCCCGTACCACTGCGGCGTGCGTCACCGCGACGATGCGTTCCGGTGAATCCATCAGTGATGCGAGCCAGGTGCCGGTACGCACGATCACGTCGTGGATCGACTCCCCTCCGTACGGCGCGGCCTCCGGATCGGCGAGCCATGCGGCGAGACTCGCTGCGGGGATCTCCCTCATCGCCTTGCCCGCCCACCGTCCGAAATCCATGTCGCGCAGCAGCGGTTCCACGGTTGGGGACAGGCCGAGGGCTGTCGCTGTCTGGATTGTGCGGAGTTCCGGTGCGGTGAGCGCGACGTCGGCGACGGGCGCCGTCGATCGCACGAGTTCTCGTCGTCCGCGACCGGAGAGGGGCTCGTCGCGCGGAAAAGCAACGGCGCGTTGCGCGTCGGTGGAGGCGTGAGGAATCAGGAACAGGCGAGGCATGAGAGCCATTGTCGCGCAAGCTTGACAGGGCGTGTCGGTGATGCCAGGGTACCCCGGTACGCATGTGCCGAGGTGCAGGCAATCCGGTGGGATACCGGAGCGGTCGCGCCACTGTAACCGAAAGATATATGCCTCTTTCGGAAGCCAGAAAACTCCCTCGGCGCATGGCTTTCGGATGGGACGCGAAATCCCAGGAGGTTGCCATGGTTGTTGCCCATACCCCGGACGACACGCTGAGTTCGGCCGCGCTCGCCGCCGCCGTCACCGCGATCGTTGTGCTCGCTGCACTGACGCTCTACCTGGTCGGATTCGACCAGGGCGCCGTATCCCACACCGGCACGTTCATGCACGAACTCATGCACGACGGCCGTCATCTGCTGGGTCTGCCATGCCACTGAAACCCGGAGCGCCGATGTCCGGGACCTTCGTACAGTTGTTGTTGCGCGGACTGCTTGCCGGACTGATCGCGGGTGTCCTCGCGGGTGCGGTGGCGTTCGTCGCCGGTGAACCGCATATCGAGTCCGCCATCGCACTCGAAGAGGCCGCCGGTGAAGCGCATTCCCCCGGCTCGGTAGAGCACTCGCACGACGCGGAGGAAGCAGTCGGACACAGTCACGGCGACGGTGCGACGGTGAGCCGGTCTGGTCAGAAGGCCGGGTTGTTCCTCGCGACCGCGCTGGCAGGCCTTGCCATCGGGGTGCTCTTCGCGACCGTCCTCCACTTCGCCCGACGTCACACGAACGTGTCCGGCCCTGTCCTCGCGCTTACCGTTGCAGGCCTGGGCTGGCTCGCGATCGGCGCTGTTCCGTTTCTGAAATACCCGGCGAATCCGCCCGCCGTCGGCGATCCCGACACGATCGACCAGCGAACCTGGCTGTGGGCCGCGACCGTCGTCCTCGGCCTGATCGCCGTCGCGGTTGCCGTGATCGTCGCGAAAGCACTCGCGAACAACGAGTTCCGGACCGTGCGTCTCGTGGCACCCGTCCTCGCATTCCTGATAGTGATGAGCCTGAGCTATCTAGTGCTGCCGACGATCGACGAGGTCGGCGAGGACTTCCCGGCCACCTTGTTGTGGGACTTCCGGGTGTCGTCGTTCGCCGTCCAGATCGCGCTCTGGGCCACACTGGGCTCGGCCTTCGCGTTTCTCACCGAACGCGCGTCCCGTCACGTGCGGGTCGTGGCCTGACGAACATGGCGCACGGTCTGCTTGTCGCCGGAACGACATCGGATGCGGGAAAGTCCGTGGTCACCGCCGGAATCTGTCGTGCCCTGTCCCGTCGCGGCCTGACGGTCGCGCCGTACAAGGCGCAGAACATGTCCAACAACTCCATGGTCACGATCGACCCCGAAACCGGAGAGGGTGCCGAAATCGGGCGCGCGCAATGGATTCAGGCGGTCGCAGCCCGCGCGACGCCGGAACCGGCCATGAATCCGGTACTCCTCAAACCCGGCAGCGACCGTCGCAGCCACGTGGTGGTGCTGGGACAACCGGCGGGGACTCTCGAAGCCGGCGAATTCGCGGGTGGTCGTAAACATCTCGCCGAAGCGGCGTTCGCGGCGTTGGACGATCTCCGTAACCGGTTCGACGTGGTGGTGTGCGAGGGCGCGGGAAGCGCCGCCGAGATCAACCTCCGTGCGCACGATTATGTCAACATGGGACTCGCGCAACACGGTTCGCTTCCCACGATTCTCGTCGGCGACATCGATCGAGGCGGGGTCTTCGCGTCGATGTACGGCACGCTGGCGCTCCTCGACGCCGCCGATCAGCAGCTGGTGCGCGGTTTCGTGATCAACAAGTTTCGCGGCGACGTCACTCTGCTGAAACCCGGCCTGGATTCGTTGCGGGCACTGACGGGACGCCCGGTGCTCGGGGTACTGCCCTGGCAGCGCGACCTGTGGCTGGACTCCGAAGACTCCCTCGCGTTGACGTCCGGTCCGAGACACGACGGCGAGGGCGCGCTCACGATCGCCGTCGTGATGTTGCCGCGCGTCAGCAATTTCACGGATATCGACGCATTGTGTCTCGAACCGGATGTGCGCGTGCGGTTCGTCGACGATCCTCGGGCTTTCGCGGGCGCGGACGTCGTGATCGTGCCCGGCACCCGCGCGACACTCGCCGACCTGACGTGGCTGCGTTCCCGCGGCCTCGACGCGGCCATCGTCGACCACGTGCGTCGCGGTGGAGTGGTCCTCGGCATCTGCGGCGGATTCCAGATGCTGGGGTGCGAGATCGTCGACCCGCACGGTGTCGAAGGAACTCCGGGTGCGCGAGATCATGGTCTCGGATTACTCGATGTGGCAACTGAATTCGGCCGCAGAAAAGTGCTGCGGTTACCGGTCGCCTCGGCACTCGGAGCCGATGCGACGGGCTACGAGATCCATCACGGACGTATCTCTTCCGGTGACGACGACGAATTCCTCGGTGGTGCCCGGCGAGGTAACGTGTTCGGCACCATGTGGCACGGCACCCTGGAGGGCGACGCACTGCGTACGGCGTGGTTACGCGAGGTAGCCGTCGCGGTCGGCCGCGAGGTGCACACCGGTACGGTGGATTTCGCTGCACAACGCGAGGCGCGACTCGATCTGCTCGCCGACATGATCGACGAGCACATCGGGGTCGACCTGCTGCTCTCGCTGATGGGGGACCACCCCACGCTGCCGACCCTGACGGGAGCACTGGCATGACCGTGCTGGTCCTCGGTGGCACCGGGGAGGCGCGCGAACTCGCACAGGTTCTCTGCGAGAACGCAGCCGACGTAGTGTCCTCGCTCGCTGGGCGAGTAAACAATCCACGCCTGCCGGTCGGTGCAGTGCGCATCGGCGGGTTCGGCGGCGTCGACGGGCTCGAAGCGTACCTGCGTACCCGGGGTGTCGATGCGGTCGTGGACGCGACACACCCTTTCGCGAAGGGCATCAGCGCCAACGCGGCCGATGCTTGCCGTGCGGCGAGAATCCCGTTGTTGCGCTTGCAGCGTCCAGGATGGTCCGACGAAACCGGTGGATGGATCCGGGTGGCCTGCCACGAGGAGGCAGCGCAAGTAGCGGCCGACGGATCCGGTGTCTTCTTGAGTACGGGCCGTCAGACGCTCGAACGCTTCGTCGAACCGCTCCGAAAGCACCGGGTGGTGGCCCGAATCGTCGACCCCTTCGACGGCGACTTCCCTCTCGGCTGGACATTGGTGCAGGCCCGCGGCCCGTACACCTTCGACGGTGAATGCGCGCTGATGCGGAAATACGAAGTGGATACGCTGGTCACCAAGGATTCCGGGGGTGATCTCACAAGAGCGAAGCTCGACGCAGCTGCTGAACTCGGCGTGCGAGTCATCATGGTGAGCCGGCCCGCGGGGCCGCCCGGCGTCCGTACCGTGGCGACCGTGGGCGAGGCGGCAGCCTGGGTCTTCGGACCTGCGGTGTCCCGGATCTGAGCTCGTCAGCTTTCTCGCCGTTCCGTGGCGATGCTCGTGTCGGGCGCGTGGGCCTGTTGGACGGCGTGTGCGCCACTTTGGAAACGTCACCCCTGCCAGAACTCACCTTACTACCGTCGAGGACTGTCCGACCTCCGCGGCACCACCACCCGCGAGAAAAACCGGGGTGGGTTTTACATCCAACCCACAGGCTCCGCCCGCGCCGCAGCTCTCGACCGCGCCGTCGGCGACGAACCGTCTCGTACCGTCACCACCGTTGGCGGGCGGGGTACCCGAATGCTGCGAGATGCTGATGCAGTCGGTTCGTGACGGCTGGCGATTCCGGCTGCAGCGCACAGTGTTTCGGGTCGGCCCTGGGCTCATGAATGCCGCGGCCTGACAGTGCCTGACACTGGCCGGCAGTTCATCTGCCGGCCAGTCCACGCTGCGTCCTGTCCAGATGTAGATGTAGATGTAGGCCGCAGGTACTCGGCAAATTCTGTTGTGCCGCAACGAAAGTTCGTGTACGCAACGCTGAATGAATCAACGTGCACAACAAGGAGGAACTCGGATGATGGCGGAAACCGGAAAGCTGTGGGTGAACGGATCATTCATCGTTACCGATCGGTCGGACGACGATCGTGGTTTGGACCGCACAATCGGGGATGTTCTCGTGAGGCTAGCATCGCTCGGTATCTCTGGCGGGACCGTCGTCGCAGCAACATCCGATCTGGATACGCGACTCGCCGCCTTGTTGGCCGGACTGTTCCGCCAGAACGTGTCATGGGGTTCGTTATGGCACCCACGTGAACACGGAGGCTCCGAACTGCACATCGTCTTCGACGGGAGCGGTGTCGACAGCGACACCCAGTTGATCGAGAATGCACTGGCCGCACTCGCCGAGCTGGGCGTGGAAGGCAAGGTGGAAAGCGTCGAAATTGGTCTGGACGGGCCACAGTTCACCCTGTGGTCGGTCAGCGACAGCGACGTCCGGATCGATGTGGGAGGCCACGTGGTCTACAGCAGTTGACACAGCCTCGAATCGGCCCCGGCACTCCGTTGCAGTGTTGGGGCCGAGAGCACTCTCCCTCCAGGCCGTCTGGCACGCGAACCTGTCCATCCAACGAGGGGCCGATCAAGTATTGCCTTCGAAAGTCCCCATGTCGTCCGGTAGGCAGACAGTCCGCGGCGCGGGGATCGGAATCAATGTGGGCCTCGCTTCTCTTTGCCCGCACCGACCGTGTCCGCCGGTCAAGTCTGTCGCTTCACGAAGTACAGCCACCAGAAGAGCGGGGCCCCGATCAGGCCTACCAGGAGTGAGGGGATGCCGTCCGATCGAGCAACACCCACCTCGGGGGCGACGATCATGGAGATTCCAGCGAAGAACGACAGTGAGCAGAACACGGCACCGATGATGCGCCAGTGGGTTCTCAGGAACGGCCAGACCGTGACCGACCACGCGCCCTTCTTGTTCGACGCGACACCCAACGAGCGGCTGACATCGCGGAACTCGCCCAGGATCGAGGTTCGTTGCCCACGGGTGTGTGCTGCCCTCCGAGTGAACTGGCGTGCCGATTCCGTGCCGTCACTTTTCCATCGGGGTCGTATACGAACAGTGCGATCCCGGTCTGCTCGGCGTATTCCAGGGCGTGCTGGGAATAGTCGGACGCGGAGAAGAACAACAGACGCTTGGTGGTCTCGGCGCCGCGTGCGCCATACAGGTTGTCGGGGCAAGGCGAGTCCGATGAGTCGCTAGAAGGGGGCTTGACCAGGCTGAAGTCTCGGAAATTTGCCTCGTCAACTGCACAGCCCGCGCGAATTGGTAGTCAATTGCGGGTACCCGATCACTGCCCTGGGCAGTCTCCTTCACCTGCTGAGCGGCGTGCGAGCCTTTCAAGGTGTGGAATGTCAAGGCATCAAGCGGGATTGACACAGTGGCGCTGTCGATTTTGGTATTCGGGCGTAGGCGTTCAGAGGTCGCCAGGCCGCTCTGGACACGATTTCGGTATCCGCCCACAACGCCGAAGGTGAGGGCCGGTATCGTTTCACGATGCGGCGCTGGCAGGAGCAGTCGAAGGTCGCCGCATCGCCGACTCTCGCCTCGACCTGGAACGAACCCTCGAACCCACCGGCACCGGCGTGACAGCAGGCCCACGCCCCGACGACCGCGATGCAGTTCCCGCGATCATGGCGGTGTCCGATGCCATGAGCACACCGCCGGTCACATGGTGACCGACGACGAGGTGTGCGCCATCGCCGGGGGCGCTACTCAATCCGAGACTGCGCGATGTGGTGTTGATGCTCGGCAGCGACGAGCGTGGCAGCGCCGCGATCGATGTGTTCTCCGACGTTGCGCGCCGGACCCGGGTGACCGGACGGGCCGAAGCCCTCGCCGTCGTCGCTGCACTGGCCTACATGGCGAAGAACGGCTCACTCGCCGGCATCGTCCTGGCCGCCACCTTCACCGACGCCCCCACCCACCGCCTGGGCACATTGCTCGACACCGCATTTCGCAACACGTTCGGCCCCGCCGAAGTTACCGTCGTGCTGCTCGCAGGCGCTCGCGGTGCAGCGGACCAACTGGGCATCGGCCTCTCGGAGTAACCGGACCGAGGCCCACCACGACGCCGGCGGGCCCGGTCGGACCCCACGATCCGGACACACCCGGCGAGCAGCCCGAACCCCTCCGGTCGCGCGGCCACCGAACCGGGCGCGCTATACACAAGGCGCCGCACGCGAGCGGGCCTACTGCTCTCTTACGCGGCTGTCCGACACGCTCGCGAGGAGAACGAACACGCTCATGCATCACCGCACCCGAATTCGTATTGCAGCCCTGGCCGCAGCCCTGTCCACACTGACGGCTTGCAGCATCGACACCACTGACCGTGTCGCCACACCAGAACCTCCCCCCACCACGTCGCAGACACCGGCCGTGCCGGACGCCTGCGCTGGGGCGAGCGAGTGCATACACCTCGCGCAGGCCGATGTCGATGGCGACGGAGCCCTTGACGCGATCACCCTTGCCGGGGACCGGATCGACGTGGTCACCGCAGCAGGGGCGCACACCACCACCGCCGCCGCCCCCGAGCTGCTCGCCGATGAGCAGTGGCAGCGCACCGGCGGGTTCGTCGGCGCCTTCGACATCAACGGCACGCCCGGCGACGAGATCGTCATCGCCGACCAGCTCCTCGCCGGCACCGGCAAATACCAGGTGTACACCTGGCAGAACGACGACCTGGCCAGCATCTCCACCCCCGCCATCCTCTACTCCGGCTCCCCGGTGCACTGGCAGCTCAACACCGGTGAGGGCTACCGTTCCGCTGTCCGCTGCACCGGCGAGGCCGCCAACCCCATCGAGGTGTGGGTCGTCGAATCCAGCTACGGGAACAGTGCACCGGCCACGCCGCGCACCACGGTCCACTCCTACAGCTACGAACCGACAGCACAAGCAGGGGAGGGCTCCCCGTTCTTCGACGTCGCCTCCTACACCGCCGACACACCCGATGCCGCGACCTTGGACCGGTTTCCGTGGCTGTGCGGTGACAACACTGTCGAACCGGCCCCCGAAGCTGTCGAGCAGTGCGGAACCGCCACCCCCGACTCCGCCATCTCCGCCGCAGTCGACCAGCTCCCCGCCAATCCGGCGCGAGGAGCGACCTGGACCTTCGGCGGTCGGACCAACTTCGATCCCTGCGCCGATCTGAGCTACGCCCTCGCCGAAACCGCAGGCGGCACCGGCAGCTCCCCGATACACATCATGCTGTTCCACCGCGGCGACTACACCGGCACCGGCACCCTGTGTCGGCTCCGGTTGAAGCTTGAGCAGGTATTCCGGTCGAAAAGTGAGCACTCCACTCGACGATTGAGGAGTGATCACTGTGGAGGACTGGGCGTTGATCCGTCAGCTGCACAACTCGGAAGCAATGACGCAGACCGCGATCGCCCGCAAGTTGGGGCTCTCGCGCAACACCGTAGCCAAGGCGTTGCGCTCACAGGCACCGCCGAAGTACGAACGCGCCCGTTCCCAGTCCTCGGCGTGGGCGCTGACCGAACCGGCGGTGCGAACC
>JAEZDV010000305.1 GCA_023417985.1 Actinomycetes bacterium | reverse complement strand
CGATGATTCGCGTGGGCGCCGGGAGGGATCAAGAGATCAGAGAGCCTTCAGCTCTTCGGTGACCTCGGCGACCATCTTCTTCGCGTCGCCGAACAACATCGAGGTGTTGTCCGCCGTGAACAGCGGGTTGTCGATGCCCGCGTAGCCGGAACTCATCGACCGCTTGAGCACGATGACCGACTTCGACTGGTCCACGTTCAGGATGGGCATTCCGTAGATCGGGCTCGACGAATCGTTGCGCGCAGCGGGATTGGTGACATCGTTCGCGCCGATGACGATGGTGACGTCGGTGCGGTTGAACTCACCGTTGATGTCGTCCATCTCCTTGAGCGCGTCGTAGGACACCTCCGCCTCGGCGAGGAGGACGTTCATGTGCCCGGGCATCCGTCCCGCGACGGGATGGATCGCGTACTTGACCTCGACGCCGCGCTGCTCGAGCAACGACGCCATCTCCTTGACCGCGTGCTGAGCCTGCGCGACGGCCAGACCGTAACCGGGCACCACGATGACCTGGTTGGCGTAGGCCATCTGGATCGCCGCGTCGGACGAGGACGTCGACTTGACGGTGCCGCCGGTCGCGCCGGCCACACCTGCCGTGCCGCCGTCCCCACCGAACGAGCCGAACACGATTGCGGGGATCGACCGGTTCATGGCCTTGGCCATGAGGTTGGTCAGGATCGTGCCGGAAGCACCGACGATCATGCCCGCGACGATCATCGCGGTGTTGTTCAGCGCGAGGCCCGCGGCTGCGGCCGACAGACCGGTCAGGGCGTTGAGCAGCGAGATGACGACCGGCATGTCGGCGCCGCCGATCGGCAGTACGACGAACAAACCCATCAGACCCGCGACGACGAGCAGCGCGAGAATCCAGAGGCCGGAGGTCGGATCGTTGGCGGGATCGGCGTTGATCCCGATGAAGACGGCGATCCCGAGCGACGCCACCGCGAGCAGGACATTGGCGATCTGGAACAGTTTCGCGCCGCCGACCAGCTTCTTCTCGACGTTCTTGTTCAGCAGTTCCTGAAGCTTGACGTACGCGACGATCGAACCCCAGAAGGAAATCGAGCCGATGATCGCGGCGAACAGCGAACCGATGACGATGTGAACGGTGGGCTCGCCGTCGATCTGGGTGAAACCGTCGGTGTCGAGGAACTCGGCCCAGGCGATGAGGGCGACGGTGCCACCACCGACACCGTTGAACATGGCGACGAGCTGCGGCATCGCGGTCATCTTGGTGCGCAACGCCGGCGGGACACCCAGGACGACACCGACGACCAGGCCGGCGACGATGATGATCCAGTTTCCGGTGTCGCGGATGTCGATCAGGGTCGCGACGACGGCGAGCAGCATGCCGACTGCGGCGATGTAGTTGCCGCGCACCGCGGTCTTCGGGCCGGTCAGGCCCATCAGACCGTAGATGAACATGCCGAACGCGACGATGTAGAGAATGGAGACGAGGTAACTCATCGGGCGTCGGCTCCCTCGGTCGCGGCGGGCTTGCCGGAGTCCTTCTTGGGCTTGAACATTGCGAGCATGCGGTCGGTGACGACGAAGCCGCCGACCACGTTGAGCGTGCCGAACACCAGCGCCACGAACAAGATGACCTTGATGCTCCACGGCGCGTCGGCAGGCAGGTGGCCGAGCACCACGAGCGCGCCGAGCACGACGATGCCGTGAATGGCGTTGGTGCCCGACATCAACGGGGTGTGCAGCGTGTTGGGAACTTTGGAAATCACTGCGAAACCGACGAACCCGGACAGCACCAGGATCGCGATGTTCGCCAACAGTTCGTTGTACATCTAGGGGGTCTCCTTCGAGCGGGTCACGCACGCCTCGGCGAGAATCTCGTCCGAGAAGTCCGGGGCCGGCGTGCCGTTCTCGTCGAGCATGAGTTCGAGCAAGGCGGCGACGTTCTTCGAGTACAGCTCCGATGCGTGCTCGGGCATCGTCGCGGGGAGGTTCAGCGGGGAGCAGATGGTCACCCCGTGCTTGACGACGGTCTTGCCGGGTTCGGTGAGCTCGCAGTTGCCGCCGGTCTCGCCGGCGAGGTCGACGATCACCGAACCGGGCCGCATGCCCTCGACGGCCGCGGCGGTCACCAGACGCGGAGCGGGGCGGCCGGGCACCAATGCGGTGGTAATGACGACGTCGAAGCCCTTGATGGCATCTTCGAGTGCCTGCTGCTGCTGGGCGCGCTCGTCGTCGCTGAGTTCACGGGCGTATCCGCCCTCACCGGCGGCGTCGATGCCGTGGTCGAGCCACTGGGAGCCGACGGAACGCACTTGGTCCGCGACCTCGGGGCGCACGTCGTACCCGGTGGTGCGGCCGCCGAGGCGCTTCGCGGTCGCGAGCGCCTGCAGACCTGCCACGCCCACGCCGAGCACCAGCACCGTGGCGGGCTTGACCGTGCCGGCCGCGGTGGTGAGCATCGGGAAGAACCGCGTGGATTCGTTGGCGGCGACGAGGACGGCCTTGTAGCCGGCGACGTTGGCCTGCGACGACAGGGCGTCCATGACCTGCGCGCGGGAGATGCGCGGGATCGCCTCGACGGCATATGCCTCCACACCGGCGGCGGCGAGCGCCCCGATCTGATTGTCGGCGTTGCGCGGTGCGAGGAAGCCGATCAGTCGACGCCCCGAGCCGAGCCGGGCGATCTCCGCGTCGCTCGGCGGCGCGACCTTGACGACCACGTCGGCCTCCCAGGCGTCGCCGATCTGCGCGCCGGCCTCCTTGTAGGCAGCGTCCGGGATGAGCGCGCCGAGACCGGCGCCGGCTTCGACGATCACGTCGAGGCCCTTCGCGGTCAACGACGGCACGATCTTGGGAACGAGCGCTACACGCCGCTCACCGTCGTGGGTTTCGCGAACCACGCCGACGGTCGGACGACGGTGCACTCCGCTCCCCGTATTCGATCCTTCGGTACTCAATTTCTCTGACTCCTGCGTCGATGAAAAGCGCGGCGCCGCGATCGGCGGCGAGATGTGCGTGGCGATGGGCCATGTGACGGCCTGCACTCGTGGTGACCTTATGCAGACCTACCGGCACGGCTCCCGACCTGCAACTTGCACGAATCGTCTGAATCGAGTCCGAACAGCAAGATGATGCAAGAATGTGACACACCTCACTTCACAAGCTTGCCGCAACTACTGTGAGCGTGAAGCGGAAAGGAAACGCCATGCCACACCGCACGGTCACCGTCGAACGGGTATACGACCACCCGGGTGACGAGGCGCCGTTCCGGGTCCTCGTCGACCGGCTCTGGCCGCGAGGCCTCCGGCGGGACGCCTTCCACTACGACGAATGGGCGCAGAATCTCGCTCCGTCGACGGATCTCCGCAAGTGGTACTCCCACGACACGTCGCTGTTCACGGAGTTCCGCGACCGGTACCGCCGAGAGCTGTCATCGCCGGCGGCGAGCGACGCCATCGCCCGTCTCGACGAGGCAGCGAACGGACGGGCGCTCGTGCTTCTCACGGCCACGCACGATGTCGAGCACAGTGGTGCGCGGGTACTCGCCGACTACCTGCGGGAGCACTGACCGAAGGTCCGATCCAGCACCGACCGAAGGTCCGATTCAGCACCGACCGACGGTCCTGTGCGATACCGGCAGACGGTCCGTGACAGCATTTGCGGAAAGAGATACGGCCCGGCGGCCTCGGCACTCTTCTACCCTGACCCCATGAATGTTCCTGCGGCGGTCCTCGATCTCACGCGCACCGCGCGCCGCGTGGCGGTGCTCACCGGTGCAGGAATGTCCGCCGAGAGCGGTGTCCCCACCTTCCGCGATGCGCAGACGGGCTTGTGGGAGAACTTCGACGCCGCTGCCCTGGCTACTCCTGAGGCATGGAACGCCGACCCCGCGGCGGTGTGGGCCTGGTACCAGTGGCGAGTGGCACTCGTGCGGCGCGTGGCACCCAACGCCGGGCATTACGCCCTTGCCGACTGGGCGCACACCGCGAAGATAGCGATCGTGACGCAGAACGTCGACGACCTGCACGAGCGGGCCGGCAGCAAGGTCCTCGCGCACCTGCACGGAAGCCTCTTCGATCCCCGGTGCAGCAGTTGCGACCTTCCGATGGAGCTGCCCGAGCCACCCGACGAACCGGTGGAGCGTCTCGCGCCACCGGAGTGCGGAACGTGCGGCGGCGCCGGACGCCCGGGTGTCGTGTGGTTCGGTGAAATGCTCCCCAGGCCCCCGTGGGAGGCAGCGGTCGGAGCCCTGCGCGTCGCGGACGTGCTGCTGGTCGTCGGTACTTCCGGCATCGTGTACCCGGCTGCGGAGTTACCCGAACTGGCCGCCCGCCACGGCGTCCCGGTGGTCGAGATCAACCCTCAGGACACGGAGTTGTCCCCTCATGTGGAGGCGGTGTGGCGGACGACCGCCGCAGTGGGGCTCCCGGGGTTGGTGGCCGCGTCGAGACGTTAGAGTGACGCGGTGGGTTCCTGTGTGTTCTGCGACATAGTCGCCGGTTCCGCACCGGCCGCGCGGGTCTACGAGAACGACGACGTGGTCGCGTTCCTCGACGCCCGCCCTGTCGCACGCGGCCACGTTCTCGTCGTGCCGCGCGAGCATGTCTCTCGGCTCGAGAATCTCGATCCCGACCTCGGCGCGTCGATGTTCCGCGCCGGGCAGCAACTCGCCCGGGCGCTGACCCGTTCGTCCCTCACCACCGACGGCACCAATCTGGTTCTCAACGACGGACGTGCCGCGTTCCAATCCGTTTTCCATGCCCATCTGCACGTACTACCCCGCAGGAAAGGTGACCGAATCCGACTCGGCGTCGGTATCGTCCGTCGCCGGGCTCAGGATCCCGACGCCACTGCTGCGGCGATTCGTGCAGGACTCGACCGTCTCGCCTCCGAGGAGAAGAAACCATGACGCCGCAACCGGAAGCCGCTGCCGCGGTCGAATTCCCCGTCGGCACCATCCGTCCCGCCCTGCTCGAAGAGTTCGCCGTGATCGACTCGCTGCTCTCCGGGCTCGACGGCGACGGATGGTTCACGCCGACCAACCTTCCCGGCTGGACAGTCAAGGACATCGTCGCTCACCTCATCGGCACCGAGTCGATGCTCGCGGGCATCGACGCGCCGCAGGTGAATATCGATGTGCATGCACTCCCCCATGTGCGCAACGAGATCGGTGCGTTCAACGAGCATTGGGTCGAGTCGCTGCGCGGAACTCCCGGCGCCGAAGTGCTCGCCCACTATCGGCAGATCGTCGCTCAGCGCACCGAGCAACTGTCGGCGATGACGCAGGAGGATTTCGCAGCGCCTGCGGACACCCCGGTCGGCCGGGCGACCTACGGCCGTTTCATGCGCATCCGCGTCTTCGATTGCTGGCTGCACGAACTCGATATCCGGGACGCCCTCGGTCAGCCGGGCGACGAGGGTGGCCCGCGTGCAGAGCTCGCGTCCGCCGAGATCTTCGGTGCGGTGCCGTTCGTGTTCGGCAAGCTCGGCAAAGCACCCGACGGTGCGCGCATCACCCTCGAACTGACCGGCGCGCTCGCGCGGACCATCTATGTCGAGGTCGACGGACGCGCCGCGGCGGTACCCGCACTCTCCGGTCAGGCGACGACGACGATCGCCGTGGACTCGGGCCTGTTCGTGCGGTTGGCCGGTGGCCGGGTGCGCGCCGTCGACCGACTCGACGAGATCACCCTCGGGGGCGACACCGCTGTCGGGCGTCGCCTCGTCGAAAATCTCGCCTTCACCATCTGATCCCGTGCGACTGTTTCTCTCGTCTTACCGGATGGGAGCCGACCCGGACCTGTTCCTGCGGGTCGCGGGTCCGCCGGGTCGCATCGCGGTGATCGCCAACGCCTCCGACGCGTGGCCGGCGACGGCGCGGCGCGCCGCGGTCACCAGCGAGTCGGCGCCGCTGCGTGCACTGGGGTTCGTCCCCGAGGAGGTCGATCTGCGCGATCACCTCGGCGACCCGGGTTCTCTGCGGACACGGCTCGCCGAGTTCGGCTCGGTGTGGGTGCGCGGCGGCAACACGTTCGTGCTGCGTGCGCAGATGGCGCGCAGCGGCGCGGATACCGTCCTCACCGATCTCGTGGGCAGGAACGACCTCGCGTACGCCGGCTACAGCGCGGGCGCGTGTGTCGTCACCCCGTCACTGCGGGGACTCGAGTTCGCCGACGATCCGGACGAGGTGCGCACAGCCTGCGGAACGGACGTGGTGTGGGACGGGCTGGGCTGGATCGACCACGCCATCGTGCCGCACGCCGGCGCGTCCGAGCTTGCCGACGACGGCATCGAGGAGAGCCTCCGGTACATGCGCGACAACGACATTCCTTTCGTCGCGCTCACCGACGACGACGCGCTAGTCGTGCAATCCGACCCGCGCTGACGTCAACGGTACGGTGGGAACATGACACAGAACACCGAGTCCGGCAGCACCGACACCCGCATCGAGCACCTACCCGAGCAGTCACGTTTCGCGCTCTACCTCGGCGACGCTCTCGCCGCCTACGCCGACTATTCCCAGCACGGCGACCTGCGGGATTTCGACCACACCGTCACCGACCCGAATTTCCGAGGGCGCGGACTCGCCGCCGAGATCGTGCGGTACGCGCTCGACGCGACTCGCGACGAGGGCTTGAAGATCGGGACGTCGTGCTCGTACGTGGAGAAGTTCGTCGCGGAACACCCGGAATACCGCAACTGACCGGCGTCGGTGCCGGCGTCAGTTGAATCCCATCACCTGACTGCCCCATGCCTGCCGCATCGCGCCGTCCGGGTCGGCGACCACGGAGTCCTGCGCATCGAGCAGAAGCGTCAACCGTTGCTCCGGCTCGTAACGCGGCCAATGGGTGGATCCGTCCAACGCTGCCGGTACACCGTGGCGCGCGAATGCCAGCCAGCGGCGCCGCATTCGGCTCGCCACCTCGGAGGCCGCTTTGCGTCCGCCGAGCCAGAATGTGGGATCGCGCCCGAGGGTTCCGAAATTGCCGAATACATAAGGTAGTTCGGTGGCATGGCCCGCGCCGATCCGTGCGGCGCGCAGGATGGGCGTGGCGTGGTCGAATCGGTACACCCACGTCGGAGAGTGCACACTGTGCGCTTCGGCGACCCAGACCACCGGCATCCGAAAACCCGCATCACCCGAGAGAGCCAGTGCTCCACTGGTTTTCGTCAGATCAGGGTACGCTGCGACGATCTCGGCGAGCCGGTCCGGTTCGAGGTCGGGCCGGTCCTCGGCGAGCGCCCTGAACATCGCCTGAATGGCGGTGTCGTTCACCGGCATCAGCGGCGACTTCATGAATCTGAAGATCGACGGTTCGTCCTTGTTGGACCCGATGATGAGTGGGATGCGGTGCGACAGCCCCTTCTGGAATGCAGCCACCGGATACTTCGGCACCAGATCGCGGTCGACAACCGGCGTCATCGCCAAGGTGCCCGGCACCTTGGTCGGCACTTCCCCGACGAGGATCTCCGACGCCTCGACGAGGGTGTCGGCCGGCATCGCGAGCAACTCGGAGACGCGAGATCGCGGTAGCTCGAGAATCTCGAGGAAGCGTTCGGCCACGGCGGCGGCACGTTCGCGCCCGTAGACGGACGTCGCCGGAGGTGATTGCGCTATCGCCCTGTGGAAGAGCCCTTCCGCGCGAGGGACCGTCATGAGAGTGGTGACGGAACCGCCGCCGGAGGATTCCCCGAACAACGTGACGTCGCCGGGGTCTCCGCCGAAGTCGGCGATACAGTCCCGCACCCACTCGAGCGCTGCGATCTGGTCACGCAGGCCGACATTGCTTTCGAAGGTCGTTTCGTCCGTCGAGAACGACGACAGGTCGAGGAATCCGAACGGACCGAGCCGGTAGTTGAGGGTGACCACCACCACGTCACCGGTCTCGCACAGCACCCGGCCGTCGTAGATCTTCTGTCCCGAGTATCCCAGCACGTACGCGCCGCCGTGGATCCACACCATCACGGGCCGGGCGGTGCCGTCCGGTTCGGGCGCCCACACGTTGAGCGAGAGACAGTCCTCCCCCATCGTCATCCCCGGCTCGATGCGGATGGGGCTCTGCCTGCTCTGTGGGACGATGGGGCCGTATCGGTCGCACTCGAGCACGCCTTCCCACGGCCGGGGCGGCTCGCACGCGCGGAACCGGCGGGCACCTCCGGTGGGAGCCGCGTACGGGATGCCCTTCCACGAGAAGACCG
The DNA here is from genome assembly GCA_023417985.1 of Actinomycetes bacterium. Taxonomy (GTDB): domain Bacteria; phylum Actinomycetota; class Actinomycetes; order Mycobacteriales; family Mycobacteriaceae; genus Rhodococcus. The sequence goes on along the minus strand of JAEZDV010000305.1, from coordinate 19,620 downwards.
AGCCGTCGCGGTGGCCGCGGACCTGACCGTACTTGCAGCCGACGGTGAGATTTACAGTGTCCACGTGACCTCCCGGTGAACCGATCCTCCGCCAACGTACCAACCATCAGGACGCGGGCAGACCGACTCCGGTGAGACCGGACCGGCGGCGGATCAGGACGCGGAGGCCTGAGGGCAGGACTGGTGGTCGGCGAGCGCGCAGATCAGCTCGTCGAGAACGCGACGGAGTTCTCCGGTGTGGGTTTCGGAGAGTTCGGGTAACACTGTCGCCAGCGCGATGGGGACGAGCGAGGCGGGACCGAGGAGTACGCCCATCGCGGCGTCGAGCGCCACGACCTCACGATGCAGTTCGCTGTAGGTGACCACTGCGGACCCTCGGGTCAGCGCGACCCCGTCCGGGTCGCACTCCACCGCGTCGGCAAGCAACCGAGGGAGTTCCGCCATTGCGGGCCAAGTGGTTTCGAGCTGGTGCACATCCCCGCCTTCATCGAACGGTCGTTCCGGTCCCCCCAACATACAGACAGTTTGGTCCGAATTGAGTGGAATGCCGTTGAGCAGGAAGGCGGGCTTCGAGACGCCGGCCGAGAGTGCTATCGTCGCGGTGACCGACACGGGGTGCTCCGCTTCTGCGGGGCTGAGAACACACCCGTCGAACCTGATCAGGTAATTCTGACGAAGGGATGTTTCGGCATGACCCTACCTGTGTGCGGTTCCTCGACCGCCACCCGTTTCACCGATACCCTGTGGGATCGAACCCGCACGCTCCGCGCTGCCATCGACGACCTGGAGTTCCTGCGGCGGATGGGAGACGGCACCCTGCCACTCGACGCGTTCCGCTTCTACATCGAACAGGACACCCTGTACCTCGCGGGATACGCCAAGGCGCTGGCGTTGCTGTCCGCCAAGTCACCGGATCCCCGTATCGGCGCGTTCTGGGCGACCAGCGCAGCCACGGCGGCAACCGAGGAAGCCGTGCTCCACCGCAATCTGCTCACCAGTGGGCTGCTGCCCCCGGCATCCGCGCCGGTCGCGCACTCCCCCGCGTGCCTGGGCTACGTGTCGTACCTGACCGCGACCGTCGCCACGGAGCCGTATCCGGTCGGCGCCGCCGCGGTGCTGCCCTGTTTCTGGATCTACGCGGAGGTCGCCCGCGACCTCGCGGAGCGTGCCGAGGACGTGCTGTCCGCCGATCCCGCACACCCGTACGCGCAGTGGGTGTCCGCGTACGACGACGAGGCCTTCCGGGCCTCGGTCGTGACAGCGCGTGAACTCGTCGACGCGGCCGGCGCTGCTGCCTCGGACCGCGAGCGCGAGGCGATGGCCGAGGCGTTCACCATCGCCACACGCTATGAACTGATGTTCTGGGCCGACGCACTCGCGACGGCGCCGTGGCCCGCCTCATGAGGATCCGGCATCGCATCGCAATACTGCTCGCCGCGTTCGCGGTGGCCGTCACCGTTCCCGCGTGCTCGAACAACCCGGGCTCGGACGACACCATCCGGTTCGCCCTCGACTGGACGCCCAACACCAACCACACCGGCCTCTACGTCGCGATCCAGGAAGGGTTGTTCGAGGACGCCGGTCTCGACGTGCAGATTCTGCCCTACAACAACACCACGCCGGACCTGCTTATCGACGCCGGAAACGCCGAATTCGGAATCTCGACGCACTCGCAGGCAACCTTCTCCCGCGCTGCCGGCTCGGACACCGTGACAGTCCTCGCACCTCTCCAGCACCGGGCCACCGCGATCGGCGTGCGGGCGGACCGGACCGACCTCATGTCCCCCAGGGATCTCGACGGTCGCACCTACGCGGGCTTCGGTGATCCCGGAGACGAAGAGACGCTGCGTCAGGTCATCCGCAACGACGGCGGCACCGGAGAGTTCGAATCGGTCGTGCTCGGCACGTCCGCATACGAGGCTGTGTACTCCGGCACCGCCGACTTCACGGTCTCCTATGTCGCATGGGAAGGTCTCGAGGCCGAACATCGTGGGCTCCCCATGCGCTACTTCGCGCCCACGGACTACGGATTCCCCGACGCCTACTCGATCGTCGTCGACGGCAACGCGACCTGGCTCGCGGAGCACCCCGACCGCGGGAGAGCATTTGTCCAGGCCCTGCAACAGGGCTACCGGATCGCCGCGGACGATCCGCAGCGCGGTGCCCAGGCCCTGATCGATGCCGAGCCGGGCGCCTTCAGCGACGAATCGCTCGTGTTCGAGAGCCAGCAGGTGCTGTCGGATAGTTACATGCGTGACGCGAACGGAGAGGTGGGCACACTCGATCTCGAACGGTGGTCGGGGTATTCGAGGTTCCTCTTCGAGTCGGGGCTCCTTGCCGGACCCGACGGTGCCACGCTCACCGCGGAGCCGGACTGGTCGGAGTACTTCACCGATGCGTACCTCCTCGACTGAGAAAGGCCGCCGGACAACGGTATCCCGCCGTCTACGCGCCCTGTTGCCCGCCGTCGGGGTCGCGTTGCTCATCCTCGCCGCGTGGGAATGGTACGTGCGGGCCAGTGGTATCCGGCCGCAGGTGCTACCCCCACCCAGCCGGGTTCTCGCGCAGGGCTGGGATCATCGCGCCGATCTTGCCGGTCACGCCGCCGCGACGCTGCAGGTCACCCTCGCCGGTTTCGCAGTGTCCCTTGTGGTCTCGTGGGTGCTGGCGATTGCGGTGGACTTCTCGCCGACGCTGCGGCGCGCGTTCGTACCGTTGTTCGTGGTGTCGCAGACCCTCCCGATCATCGCGATCGCACCCTTGATGATCATCTGGTTCGGTTTCGGCCTGCTCCCCAAGATCCTCGTCATCGCCCTGGCCACGTTCTTCCCGATGACGATCGGCTTGATCGAGGGCTTCGCGGCAGCCGACCGCGAGGCGGGCGCGCTGTTGCGGAGCATGGGTGCCGGTCGCCGGCAGGAATTCCGGTACGTGCGCCTGCCCTCGGCGCTCCCCCGGTTCTTCACGTCTCTTCGTATCGGCATCACCTACGCCGTGGTGGGAGCTGTGTTCGCCGAATATGTCGGTGCCACCTCGGGTCTGGGTATCTATATGGCGACCCAGAAGAATTCCTTCCGCACCGACCTGGTGCTCGCCGCGGTCGCTGTCACCGCCGCCGTCTCCCTGCTGCTGTATGTGCTCACGTATGCCGCCGAACGCGTCGTCGCACCGTGGGCGCTGTCCGCGGAGACCCGATCGTGAGCGCGAGCGCGGTGTCGGTGACGGGCCTGCGCCGGTCCTTCGGCGGCAACACCGTTCTCGACGGTATCGACTTCGACGTGGTGCCGGGAGAATTCGTCTCGATCATCGGACCCAGCGGGTCGGGCAAATCCACCCTGTTCAGCTTGATCGCCGGACTCGACACACCCGACGCCGGAACTGTCACTGTCGGCGGAGCGCCCGCCGCACCCGGCCGATCGGCACTGATGCCGCAGAAGGATCTGCTGTTTCCGTGGCGCACCGTGCTCGACAACTGCACCCTCGGACTCGAAGTTCAGGGCACGCCGAGACGGCAGGCCCGCGAGCGAGCGCGCCAACTGTTTCCTGCCTTCGGGCTCGCCGGATTCGAGCATGCGCGACCGTCCGAGTTGTCCGGCGGCATGCGGCAACGCGCCGCGCTCGCCCGCACCGTGCTGCAAGGACGCGACGTGTTGCTACTCGACGAACCGTTCGGCGCTCTCGACTCCCTCACCCGCACCGACATGCAACTCTGGCTCCAGGGTGTGCGGATGCGTGACCGGTGGACGGTGCTGATGATCACGCACGACGTCCGCGAAGCGGTGCTGCTTTCCGACCGGATACTCGTACTCGCCGCCCGGCCGGCAACGATTCGTCACGAGGTGCGGATACCGCTCGACCGGCCCCGATCCCTCCGGACGATCACCGAGCCCGCGTTCGTCGCAGCGGAACGTGAACTGGTGTCGATGCTGCACGAACATCGGTAGTGCACCCGCCCCGAGCCGGCAATGCCGAGGCCCGCACTCTCAGGGCCCGCACTACTACCGGCCGCGCTATTCCGGGGCGCGCTATTCCGGGGCGATCGCCTTCTCGAGATCGGCGAGCGACTGCTCGAGGTGCGCGAGAAGTCGCGGCAGGGTCGGGAGGGTGCGGCGGCACCCGACGATTCCGACGTCGAGCGAGCCGGCGGTGGTGGTGACCGTGATGTTCAGCGCTTGCCCGTCGAGCACGACCGACGTCGGATACACCCCCTCCAGCCGGGATCCCTGCCAGTACAGAGGCTCTCGCGGTCCCGGCACGTTCGAGATGATGAGGTTGAACGGGGGTGGCGTCACGCGCACGAAACCGGGAACGGGCGCAAGGCCGAGCGGAGCGATGTTGGCCGCCGACCACACCAGTGCCTCCACCGGCGTCAACCCGCGGAACAACGCCTTTCCTTCACCCATCGATGCGCGGATCACCCGGAGTCGTTCGACCGGGTCGGGTGAATCGGTGCCCAGGTTGCACAGCGTCACTCCCACCGAGTTCCCCCCGGAGTCGATTCGCTCCTCGCTGCGCAACGACACCGGCACCATCGCGACGAGTGGATCGTCGGGCAGCGCGTCGAGTTCGAGCAGAAACGCACGGAGGGCACCGGAGCACATCGCCAGTACGACGTCGTTGAAACTCGCGTCCGCCGCGTCGCGCACCCGGGCGAGGCGGTCGAGAGGCCACGATTGCGACGCGAACCGCCGTGCACCGCCGATGGGGACGTTGAAGATCGATCGGGGCGCCTCGAACGGAAGCGCGACACTGCGCCGCCCCACCACCGTCCGCGCCATCCGCCACATCCCCTCCGTGGCCTCGACAGCATCTCCGGCCAGGTCGCGGGCCGCTCCGAGAAGCGCGGCCGGCACGGGTGACAGGCCGTTCTTCGGCGCTTCGGTGGTCTCCTTCCGGGGTCGCCGCGCACGGTTCGGCAGGTTCCACGGCACCCGCGCCTCGCCGGAGTCCGGATCGGGGTCGAGCGTGCGATGCAGAAGGCGAAGGGCCGTCACGCCATCCATGAGCGAGTGATGTGTTTTCGTGTACACCGCGAACCGCCCGCCCTCGACCCCTTCGACGAGATACATCTCCCACAGCGGGCGATGCCGGTCGAGGAGCGTGCCGTGCAGTCGGGAGACCAGGGCGAACAGGTCGGTGGACCGCCCGGACGCCGGGAGCGCCGAGTGCCGCACGTGGTATTCGAGGTCCACCTCGTCGTCGACGGACCACCACAGATATCCGAGGCTCGACACCGGATGCCCGGGCCGCTTCCGGAACACCTCGTCGACGACTTCGGTCGCGAGGAACTTCGCGTAGAGGTCGGACACGTAGTCCGGTCCCGCTCCCTCCGGAGGGGTGAATATCTCGAGCGATCCCACGTGCATCGGGTGCTCTCTGGATTCCGCGAGCAAGAAGACCGAATCGGTCACGGGCATGATCCCCACCGCTACCCCCCATCGTCGCGCCTCGTTCACAACGTGGTCGCGCCCTTTTGTAACGTGCATCACACGGATCGTACGTCCGGCGTACTCTCGAAATTCGGAGGTTCGCACGTTTCCGAACCGGACGTGTGGCGCCCCGGCGCCGGGGCACGCGGTATCGCCCGCAGGTGCAGCGGTACAAGGAGGTACCGGTGATGAGCAGTGCAGTACCGGACCCGGCGGTTGCGGACATGTCGCTCCCGGGCGTGTCGGGCAGGTCGGTGTCGAGAGTAGGCGGGGGCACGTCGCTGCGCCCCGCTCCGCTGGTGCAGGAATTCGCCGGTGTGAGCTTGCAGTCGCGCGCGCTGTCGATGTCCGTGCGGCGCACCATCCGGCCGTTCATCGAGGCATGGGCCCTCACTCCGTCTCTCCCGTGGCCGGCACCGCTGGTCGACCGGGCCGCCTTCACGGTCCGGCCTGTTCACGGCACCCGCCGGCACCGGGTCCGGTTGGCCGAGTGCGGAGCGGAGTTCCTCTACAGCCCCGATGCGGGCGAAGAGAAGGTGATTCTCTATCTGCACGGCGGCGCGTTCGTGTGCTGCGGCCTCGCGACGCACCGCAATCTCGTTTCCCGGATCTCGGCGTCGACCCGGGCACCGGTGCTCGCGGTCGAGTACCGAATGCTCCCGCGCCATCCCATCCGCCGGGCGGTGGAGGACGGAATCTCGGGTCTACGCTGGCTGATCGCCCACGGATACCCGATCGAGCGGATCGTCGTCGCGGGAGACTCGGCCGGAGGCTTTCTGACCTTCGCGGTCGCGCACGAGGCCTTGCGTCTCGGACTGGGCCGGGTGGCCGGAACCGTCGCGCTGTCGCCGCTCACCGACCTCGACCCTCTCCCCAAGATGGAACACCCCAATTCGTACCGGTGCGCGTTGTTTCCGCGCCGGGCCGTTCCGGCTCTGCTCACGCTCGTCCGGCGCGCCGAGCGTCGCGGAGGAGACGGATACGAACCGGTGTCCTCTCCCGTCGATCTCGACCTCGAGGGCATGCCCCCGGCTCTGATCCAGACCGGATCGGAGGAGATGGTGTACACCGACGCCGTGACGATGGGCGAGCGCCTCGAGGCCGCGGGGGTTCCCGCGCAGGTGCAGGTCTGGGAGAAGCAGATCCACGTGTTCCAGGCTGCCGCCGGCGCCGTCCCCGAGGGTGGCCGCGCGCTGTCCGAGATCGGACGGTTCGTCCGTTCCCTGGCCTGACGATCCCCCTGTTCCATTCGCCCTGTCACCCGCCCGGTGGCGTGGCGCGCCGGCGTGAGGAATCGTGTGCTGCCGGACCCTCCGGCACGGGTGCCCTGCTTCGCCCGATGTGCCCGAGCGCGGTGTCGGTGGGGACGACTAGTGTTTTTCGGCACGGGTCGAAACCCCTGAGAAGGGACCGGAGCAAGGAAGGGGGCCGATCATGGCAGAGGCGCACAACCGGTTCGACCGCGACGTGGACCTGGCGTGGCGCGGATTCCGCGCGCAGCTGGCCGATCACGTCGCCGCGATGCAGGACGGTGACGGCCTGGTGCTCGAGCCGCTCGCCGAGGAATCGGCCGGGCCCGCCGGGCCCTGCGTCCAGTTCTACGCGTGGAACGAGGACCAGGTGCGCTGCGAGGTGCCGTCCAACAGCCATCTCGCGCACGACCGCAGGCTGCACCCCGAAGACGAAGCGCTCCTGCTCCAGCTCGGCCTCAACGCACCGTCGCGCGGAGCGGACGACCCGGAGGACGGCGGTTCTCCCGCGTTCTGGATCGACCGGCCGCTGTCCTGGTCCGATCAGCTGGCAGAACTCTCGGTTCGTGCGCTGCGCGAGATCTGGGGCGTACCGCACCCGCTGTTCCTGCGGTCCGAGACTTTCGGCGCCGGACGCACCCCGGTGTTCGAGCCGCCCGGTCCCCAGCCCGAGACCCGTCCGGCAGTCCCTCCCCAGCTCGCCGTCGAGCCTGCGGGCGAGGAGCACATCCGCGAGTTGATCGAATCCACCGTGCACGACCGCATCGGCGAGTGCCCGGCGTGGGACGAGGACGGCGATCTCGTCCTCAAGATCGACGGTGTGCTGGTCTTCGTCGGTGTCGGTCCAGGCGGCGCGACCGTGGATATCTTCGCGCCGATCGTCCACTCCATCACCGGTCGCACTCGCGCGGCCGAAGTGATCTCCGACCTCAACCGGAGATGGCCCCACCTCAAATTCGTCCTCGTCGACGACCGCGTCGCGGTGGTGAACCATCTGCCCGCCTCACCTTTCGTGCCCGCACACCTGGTGTCGGCGCTCGACGGGCTGGCGCAGTTCCTCGAGACCGTCGACAACGGGTTCGCCTCCCACGTCGGCGGCATGCTCCTGCGCGAACAGGTACCCGACCACGAATGTGTTCCGGAGTCCTTCGAAGATCCTCCGTGGACGCCCGAAGGCGAACAGGATCTCCCGTTGCCGCTGTTGGCACTGCGCGACTTCCACCTCGACGGCCGGGCCGAGATCCCCGTCAAGACGGTCGCGGCGATCGGCGACTGGGAAGCCGAGCAGTTGCGCCAGTTCCTCGACCTGAGCAACGAGCAGCAGGTCGGCTGGACGAGCGAAGCGCTGGCGCGCGCGGCGTCCGGAATGGACGACCGCGTCGCCGAGGCCGACGCGAAGGCGCACGAGTGGGAACTCACCGGCCGATCGCTGGTGGCGGCACTCGAACTGATCGAGCGCCGCGCCGACGAACCCAAGCAGCGCGCCACCCGTTCGAAGCCGCTCCCGCCCGACCAGCCCGCCCTGTTCGACAACCCCGACGAACCGACCCTGTTCGACGGTTTCGGGGAGTGAGTGCTGGGGCCGGTCACCGAGCGCGCGTCTGCGACGCACCCGATTTGCTGGCATGATTCGTCATCGTGACGTCGACGGAAATGCTGCGCGAACTGGCCGGCCACCACGGGATCTCCACCACCTACACCGGCTGGGACGGTAACCGACACGACGTCTCCGAGCGGACTCTGCAACGGATTCTCGCTGCACTGGACGTTCCTGCGGGTACCCCGGAGGAGATCGCGGCGTCACTCGCCGACGTGCCCGACCGGCCGTGGCGGCAGATGCTGCCGCCGTCCCTGGTGCTCACAGAGAACGAAGAGTGCACCTTTCCCGTCCATGTGCCGCACGGCGATCCGGTCTCGGTGTGGGTCGTCAGCGAGGGCGGCGACGTGATCGAGGCCGAACAACTCGACATCTGGGTCGACCCCCGCGTCGTGGACGGCCGGCTCATCGGCCGCGCCACCTTCGCGGTACCGCGGCTTCCCCTCGGCTGGCACACCCTCCATGCCCGCAGCAACGGCGGCGAAGCGACGGCGACCCTGGTGGTGACGCCGACGCGGCTGGCGACCGCCGACCGGATCCTGCAACGGCAACGCTGGGGCCTCGCCGCCCAGTTGTATTCGGTGCGGTCGCGCAGGTCGTGGGGTATCGGGGACTTCGCGGACCTCGCCGATCTCGCGGCCGTCACTGCCGGGTACGGCGGAGACTTCGTGCTGGTGAATCCCGTGCACGCCGCCGAACCGGTACCACCGCACGAGCCGTCCCCGTACCTGCCGTCGTCCCGGCGGTTCGTGGACCCGCTGTACGTGCGCGTCGAGGATGTTCCCGAATCCGCGTACCTGCCCCGCAAGCAGCGCGCCCTGCTGGACGAGCACGCGGCGCGCTTCACGAAGGTGAACAAGAAAGCGGCGCAACTGGATCGGGACACCACCTATCGGGCCAAGCTCGACGTACTCGAGCAGGTGTACCGCGTTCCCCGTGGCCCTGCCAGGCAAGCGAAGTTCGACGCCTTCTGTGCCGAAAGAGGCACAGCACTCGACGATTTCGCACTGTGGTGTGCGCTGGCAGAGAAGTTCGGTTCACGGCGGTCGCAGTGGCGCACCCACGCACCGTCGCCCGACCACCCCGGCGTCGAGGCACTCCGGGCAAAACTGGCCGGCCGGATCGACTTCTACCGCTGGCTGCAGTGGGTGTGCGACGAGCAACTCACCTCGGCCCAAGACAGCGCACACGCCGCCGGACTCGGGATCGGGATCGTGCACGACCTGGCGGTCGGGGTGCGACGAGACGGCGCCGACGCGTGGACACTCGGCGATGTCCTCGCCTCCGGTGTCACCGGTGGTGCGCCCGCAGACGACTTCAACCGCAACGGCCAGAACTGGAATCAGCCCCCGTGGCGACCCGACCGCCTCGCGGAAGTGGGCTACCGTCCGTACCGCGACGTGGTCCGGTCCGCACTGCGTCACGCGGGCGGCGTCCGCGTCGACCATATTCTCGGCTTGTTCCGCACGTGGTGGGTGCCCGAAGGGTTCTCCCCCGCCGACGGTGCCTATGTGCGGAGCAACCACGAGGCCCTGATCGGGATTCTCGCGCTCGAGGCGCAACGCGCCGACGCGGTGGTGATCGGTGAGGACCTCGGGGTGTTCGAAAGATGGGTACAGGAGTACCTGTCCCGGCGCGGCATCGCGGGCACGTCGATCCTGTGGTTCGAGAAGGACGGCGACACTCCCCGCGATCCGGAGACCTACCGCAGGCTGTGCCTGACCTCGGTCACCACTCACGACCTGCCGCCGACGTCCGGTTACCTTGCCGCCGAACACATCACGTTGCGCTCGGCGCTCGGCCTCCTCGAGCGCGACCTGAACACCGAACTCGCCGACGAGGCTGTGGCGCGTGATGCGGTGCTCCGCCTGGCGTCCGCGCGCGGATTCCCGGTCTCCGGAGACGAGCCCGGCGACGCCGTCACCGTGGAATCGTTGCACCGGCTCATCGCCACGAGTCCGTCTGCACTGCTGGGGCTTTCACTCGCCGACGCGGTAGGTGAGCGACGCAGCCAGAATCAGCCCGGCACCGTCGACGAATACCCGAACTGGCGGGTTCCCCTCGCCGACGAGCGCGGCAAGGCGGTGTTGCTCGAGGATCTGGCGGACAACAAGCGCTTTGCCGCACTCGCAGCGGCACTCTCACCGCCCACCGAACAACCGTCCTGACGAACGCAGCCCACCCGATCGACGGATCTGGTGGGCTGCGTGTCGGCCGAGGCTACTTGCGGTACAGCATCTCGATATCCTCTGCGAACCGCTCGGTGACGACGTTGCGCTTGATCTTGAGGGTCGGCGTCAGTTCACCGGTCTCCTCGGTGAGATCTCGCTCGAGGATGACGAACTTCTTGATCGCCTCCGAGTGCGACACCATCGTGTTCGCGTCGTCGACGATGGTCTGCAGCGCGTCGCGGAGTGCCGGATCGTGACGCAGATCGGCAATCGTCGCGGTGGGCGGCTTGCCGTTCTCCGTCTTCCAGTTCTCGAAGACGTCGGGGTCGACAGTGAGCAGCGCGGTGATGAACGAGCGTCCGTCGCCGATCACGACCGCCTGCGAGACGATGGTGTGCGACCGCATCCGGTCCTCGAGAGGACCGGGCGAGACGTTCTTGCCGCCGGCGGTGATGATCAGGTCCTTCTTGCGTCCGGTGATCGAGACGTATCCGTCGTCGTCGATCGATCCGAGGTCGCCGGACCGGAACCAGCCGTCGTCGAACACCTCCGCGGTGGCCTCTTCGTTGCGCCAGTACCCACTGAACAGAACGTTCCCGCGCAGTTCGATCTCGCCGTCGGCGGCGATACGCGCAGTATTGCCGCCCATCGGACGGCCGACGGTGCCGATCTTCTGCTCACCGGGTGTATTGACGCTGTGCGCGGCGGTGGTCTCGGTCAGGCCGTAACCCTCGTAGATCGGGACGCCGACACCCCGGAAGAAGTGCCCGAGCTTGGGGCTCAGCGCACCGCCACCGGAAATCGCGTACCAGCATTCGTTACCCATCGCTGCACGCAGTTTCGAGTAGACGAGCTTGTCCGCCAGCGTGTGCTTCGCCTTGAGCAGCAGGCTCGGGCCACCGTGGTCGAGCGACTCGCTGTACTCGACGGCCGTGTTCTCGGCGAACGCGAAGATGCCGCCCTTGAGCTTGCCGCCCGCCGCGGCCTTTGCAGCCGCGGCGTCGCGCACCTTCTCGAACACGCGCGGCACACCGAGGATGATGTTCGGCGAGTAGCGGGTGAACTGTCCCGAGACGGTCGAGAAATCCGACCAGTGGGCCTGGGCTGCGCCCGCCTCGAACAATGCGAGCGAGACCGCGCGGGCCAGCACGTGGGCGAGGGGCAGGAAGGTCAGACCGCGGTTCCCCGGCCTGGCGACGGCGCCGACAGCAGAGGTGAGGATCGCGCGGACCTCGGCCAGGAAGTTCGCATGGGTGAGCATGCATCCCTTCGGCCGGCCGGTGGTGCCCGAGGTGTAGACGAGCGACGCGAGGTCGGCCGAGCGGATGCCTGCCAGGCGCGCCTTCAGTTCGGCATCGTCGACCCCTGCGCCCTCGGCGAGAAGGATGTTGATCGCATCCCCCTCGATCTGCACGATCCGGCGCAGGCTGTCGGGCATATCGACGAACAGCGCTTCGTGTCGCGGGGTCTCGACGATGGCCAGGCACGCCTCGGAGTCCTCGAGAATCCATCGGATCTGCTCGGTCGAGGACGAGTCGTAGATCGGCACCGACACGGCACCGGTAGCCCAGATCGCGTAGTCGAGCAGCGACCACTCGTAGCGGGTCGCGGACAGCAGAGCCACACGATCGCCCGGCTGGACACCGTTGGCGATCAGGCCCTTCGCGACGCCACTGACCTGCTCCCCGAACTGGCTCGCCGTCACGGCGATCCATTCGTCGCCCACCGGGCGTGAATACATCACTCGGTGCGGGGTCTTCTCCGCGTGTTCGAAGACCGTGTGGACCACGGACTCGTCCTCACCGATGGTGTACTGGGCAGGGGTCGAGTACTCACGCACTGATATCTCCATCGTTCTGGTCGGGAGTCCGGGCGGCGCCCCACTCGACGCCGCTTCGGAAGCGGCGCAGAAGGTGCACGAACCGGTCGAGATCTTCCTGTTCCCATCCGGCGAGACCCGCCCGGATCTCGCCGTGCCTGCGCACCACGGTGTCGTCGAGGATCGCGCGGCCTCGCTCGGTCAGCCGGAGCGGGTTACCGGTCCTGACGGGCCCGGCTTCCGCCTCGACCCATCCCGCGTCGACCGCGTTGCGCACCTGGCGCGACACCGTCGAGCGGTTGACACCGAAGTTCTCCGAGACTTCGGTGGCACGGCAGCCCGGATGACGGGCTATGAATCCGAGCAGGGAGTGCTGGGCCAGACTGAGCGCATTGTTCTGTGCACGCTCTCCGGCTGTCAGGAAGCGGACGAGGTGCACGAACTCTTCGTATACCTGCGCCACTTCGGTCTGAGCCGGTGTCCCGGCCTGCCACTCGTGTTGCACAGGGCAACTATAAGCGGGGGGTGTGCTGCGACACTAATCGGTACGTTGCCCCAGCGTGATCGGCCCACGAGTAGCACGGAAGCGAACCCCAGGCGTTGTCACGCGTCTCGAGGCGGTGATGGGCGAGCATCGTCCGGACGGCGGCCACCGCTAGCCTGTCCGTACCGTGACGGCGCAGGTACAGGAGGGTACGGATGGGTGATGGGGGCAGCCGAGACCTGTTCCGATATCTGGTCGCCGACGAAGCCGACGACTACTCGTCGGTGATGGACTGTTTCTCCGATCTGCTGCTCCCGGAACTCTCCGCCGCAGACATCACCTCGATCCTCGCCTCGAAGGGCACACCGCTCCACGCCGACGTGATCGAGGCACGCTGCCGCCGGCTCGTCCAGTGGGGAAATCTCGCCACGTCGGGCCGGGACCCCGGTGGAACCGCGGTCGCCGACTACGTCCGTGCGCGTGCGCGCTACCGCACCACCGTTCCCGGTGCCCGCGTCCACCGCGAAGCCGCGGCGCTGGCGTCGTCGCGCGCCGGCGCACGAGAGGTCGCGCGCGAATCCCTCGGCTGCATCGCCGACGCCCTCGCCTACATCGACGACCTCGTAGGCGACTCCGGTGCCGTGGCCGACCCGGACGCACTGGCCGGGCACGTCACCGGGCTGTTCGCGCATCACCGGATGTTCACCGACAGTGTCGCCGACTTCTACACCTACCTCGGTGGCGTCCTCGCCCGGCTGGATCTCTCCGACGACGAGTACACCGAGTTCAAGCTTCTGCTGCTCGAGTATCTCGATGTGGTCACCTCGGATGTCGCGAAACACGCTCCGGTCGTCGCCGCCCGGCTGGGCGACCTGATGCGTCAGATCGACCAGCTCCTCGCCGCGCTGCCCGCCACCGGCCTGCCCGACCCGGCGGGCGTCGTACGTTCGCCGGGGCGAACCCGCAGCGACTGGGAAGAACTGGCCGAATGGTTCGACGAGGATTCGGGACCGCGCCGGCTGCGCGACGCGGCAGCGCACGCGCTGAGCCGTCTGCTGATCCACACCCGGCGGCTCACGTCACCGACGCCCGGTTTCTCGCACCGGGCCGATCTCCTCCGTCTGGCCGGGTGGTTCGCCGAGTCGTCCGACGAACAGGCCCATCGGCTGTTCGCGGCGACGTTCGGCGCGTACCCCAGCCGCCATCTCCTTCTCGGACCCGACGAGCCCGACCCGCGGGTCGGGCCGGGCACCTCGTGGTGGCAGGCCGATCCCGTGCAGATCCCGGTGTCGCTCCGGGAACGCGGCGACCGTTCGCCGCGGGGGCGCACCGCGCGCATCCCCGATCCGGCGCCCGATCGCTCGCGTGCCGACGCACTCGCGGCACGGGAATCTCGGGAGCGGGCCGAGGCGGTGCGGGAACTGTGCGGGGCAGGCGACCTGAACGGTGCGCACATCTCCGATCTCGCCCGCGACCTGCTGCTCGACGCTCTCGGTGCGCTCCTCGCGCGATACCGGTCCGTCGACGGGCCCGTGCACGTCGACGATCACGACCTCGGTTTCTCGCTGGCTGCCGAGCCGGGTCCCGACACCGTGGTGCACTCCCAGGGCGGCGACCTCACCGTGCACTCGCTCTCGCTGCGGGCTTCGGAGGCCGGCGGTACCCACGCCCACACCGACAGCCCCTCGCAGAGAACGGAGATGCCGTGACGACCTCGACGGGCACCGCCGCCCAGGACACCACCGGCCGGCGTCATGCGGCCCGCGTGCTTCTCCAGCAACCGATACTCACCGCCGCGCAGGACCTCGAGACCTTCGAACTCGCCCGACGGCACGCCACCTCGTTGAAGTCCATGTTCGCCGACAGGCTCGGGTACACGCTCGTCGTCGACACCTCGTTCGTCCGGCTGACGAAGGCACCGATCGACGGTTCGGCGCCGAGCCGTCCACTGCGTCGAGGCAACGGGGACGAGTTCGGGGCCACCGCCTACATGTATCTGGCACTGGTGTGTGCCGCTCTCCTCGCGCCCGGCACCGACGATCGTGTTCTCGTCTCGACCCTTGTCGAGCGGATTCGCGCCGACGCGGAGGAACACGGGATCGAACTCGGCGACACCCTGTCCGAGCGGCGGCACCTGGTGTCGGCGTTGCACACACTTCAGGAGTGGGGCGTGCTCGGCGAGTCCGACGGAGTGGACGGGCAAGACGGCGACGTTCCCGGCGAGGTCACCCTGACCGTGGACCGGGTGCTGCTCCCCCATCTGCTGTCGGGTCCGCTGCACAAGGCAGCCGGACCGGCGGCGGTCCTGTCGTCGCCTATGCCGGAACCGCCGACCCGCCGGTTGTATCGCAGGCTGGTGGAGAACCCGTTCGTGGCGCGAGCCGACCTGGACGCGGATGCCCTCGACGTGCTCGTGCGCGACCGCGCCGAGCTGACTCGCCTGCTCGACGAGGACTTCGGGCTCGTCCTCGAGGTCCGCACCGAAGGCGCTCTGGCCTACGACCCCGACGGTGAACTCACCGACGTGCCGTTTCCCGGGGCGGGCACGCTCGAGCAGGCGACCCTGCTGCTCGTCTCCGAACTCACCGACCGGTACGAAACGGAGCCCGGTGCCGACCTCCACGTCGACACCGGCACCCTCGACGTCGTCCTCGGCGAACTCGCGGCGGCACATGCCCGCACGTGGCGTCGTGACTACGTCCGTGACATCCCGCTCCTCCGAAGCGACGTCGCGTCGCTGCTGGAGCGGCTGGGACTCGCCCGACCCCTCGAGGACGGACTCATGCTGGCCGCCCCCGCCGCCCGTTACCGCCCCACCGCCGCCGAAAGATCTGCCATATGACCCACTCCTCCGAGGCTCTCCTTCTCGACGAAGGCGTTCCGGTAACCCATCCCGATCGCTGGCGCCTGTCCCGCGCGGGAATAGTCAACGTGTGGCACTACCTCGACACCGAATTCACACTGTCGGGCGGCCGGATGATCCTGCGCGGCACCAACGGTTCAGGCAAGTCACGTGCCCTCGAGATGCTCCTGCCGTTCCTTCTCGACGCCGATCGCAAACGGATGGATGCCACCGGCGCTGCCAAGGTCGACCTCGACGAACTGATGCGCACGGGCTCCGGCGGGCAGACCAACAGGATCGGCTACCTGTGGATCGAGTTGGCCCGGCCCGCAGGACATCTCACCATCGGTGCACACGTCCGGTACAGCGCGACCGCTCATCGTAGCGAGGTGCACTTCTTCACCACCGAACTTCGCGTCGGGCACGATCTGCAACTCGTCGACGATCTCCGCTCACCGCTCTCGCGCGACGATCTCGCGGGCCGGATCGGCGCGGACAGGCTCACCCGTGAACCTGATCGCCATCGGGACACCGTCCGCGACCTGGTCTTCGGGTTGCGCGGCGAAAGCGGACGTGATCGCTACGCCGGCCTGCTGCAATTGCTGCACACGCTGCGCTCCCCCGATGTCGGCAACCGGATCGACGAGGGCCGACTGCCCCAGATCCTCTCGGACGCGCTTCCCCCGCTCGCCGACAACATGCTCCTGGAAGCGGGCAGCCAACTCGATCTGCTCGGGGAGAACCGCCGGGCTCAAGCCCAACTCGAGGCGTCTTTGACCCGGGTACGTCAGTTCCACGCCGTCTACCGCCGCTACGCGGCCGACCTGCTGCGAGCAAGCGCCGAGGCTGCGGTCGCCGCAGCCGACCGGGTGTCCGACACCGAACGTGAACTCGCGGCCGCCGAAGCCGACGCCGCCGATCTCGACACCCAAGCCGCCGCAGCCGAGACCCGGCTCCGTGAACGCCGCGATCAGCTCGCCGAGCTCGAGCGTGCGATGCGCGGACTCGAGACGCACGAGTTGTTCCGCACCGCAGACGATCTCGCTCAACGTCGGCTCGCAGTCGATGCTCTGGGACTCGCCGCGGACCAGGCGATTTCCGCGGCGTCGCGGGCACGCGCCCACGAGCGCCTCGAATCCGAGCGTGCGGGTGAGCTTCTGGAGGAGTTGTCCGCGGTGGTCGGGCAGGCCACCGAACGGCTGGCGCTGGCCAAGCGTGAACTCACCGCCGCCACGGTTCCGCACGGCACACTACCCGCCGACATCCGCGTCGAGATCGAGCGCGAGGCGTCGGGCCTGCACCCGATCCGCACCGACCGGGACGCCACACCCGAGTCGGCGCCGCGTCCGACGGTCGCCCGGGTCAAGCTCGTCCCCGAGCACTGTGAAGATGCCCGTACGGTCGCCGAACAGGCAGCGGCGGCAGCCCGGCGCCGACGCGAGCAAGCCACCCGGCGACTCGGCGAAGCGCGGCGGCTCGACCTCGCCGGACGAGCCGTACGCGAGGCGGAGGCCACCGCCGAGCGCGCCGCGGGGGAAGCCGAACGAGACGCCGCCTCGCGACTCGACGCGGGGGCCCGACTCGACGACGCTGCGCTCTCGTTGCGGCACGGGTGGCGTGAGTGGCTCACCTCGGATTCGACGTTCGCGCTCCTGCCCGACCTCGACGCTGTGTCGTTGATGCGCCGCTTGTCGGCACACCTCGAGTCCGTCACCGACATCGACACAGATCCCGGCACCTCGGTCGATCCGATCCTGTCGGAACTCGCGGCGCTCCCCGTCGCCGCGGCCGATGCGGCACCGAAGGTCCTCGGCGAGACCGAGGTCGCGCCGCCCCGAGAATCCGAGACCGAATCCCGGCGGCGCACACTCGCGGAGGAACTGGCGGCACTCGAAAGCGACGACGGAACGCCCGAGCGGGCACCGTGGCAGTCCGAGAGTGACGGCGTACCGCTCTGGCAGGCAGTCGAATTCGCCGACACCCTCGGCGACGACGACCGCATCGGCATCGAAGCGGCACTGCTCGCAGCCGGTTTCCTCACCGCAACCGTCGACGGCGAAGGCCGGTTGCGCGCGCACACCGGCCAGGTACTCGTTTCTCCTCGCGGCGACCTGCCGCGGCAACCGCTGTCGACAGTGCTCGTCCCCAGCCCCGACGCGGAAGTGCCGCGCGCGGCGATCACGGCCGTGCTGTCCGCGATCGGCTTCGAGGACGCCGCTGCGGTCGCGTCGGTGTCGCGGGACGGTCGCTGGCACAACGGGGTACTGCGTGGCCGTCACACTGCCGAATCCACCCGGTACATCGGTGCGGCGGCCCGCGATGCGGCGACGGCGAGGCGGCGGATACGGCTCGACGAGATCGCCGCGGATCTCGCCGCGCTGGATCGGGCCGAGGAGATCCGGGAGGCCGGCCGCGGTGACGCGGCGGCGCATCCGGCACGGTGGCACGCGCACACGTCGTCCGCTCCCACGACCGGCGCGCTCGACGAGGCACTGCATCGCCACCGCGAAGCCGACCGACGTGCGCGCAGCAGCGCCGCTGCCGCGACCGAACTCGGAAAGCATGCCGCGACTCTGCGGAGCCAATGGTCCACCGATCTCGACACCCACCGCGCCACCTGCCTCCACTTCGCGCTGCCGCGAGACGTACCGGATCTCGAAGAGATCGTCGCCACCTGCGCGGCCGCCGAGAAAACCTGCTTGGAGCTGGCACGCGACATCGGCGAAGTCCTGGCCGCGCGGGACCGGTTCGCTCGCGCCGTCGACCGCTTCGCATCGGCCACCGGCGTGCGGGTCGAGGCGGAGGAGAACGCCGAATCGTGCTGGCACGAGTGGCACGGCAAGGCGGCGGTTGTCGCCGCGCAGGCCGAGGCACTCGACGTCGACACGGCCGATCTCGCGGAGGAACTGCGCAACTCCGACACCGAACGCGCACGCACGGAAGAGCAGTGCCGCCGCACCGTCACCCACCGCGAACATCTGGGGAAGGCCGTCGCCGAAGTCCTCCAGCGGTGTGCGACCGTGCGTGAGCGTCTCCGCCGTGACCGCGACGAACTCACAGCGGCCGCGGGCCGGTTGTCGGCTCAGGTGCAGTTGCCCGAGATCAGTGCGGCCGCCGACGTTCCGGGCGAACCGCTCGCCCACCTCGACGACCCGGACCACGTCCGCACCGCAGCGCAGGCATTGCTGAACGTGCTGCCCGCGAGCACCGGGACGGGCGACAACCGGATTCTCGCGGCCCTGCAACGATTCGACCGCGACGTCTCCGACCGCCTCGAGGTCCGGCACACCGTCACCGAGTCCGCGCACGTGGTCGGAATCGGGGGCGTCGGCGACGACACCACCCCGACCGGGGTGCTGGCCGAACTCACCAAGCGGGCCGAGGACGAGAGCCGCGCGCTGTCCCAACGTGAACGCGACGTGTTCACCGGTTTCGTCCTGGGCGGGGTCGCCGACGAACTGCGCCGACGTATCACCCAGGCCGAGCAACTGGTCGCCGCGATGAACACGAGCCTGGCGGGCAGTCGCACGACCCACGGAATCGGGGTGCGGATCGCGTGGCATCCGGTGCGGGAGGACGCCGACGCGGCACTCGTGACCCGTCTGCTGACCGGGACGCGGTCACCGGGCGACAGCGAGGAACTCCTCGAGTTGTTGCGCCGTCGGGTGGAGGCGTCGCACGCGACCGATCCGTCGGCCGGGTATGCCACGCACCTGTCGGAGGCTCTGGACTACCGCAAGTGGCACACCGTCGAGGTGACGATCGTCGGTCCCGAACCCGACCAGGAACGCAGAATCTCCACGCGCGCCAAGATCTCCCAGGGTGAGACCCGGTTCGTCTCGTACGTGTCGTTGTTCGCCGCCGCGGACGGTTACCTGTCGGGCTTGCCCGACACCGGCCTTGCCCTGCGCCTCGTCCTGCTCGACGACGCCTTCGCGAAGATCGACGAACCGACCATCGGCGAACTCATGGGACTTCTCGTGCGGCAGGACATCGACTTCGTGATGACCGGGCACGCACTGTGGGGC
>JAEZDV010000038.1 GCA_023417985.1 Actinomycetes bacterium | reverse complement strand
CGGTTGCTGTACATGCCGGGCGCCGCGGCAGCGGCGACCGGTGGGACGGCCGGCTCGAGTGCCATCGGAGTCGTCGAGATCGTGAGCTGGGCGTTCGCGTTCCTGGCGAGCGCGCTCGGCATCGTCTGAGCTGCGGAAGCCCCGCCAGCGAAAGAGGGGAGGAGCCGGCGGGGCCCTGCGCTGTATCTCCATGTGTGTCGGGGAGGACTTCTGGAGACACGGCCACGTGAATGTGGCCGTCGAGGAGCTTATGACAATTCTGCATACCCGGTCCAGGATCGAGACGAAACCGATACCCAAATCGGTTGCGGGAGCGAGAGGTCTGGGGCGATGGGTAGCGCCTAGCGCTGATTCCGTGGCCCCGGCGCCGGTACGCTCATGTCGTCGTGCTGGTGGGGCGGCAGGATCTGCTGTGGCATCGCGCGTGTCTCGTCGGGGTGGACGCTGCGGACCGGCGGTCGGGTTCGAAGTGTACGTCGGCGACGTGTGCGCGCGGACGTCCGGAAACCCCAGACCGAGATGACGAGTGCTGCCCCGGACAGCAGGTCCGCCTCGGTGAGTCCGTGATCGGGTGTGACCGAGTACAGCACACGGCCTTCCAGCATGCCATTCATGAAGAACCAGAGGACGGCGGCAACAGCAGCGGCAAGACTCGACAGCACGTGCGGCCGCGCGAGACACCACGTCGACGCCGCGAACAACGAGCACATGGCAACGAGTGAGTAGAACAGGGCGTGCTGCACGGGCTTCCCCTCTCTCGTTGCGATGGCGCGGTCTCCCACTGTACTGGGCATCGCCGTAGCCGACGGTGCGCGGAGTGGGCCGAGAACGGCCCGTCGCCCGATCGGGCAAGTGCGCCCGCGCAATTCGGCTGGTCCGATCGACCGATGGGTCTGGCGTCGGTCGCAGTTGCAGTCCGGTCGCGGACTGCCCGACGTGCCGGCGCGGTGCGGTAGGAAGCCGCATCGGTGCCGAACTACGTTGTCGCCCGACCGCGAATTGCCCGTCGCCGAGGTGCGGTCACCCGGTGGGTGCGTCGTATGTTCCACGGGCGGTGCGCTTTTCGCGCATGACCTCAGGGCTCACCCGGGTAGTTGCGAGCACCGACGATTCTCGAGATCGAATCGGCGGCTGCCGGGTGGGTTCAGCGGGCGTCGGGCAGGTCGCGGCCGACGGCTCGGCGAGCTTCGGCCACCTCGCGAGGGGCGATGAAAATGCCCTCCGCTTCGACACATATCCCGTCGGGTCCCGATATGTGGCCCGTAACGAATGCCTTGCGGCCCTCGACCCGTTCGAGTTTCGCTTCCCCGTGCAGGTCACCGAGTGGGGTGGGCTTGCGGTAGCGGAGGGTGAGCGTTCCCGTCATTCCGGGGGCGCCGCCCACTCGTGCCGCGTCGCCGAGGAGTTGGTCCAGCACGAGTGCGGACACCCCACCGTGGGTGTGTCCCGCCGGACCCTCGTAGCCGGCATGCAGATGGAAATCGGCCCACACACGCCCGCCGGGATCCTTGTTGATGCAGGAGAGCGGGGCGATCGCGTTGCGCAATCCCATCACCGCGTTGCCCCACACCCGGAAGTTCCCGGTGTCGTTGAATCGGGTCCCGAAAGGCCCCTCATCCTTGCGGCGCGCGAGCAGTTCCCGCGCTGCGGCCAGATGCTCCCGGGCCTGCCGGACTTCCTCGTCACCGACCCGGCTCTGGACGGCAAGAGGAATCAGTGCGCGCAGATCGTCGGCGAGTGGACCGTACAACGCGGCCTGGCGGTCGATCTCGTCGTCGGAGAGTCCGTCGTTGACGTAGAGGCGGGTGGCGGCGTCGAGTGCATCGGTCATTGTGGTGCTCCGGGTTCGTGAGAGTCGGCCGCGAACAGTCGAGCGTGTCGGTGTCGCGGGGTCAACAGGCTGTGCCGATGGCCGGGACGTGCACCGGAAATCGTCCGGAGAGAGGGAACCCCGTCGGCGAATTCGAGGGGAGGGTGCCGACGGGGTCCGGCCGCCGCGTCAGAGGGGAGGAGACGCGTGCAGCGCGTTGCGGGAAGGCAACTGGACGACACGCTATACGCCCATTGCTCGCGCTGCCAGCATTCGCAGGATGAGGGGCGGGGTGAATTCGGGGCTCCGCGAGGGAAAACGGGCCCGGAGCTGCTCCGATCGGCTTCGCAACCGAACGGGCCCGCGTGTTCGTGGGTGCGTGCAGCTCGCCGAGGCGCGACACGCAGACCGTCGAGGGTGCACGATATAGCGATACACATCCGCCGTTCTCACGGGAGCACGCATGTCGGCGAAGTCATCGACAGATTCTCGCGACCGCAATGGTCTCGGATATATCGCACTGGTGGCCGGCATCGTTGCCGCGCTCACTGCCTTCGTTCCGATCGTCGGCGACTTCGTCTCCGTTCCCGCGGGCATTGTCGCCGTCGTGTCCGGGTGGACAGGCCTTCTCCGGATCGAGAAAGGTCTGGCGACCAACCACGTCGAGACCGTCGTGGGCACAGTGCTCGGCACGGGCGCACTGTTCGTTGTCTTCATCATCTTCGCCGCCTCCCACAGTTCGGGATGACGTCCCCGCGGCAAGTGTTCGCATCTGCGCGCTCAGTGGAGATCTGCTCCCGAAACAGCGCGAGCAGATCCCGGTTCAGCGCGCAGATTCCGATGCCGGCGGACGTTGCAGGGTCACTGTCGTGTGGGCGAGCAGTTGATCGTCGGCACCCGCGTCGACGAGACGCACGCTGATCACCGAGTGGTCGGCGCTGTCGCGGATCACCGTGCCGTAAGACCTTGCGGGGCCTTGCCGTACCTGCGACAGGAAATGCATCTGGATGTCGGTCGGCACCAGATCGGGCCGCATGGCTCGTGCGGCCGATTCCGCGAGCAAAGCCTGGGCGCCTCCCTGGATCGTGCCGATCATGTTGGCTACGAACGGCGTTCGGTCGAGCTCGAGTACGCCTTCGGCCGCGTCGAGCGTTCGCATGCCGAGGCGCTCGTAGATGCTCCCGTCGACGGGCGCCGACGGATACTCGCGGTCGATCCCTACCCATTCTCCGGGTGTGTAGTAATCCGCGTCGGGCGCGGCCGTGCGGGGGAGGCGGGCGAAGGTGACGAGTGCGCGCGCCGCGAGCACCGGCCCGTCCTCGCCTCCCTCGTTCAGCGCGGTGATGAGGTCGTCGAGGTCGGTGACGCCGCGTGCGTCGTACACGTTCGCCGACACGTGGATCATCTTCTTGCCGATGCGGACGAGTTCGGCGTCGATGACGACCGGACCTTCGGTCAGCCAGCCGGTGGCATGGAGGGTGAGATCCTGTGTGGCGACCCAGTCCTGTCCGCACGCGGCGAGCGCCGGACTCGACGTGACGATGTCGACCAGGGTGGTCAGGACGCCGAGCGAGGCCGAACCGGCACCGGAACGTAGTTTCTCGGTGAGGAGCGAGCGCATCACTGCGCGTTCCTTGGTGACGAGCCGGGACAGTAGACCGAAGTCCGACGAGAAGGTGTGCCTGCTCATCACCAGCAGTGACGAACCGTCGCTAGAAATTGCATTCTCATTCATGAGAATCATATTGCCATCGAGAGGTGGTTCAACGCTATTGCGCCGCCCGCGGACGGGCGTACTCTGCAATTCTGCATCTCCGCGCGTGCGACACATGACGGGAGCCGGAGTGGCCGGAAGCCTGCGCGCCCGGCCGAGCCGTTCGGGACGACAGCCCGGGCGCCCGGCCTACACACTCGTCGGTACCGTGCGCATACCCCATGTCTTCCTCGGTCCGACGCGACAGATCGCGAGGCGGATCGGGTACGCGACCGCCGCGCTGGCCGCCGCGGTCGTGGTGGTGTACCTCGGACGGAGCGGTTTTCGCGACGTCCAGGGCAACCCCCTCTCCTTCATGGACTGTGTCTACTACGCGAGCGTGTCCCTCTCCACCACCGGCTACGGGGACATCACCCCCTACACTCCCGAGGCGCGGGCACTGAACGCACTGGTCATCACGCCGCTGCGGATCATCTTCCTGATCGTCCTGGTCGGCACGACTCTGGCCGCGCTGACGGAGGACTCCCGGCAGGCATACCGCATCCAGCGATGGAGACGGCGCGTCCGCAACCACTACGTCGTGATCGGGTTCGGCACCAAGGGCCGGACCGCCGTCGAAGCGTTGGTCAGCGACGAGGTCGCGCCCTCGGAAATCGTCGTGGTGGACACCGATCGGGCAGCCGTCGAGGCAGCCGGGCGCCAGGGCCTGGTCACCGTCCAAGGGACAGCGACCCGGTCGGACGTCCTGCGTCTGGCGGGAGTCTCGCGAGCCACGGCGGTGATCGTGGCGACCGACCGTGACGACACCTCCGTTCTCGTCACTCTCACCGCCCGGGAACTGTCCGTCGCCGCTCGTATCGTTGTGGCGGCACGGGCGGCCGAGAACACCCCGCTGCTACGCCAGTCCGGCGCCGACACCGTCGTCGTCTCGGCAGAAACCGCCGGGCGGTTGCTCGGCGTCGCCAGGACAACTCCCCACGTCGTGGAAACGATCCACGACCTACTCACCCCCGAAACAGGATTCGCAATGGCCGAACGCAGTATCGAACCCGAGGAGGTAGGAATGCCGCCTCGGGCTCTGCATGATCTCGTGGTGGGCATCGAACGCGACGGGCGGCTTCTGCGCGTCGGGACCGCCGATGTCGACCTCCTGCGCGGCGGTGACCGCCTGTTGTATCTGCGTCATGTCACCGGCTGATCACGCGCGCGGCGTGACGAACCTGCACACCGCGCCCTCCGGTGCCGCGAAGCGGGTGCTCGTGGGGCGACCGCTGCGCAGCGATACGCTCGGTCACACGTTGCTGCCCAAGCGGATCGCCCTGCCGGTGTTCGCTTCCGATGCACTGTCGTCCGTCGCGTACGCGCCGGAGGAGATCTTCCTCGTCCTGTCGATCGCGGGGCTGTCGGCCTACGCGTTCTCGTCGTGGATCGGCATCGCCGTCGCGCTGGTGATGGTGGTGGTGGTCATGAGCTACCGGCAGAACGTGCACGCCTACCCGTCGGGGGGCGGTGACTACGAGGTCGCCACGAAGAATCTGGGGGTCGCCGCGGGCCTGACGGTCGGGAGCGCGCTGATCGTCGACTACGTGCTGACGGTCGCGGTGTCGATCGCGTCGGCCGCGCAGAACATCGGTTCGGCGATCCCGTTCGTCGACCACCACAAGGTGCTCTTCGCGATGGCCGCGATCGTGCTCCTGACCGCGGTGAACCTGCGGGGTCTACGCGAAGCGGGCGTGGCCTTCGCGATCCCTGCCTACGCCTTCGTCTTCTGTCTCGGCGGGATGGTGCTGTGGGGTCTGTTCCGCATCTTCGTCCTCGACGACGACCTGCGCGCCCCGTCGTCGGGCTTCGAACTCCGAGCGGAGCAGTCGCATCTGGCGGGTCTGGCGTTCGTCTTCCTGGTCGCGCGGGCGTTCTCGTCGGGGTGCGCCGCGCTGACGGGTGTGGAGGCGATCAGCAATGGCGTGCCGGCATTCCGGAAACCGAAATCGCGCAATGCCGCGACGACGCTGCTCCTGCTGGGCGCCATCGCGATCACCCTGTTCATGGGCATCATCGTTCTCGCCGAGCGGCTGGGTGTGGTGATCGCGGAGAACCCCGCGATGCAACTCGTCGGCGCGCCCGAGACCTACCGGCAGAAGACGATGGTGGCGCAGATCGCCGAGACGGTGTTCTCGGGATTCCCGGTGGGCTTCTATCTCGTCACCGGGGTCACGGCACTGATTCTGGTGCTCGCGGCCAACACCGCGTTCAACGGGTTCCCGGTGCTGGCGTCCGTGCTGGCACAGGACCGCCATCTTCCGAGTCAACTGCGCAGCCGAGGGGACCGGCTGGCGTTCAGCAACGGCATCGTGCTTCTCGCCGGGGCGGCGATCGCGCTGGTGTGGGCATTCGATGCGGAGGTCACCAGGCTCGTCCAGCTCTACATCGTCGGGGTGTTCGTCTCGTTCACGCTCTCCCAGGCCGGCATGATCCGGCACTGGAACCGGCACCTTCGCAACGAGCGGGACCCGGAGGCGCGCCGCCGGATGCTGCGCTCCCGGGCGATCAACACGTTCGGCATGGTGATGACCGGCGTGGTGCTGGTCATCGTGCTGGCCACGAAGTTCCTGCTCGGGGCGTGGATCGCGATCGTCGCGATGGCGGTGATGTACGTGGTGATGCTCGGCATCCGCCGGCACTACGACCGGGTCGCGGAGGAACTGGAGCCGACCGAGCAGCGGGGCGTGCTGCCCGCCCGCAACCACGCCATCGTGCTGGTCAGCAAGCTGCACAAGCCGACGCTGCGGGCGGTCGCCTACGCCCGGGCGACCCGGCCGGACACGCTCACCGCGGTCACCGTGAACGTGGACGAGCAGGACACCCGGGAACTGCAGGCCGACTGGGAGCGCCGCGAGCTGCCGGTGCCGCTCACCGTGATCGACTCCCCGTACCGGGAGATCACCCGGCCGATCCTCAACTTCGTCGCGTCGGTGCGCCGGGAGTCGCCGCGCGACGTGGTCACCGTCTTCATTCCCGAGTACGTGGTGGGGCGCTGGTGGGAGAACCTGCTGCACAACCAGAGCGCGCTGCGGCTCAAGGGGCGGCTGCTGTTCGAGCCGGGCGTGA
>JAEZDV010000198.1 GCA_023417985.1 Actinomycetes bacterium | reverse complement strand
CACAGCACCGGCGCCGTCACCGAAGATGAATCGCACGGAGCGGTCGGTGGGCTCGGTGGCGTCGCTCATGCGCTCGACGCCGACGACGAGCACCTTCTCCGCCGTACCGGCGCGGACGAGGTCGGATGCGACGCCCAGCGCGTAGCAGAAGCCTGCGCAGCCGGCCTGCAGGTCGAGGGCCGAGGCACCGCCGGTGCCGAGGCGGTCGGCGACGAGCGCGGCGGCCTGCGGCGTCTGAAAGCCGTAGGTGGACGTCGCGATGATCACGGTGTCGATCTGGGCGCCGGTCAGTCCGGCGGCGTCGAGCGCCTTCTCGGAAGCACTGACGGACATGTCGACGATCGTCTCTTCGGGGTGGGGCTTGGCGAAGCGGCGCTCCTTGATACCGGAACGCGACTGGATCCACTCGTCGCTCGAATCGATCTGCTCACAGATCTCCGCATTGGTGACGACCCGTTCGGGCCTGTGCACACCCAACCCGAGAAGTGCGCTGTTCCTCAGCGTCGCGGGGACGGCGATCTGTGCACCCATCAGGCGAACTCCTCCTCCTCGGGCACTGCTCATCAGTGCGCCGCATCGAGACACGGTAGCGCGGGTTACGGAAATGTCACAGCAGGGGGTCCATGCAGGCCACACCACGTGGGTCACCCCGTCGTCGGGTCAGGTCGAGGCGGTGCCCGCTACCGTGCCCGGTATGGACGCAGAGGACTGGGACGAGCGGTATGCGGCGTCGGAACTGGTGTGGGGTGCCCCGCCCAATCCGGTGGTGGTGGAGTTCGCGGCATCGCTGCCACACGGCCGCGCTCTCGACCTCGGTTGCGGGGAGGGGCGTCACTCGTTGTGGCTCGCGACGCGCGGCTGGGAGGTAGTGGGCACCGATTTCTCGGAGGTCGCTTTGGACAAGGCCCGGCGGATTTCGGCGCAGGCACCGAAGAGATCTCGCGACCGGCTCGAATACCGGCTTTCGGATGTGACGTCAGACACATTCGATGGGGATTATGACTTGATCCTCTCGATATTCCTCCACTTCCCTCCGGCGGAACGCAAAGCCCTCGTCGACAAGATGATCAATTCCCTGAAACCTGACGGAATCCTCATATTTCTCGGGCACGACCGAGCAAATCTCCTGCACGGTACCGGCGGACCTAGAGATCCCGAAATCCTTTACACCCCAACAGATATCGTCTCAGATATCGACGGGCGACTCGTTATCGACATTGCCGAACACAGGCACCGGGAAACGGAATCGGGAACCGCGGTGGATGCGTTGGTAGTAGCACGCAAACTCGGTCTTGGAAGTTAGTTGCCCGGCGAGTAACATAGAGATGTTACCGACGAGTAATAACTTGGGCGGTACTTGATTCAGCTGGACCGCACCACACCCCCGGGAGACATCAGACATGGGCCATTACAAGAGCAACCTCCGCGACCTCGAGTTCAATCTCTTCGAGTTCCTGCAGATTCAGAAGGTCCTCGAAACCGGCGCGTTCGGCGACCTCGACGAGGAAACCTCGCGCGGCATCCTTTCCGAGGTCAAGGCACTTGCCGAAGGCCCCGCTGCCGAGGCCTTCGCAGAAACCGACCGCACTCCTCCGGTGTTCGACCCGGAGACCCACTCGGTGTCCATCCCCGAGGGCTTCAAGAAGGCGTTCCGGGCGTGGTGGGATGCCGGCTACTGGTCCATGGGAATCCCCGAGGAACTCGGCGGCACCGAATCGCCGCGCGCGCTCCTGTGGGCGGTCAACGAGATGATGCTCGGCGCACAGCCCGCCGCGTTCATGTACGCAGCCGGCCCCGCCTTCGCCGGGGTGCTGTTCGACAACGGCACCGACGAGCAGAAGAAGTGGGCGGCCACCTGCGTCGAGCGCGGCTGGGGCGCCACGATGGTCCTCACCGAGCCCGACGCCGGATCCGACGTCGGCGCGGGCCGCACGAAGGCGATCAAGCAGGACGACGGCTCGTGGCACATCGAGGGTGTCAAGCGCTTCATCACGTCCGCCGACTCGGACGACCTGTTCGAGAACATCTTCCACCTCGTTCTCGCGCGCCCCGAGGGTGCCGGCCCCGGCACCAAGGGCCTGTCGCTGTTCTTCGTCCCGAAGTTCCACTTCGACTTCGAGAAGGGCGAGATGGGCGACCGCAACGGCGTGTTCGTCACCAACGTCGAGCACAAGATGGGTCTGAAGGCTTCCGCGACCTGCGAGCTCACCTTCGGTGGCCACGGCGTCCCGGCCAAGGGCTGGCTCGTCGGTGAGGTCCACAACGGCATCGCGCAGATGTTCGACGTCATCGAGCACGCACGCATGATGGTGGGCACCAAGGCCATCGCCACCCTGTCGACGGGTTACCAGAACGCGCTGGCCTACGCCAAGGACCGCATCCAGGGTGCCGACCTGACCCAGATGTCCGACAAGACCGCTCCGCGGGTGTCGATCCTGCACCACCCGGACGTGCGTCGCTCGCTGGCGATGCAGAAGGCCTACTCGGAGGGCCTGCGCGCTGTGTACCTGTACACGGCCGCCCACCAGGACGACGCCGTCGCCGAGCAGGTTTCCGGCGCCGACGCCGGCCTCGCACACCGCATCAACGATCTGCTCCTGCCGGTGGTCAAGGGCTGTGGCTCCGAGCGGGCCTACCAGTACCTGACCGACTCGCTGCAGACCTTCGGTGGCTCGGGCTTCCTCCAGGACTACCCGATCGAGCAGTACATCCGCGACGCCAAGATCGACTCGCTGTACGAGGGCACCACCGCCATCCAGGCGCAGGACTTCTTCTTCCGCAAGATCGCCCGCGATCGCGGTGTCGCCCTCGCTCACGTGGCCGGCCAGGTCAAGAAGTTCCTCGAGCGCGAAAACGGCGACGATCGCCTGAAGGCGGAGCGCGCACTGCTCGCCACCGCCCTCGACGACACGCAGGCCATGGTCGCGTCGCTCACCCAGTTCCTCATGGGTGCGCAGGAGCAGCCGACCGAGCTGTACAAGGTCGGCCTCGGCTCGGTCCGCTTCCTCGAGTCGTTCGGCGACCTGATGATCGGCTGGCTGCTGCTCGAGCACGCCGAGATCGCGCTCACCGCGCTCGACGCCGGACCGGACGCCAAGGACAAGGCCTTCTACGAAGGCAAGGTCGCCGCAGCGTCGTTCTTCGCCAAGAACGTCCTGCCGCAGCTGACCACGTCGCGCAACGTCGTCGCCAATGTCGATCTCGACATCATGGAGCTCGACGAAGCCGCATTCTGATCGAATCAACTCACCCGTAACACGAACGGCCGCTGCGATTCTCGGTAGGAGAGTCGCAGCGGCCGCCGTCATCTGCCGGGCCGACCTTCCCCGGCAGGCCCGGCCGTACCCGTAACCACCCGCAGCCACCGATCCAGGGCGGACGGATCACCGGAGTCGTCGCGGTAGCCGATGTATCCATCCGGTCTGACAGCGAGAATCCGCTGCGGCGGCCACGTGTCGATCCGATGACAGGTCACCGGGATCGCCCCCATCGCCGGGTGCGGATGTGTTGCCGCGCCGTGCAACACGTGCACGCCGGGAGAACATGTCAGGTCGTGCACCCGGTTCGTTCGTCCCCGGGTGACGACCTCGACGTCCGGAAGCGGGTCGCCCGCTTGCAGCCTGTCGGGCCGTCGCCCGCGATGTTGTTCGGTGATCGGGCCGCCGCCGTACGAAACCCAGTCCTGCGACAGCATCGCGCCTACCACCACGGTGAGCAGGTGAAGCCTCAGCAGGGTCGGCACGGCCGGAGCCACGCCCGGCAGCACAGCGGTGCGAAGGAGCCGGAACGGCAGTCGTGCATCACTTTCCGCGTGCAGGATCAGTTCGGTGAGGATACCGACCTTGGCGGCGACGGGCTGTCGCTCCGCCTCGTACGACGCGAGCAGCAGCTGCGGATCGGTCGAGCCGCTGCACGCGACAGCGAGTTTCCATCCCAGGTTTGCGGCATCCTGCAGCCCTGTGTTGACTCCCTGCGCGCCGGAAGGGGAAAAGACATGGGCGGCGTCCCCTGCAAGGAACACCGGGCCCGATCGGAATCGGCCCGCCCGAGCGCGCTGCAACCGCACCCGTGTGGACCACACTGCCTCACTCGCTCGACCCGGAAGGTTCACCCCGTCGAGCACAGTCCGGATTTCGGATGCAGGGACGGGCGGCCCGTCGTGCCCCGGCTGGACTTCCTCTCCCCTCGCCGCCCGGGTAGCGACGAGTCGCCAGCGCGCGTCGTGCTCCCCTTCCGGGAAGAGGAAGCCGATTCCGGCTCGCCCCGCCCCGATGTGAGCAACCCCCGGAGGCAGATCGTCGATGTCCAGGTCCGCGAGTACCGCTTCCTCGCGGTAGGTGTGACCGTGCCACGCGATCCGGCGCAAGTGGCGCACGGTGCTGTCCGCCCCGTCGCACCCGACCAGGAACCGGCAATGCACGGACCGATGTCCGCCTCGGGTACGCAGCCGGGCGAGAACCCCGTCCCGCTCGTTCCGCAGTTCGTCGCATTCGGCATCTGTCAGGACGGGGATCCCACTGGCGACCATGGCCCTTTGCAGAGCGGATTCGAGGACCGCCTGCCGCACCATCAGGGGCTGTTGCGAGTGTCCGGGTCCCCCGACATCGGCCAGCGCGACGTCGACCGACTGCTCGCCGAGGTGAAGCGTCGTGCGCAGTCTCGCGGTAGCCCGCGATTCGAGTTCGTCGACAACACCCAGCCTGTGGAGAGATTCCAGTGTGCGGGGCCACAACAGCATCGAGCGGGAGGGTCGCTGCAAGTCGGTACGACGCTCGGCCACGCACACGCCGGCACCGTGCCTGTGGGCGTGCAGCGCCACCGCAGCACCGACGGGACCGGCACCGACGACCAGGATGTCGACTCGGTTCAGTGCAGGCGGACCGGGGTCCCGGGCTTCCACCACGTCTTCGTCTTCTCTTCATCCGGGCCCAGTAGGTCGGGGCGGCTCAGTGCGTCGTCACGTCGTATCCCCGGCACGATGTGCGCCTTGATCGAACCCGGCACGCTGACCAACCCGAGCACCCAACTCAGAGCGCGCACGTAGGAAACAGCCCGCTCGGCACCGTCCCATTCGTAGATGCCCCGATAGCAGCCGTGCTCGTCGTGGGTCATCCACAGTTTCGACGAGAGACCCGGAAAACCGACGAACATCGGGATGTTCAGCCAGCTCTCCAGACGAAAAGCGAGATGCGCGCGGCCATGGACGCCGCGGAGGACGAATCCGACCACCAGCAGGGCCGGATCTTCTGCTCTGCCGCCCCCCACTCGCGTCTCGCGATACACCTCGGCATTACTGCCGTCGGCAAACCGCACACGCAGCCCCACATTCCCCCTCGGGTGATGCAGCCGCCGGGCGCGAAGCAGACCGAACATCCCGACGGCACTCCTGAGCACCTGCGGAGCAGCCTGACGACCCGGCAACGGAGTCACAGCATCGTGATCGACCTCGGGAGCGTCCGAGACGATCCGAGGTGACGGGGAGTTTTCGGCCGACCGAGACATCGTGGTCTCCCTGCAGGGTTGCTCGGTTGTCGTCCACTCAGCGTATAAGCCCGGATTGTGCAAGGGAAGACGCTGACCCCGCCGTTGTCCGGCGGGGTCACTGCCGTGTTTCCGGCCGCGGTATCCACTCAGAAGAGGACGACGCCGCGCAAATTCCTTCCCTCGTGCATGTCGACGAAGCCCTGTGCGATGTCGTCGAGCTTGTAGGTCGACGTCACCAACTCGTCGAGCATGAGCTTGCCGGAGGTGTAGAGGTCGATCATCCAGGGGATGTCGGCGGTGGGAGCGAACGCGCCGAACAACGAACCCTGCAGCCGCTTCTGGTAGAGCACCAGTTCCAGAGCGCTGATGGGGATTCCGAAGTCCGTCATCTTCCCGAGCCCGGTCACCACGCAGGTCCCGGCCTTCCGGATCGACGAGAACGCCTCCGCGATGTGCTCCCCGGTCGTCACGCCGACGGTGACTATGGCGGCGTCGGCGCCCTGCCCGTTGGTGTACGAGCGGGCGATCTCGGTGGCCTCGGCCATATCTGCGACCGCATGGGTCGCACCGAACCGCAGGGCACTCTCGCGCTTGAACGGGACCGGATCGACCGCGATGATGTGTGCCGCACCGGCATGCGCCGCACCCTGCACGGCGTTGATCCCGATCCCGCCGATGCCCTGCACGATGACGGTCTGACCGGGATACA
The DNA here is from genome assembly GCA_023417985.1 of Actinomycetes bacterium. Lineage (GTDB taxonomy): Bacteria > Actinomycetota > Actinomycetes > Mycobacteriales > Mycobacteriaceae > Rhodococcus. Next base: position 14,159 of record JAEZDV010000198.1, on the reverse strand, counting down.
CCTCGGCGGAGTTGACTGCCGCACCCCAGCCCGTGCCCACACCGCAGCCGAGCAGGCAGAGCTTGTCGAGGGGCAGGCTTTTGTCGACCTTGATCGCCGAATCGACACTGACCGTGGTGTATTCGCTGAACGTCGAGAGTCCGCACGTCTGGGCGACGTCGACACCGTCCAGACTGAGACGGAAACTCGTCGGGTCGTCCGGGCGACTGCCGGTCATGATGGCGGCGCCCCGGTCGCAGAGGTTCTGCAGGCCCTTGGCGCACCAGCGGCACCGTCCGCATGCAGCCAGGAACGAGAACACCACGTGGTCGCCCTCGCTCCAGCCCGTGGTGCCGGATCCGACCTGCACCACGACTCCGGCACCCTCGTGGCCACCGCAGATCGGGTAACTGCCGACCGCGTGGTCACCGGTGGCGATGTGGTCGTCGGAATGACACAGCCCCGCTGCCACCATCCGGACCATCAGTTCGCCGTGACGGGGTTCGTCCAACTCGAGGTCGGCTATTTCGTAGGTTCCGGGTGCGTTGCGGATGATGGCGCCGCGAGTCTTCATGGGTTCTCCTAGGTTCTGAGGGATTCGTGGTGAGAACGGCCGGTCGTCAGGGAGCGACCTGGGCGGCCATCGCAGCGCGGTATCCCTCACCGTACGGCGGCAACATCCCCCATTCGCGACGCGGATCGTGCTCCGGCGACTCGAAAACCGTGCGGGCGTGGCTGAATTCGAGGAAGCCTTCGCGCCCGTTGTAGTGCCCCATCCCGGATCCGCCGATGCCACCGAACGGCGCGTCGAGCATGCCCGCGTGCATCATCGCGTCGTTGACGGTGACGCCACCGGAGGTGGTGCGCTCGATCACGGTGCACTGTTCCTCGGCGTCCCGGCCGAAGTAGTACAGCGCCAGAGGCTTCGGACCGGCGTTGATACGTCCGAGAACCTGATCGAGATCGTCGTACGTCCGCACCACCATTGCAGGCCCGAAGATCTCGTCCTGCGAGATCGCCGCCGACTCCGGCGGGTCGAGCACCAGTCGCAGCGGCCGGCGGCGTTCGTCGGGGCTGATCGGCTCGTCGGGAACGACGACGACACGGGCACCCAGATCTGCTGCTTCCCTGATATATTCGTCGATCCGCGCGACGTGCCGATCTGCGACGACAGCGACGACGTCGGCGTTGCCGGCCACGGTGGGCAGCAGCTCCTCGTAGGCGCGCGCGACCGCCGAAACGAACGAATCCAGGGCTTCCGACGGAACGTACACGGTGTCGGGGTTGACGCAGAGCTGCCCGCCGTTGGTGGCCTTGGCGACCGCGATGCGGAAGGCCGCCGTGTCGAGGTCTGCGGATCGGCCGATGATCGTGGGCGACTTGCCACCCAGCTCCAAGGTGACCGGAACGAGATTGCGTGCGGCGTTCTCGAGCACCGATCGGCCCGCAGCCACGCCACCCGTGAACACGATGTGGTCGAACGGCAGCGACGTCAGAGCTTGCGCGACATCAGGGCCACCGGTGACTACGGCGACGTCGGTGGGGTCGAGAAACTCCGCCGCCGCCTCCGCCAGCACCTGCGCGGTCCGCGGGACGAGTTCGGACGGTTTGAGCACCGCACGGTTGCCGGCCGCCAGGACACCGGCGAGGGGGCTCAGCAGGGTGAACACCGGCGCGTTCCACGTCCCGATGATCGCGACCGAGCCCTTCGGCTGATAGTGCACCGCGGCGGTGGCGCCGAGCTGGTCGTAGGGCGAGAACACCGACCGCCGCTCCGGTTGCATCCACTCGTCGAGGTGATCGCGCGAGTACTTCAACGCGGTCAGGGAGCCGAGCACGTCGTTGACGGTCGAGTATCCCGGATGACGCCCGCCGAAGTCGGCGTCGATCGCCTCGACCAGGTCGCCGGAGCGCGCGACGAGCATGTCGATCACCCGCTGGATGCGGGCTCGGCGTTCTTCGGCGGAGCTCGTCCGCCGGGTGCGGAATTCTGCCTGCTGGCCTGCGAGGATCTGGTCGACCGCGAGTCCCGCGTCGGTGTGTGTGGTCATGCGTCGGAGATTATGACCGGGGTCACATTCTCCGACGCATGATCCCGCTCATCGGGACCGACAGACCCTCAGTTGGTGGAGGTGCCCGCCGGCTCGGGGATGCTCACGGACTCGGCCTGCCGACGCGGCGGTGCTGCCGTTTCCGGCTGAGCGATCGGCTCGGCCGTATCTGACGCAGTATCCTCGCCGGGGGCCTGTGCAGGTGCTCCGACCGGAGCGCTCTCGGGCGTCGACGATGCCGGTGCGGGGGCCGGGCTCGCCGGAGCAGGTGCGTCTCCCGTGCCCTGATCGCCTTCGGAGTCCGCACCGTCCTCGTCGTCGGGCTCGACGCACTTGACGATCGGCACCGGGTCGTAGCGCACTGTGCGCGTCGCGCTGGAGATCTGGGCGCCCGTCTTCGCGTCGGTGACGACACGAGTGTCGGAGACGGTGAAGCCCTTCGCTCCGGCCGACGCGATGCATCCCGGGCCGGCCGGCAACGTGATGGTGTTCGGGTCGGTGTAGTTCGTGCGCTCACCCGTGATCGACTGCACGTTCACCGTCTTGGTGCCCCACAGTCGGACGGTGACGTCGGAGCTGGTGGTGATCGTCTGGATGAGCACGCCCGTGTCGAACGGGTTGCGGAACTGCAGGTCGATCGCACCTTCGAACACGGTGGCTTCGCGGGCAGCGGGGTACCGGGAGATGTAGTAACTGTGCTCGGTGTGGGCCACGTCCTCCATGCCCGCGAAGTACGTCGCGTTGTAGAGCGTCGTCGCGAGCTGGCTGATGCCGCCACCGACGGCCTTGCCGGGGCGGCCCGCTTCGATGATGCCCGACTCGACGTACCCCTCGGCGGTGCCGCGAGGACCGGTGTAACCGTTGAGGGAGAACGTCTCCCCCGGCTTGACGACCGCGCCGTCGATCTCGGCGGCGGCGAGCCGGATGTTGACGCCGGAGGCGTACTCGAACCCACCGGTCGTGAACTCACCGATGACCTCGTTGATGCCGAGCTTCTCGGCAGCTTCGGTGGTCAGCTCAGGGTCCACGGTCTTGTACACCGCGTCGACCGCCCGGTCGTCGGTGACCGCGAGCAGTTGCGGGAACGTTTCGAGGGTTTTCGCCCAGTCGACGAGTTCTCCCTTGACGCCGGGGACCACCGCAGGGCTGCCGCCCTGGATCTCGATCCGGGCATCGCGGGGCTCGGTTTCCGTCGGCTCGAGCTGCGGCGCGAGGATCTCGACCGCGGCTTCCGGGTGGTACTCGGGTGTCAGGCCACCATTGCCGTCGGGCACGAAGGAGAGCACCGCGCCGATCTGGTCGCGAGCCAGGGTCGCGGTCGTTCCGTCCCGGCCCCGCACGACGAGGTCGGCGGAAACCGCAGGCACGGCAATGTCGGCGAGCGCCCGGTCGAGGCCCTCGCGGGTGACGGTCACATCGACCTGCTCGACCGGCAGCGACACTTCCCCGAACGCCCAACGCTCGGCGAACACGTCCGAAGCGGCGGCGATGTCGACGCGCTGCCCGGGCTGCGGGATCACCGGGACGGGCGTGCCGCCCTCGAACACGATGTTGCCCTCACGGGGCGCGTACGCGGCGGCCGCGGTGAACTCGTCGAGAGCAACGGCGAGCGCAGCGTCGTCGCGGGTGGAGACGACGCCCACCTCATCGGTGCCGAAGAACGACGCGAGTCGCGCGAAGGGGTTGAGGGGCTGGGATCCCACACGATCGAGAGTCGCATCCCAGTCGATGCCGATGCCGGCCTGAGAAGGCACGATCTCGCCGGTCGTCTCTCCCGCGAGCACCGGGACGGCCTCGTCGAGTCGTCCTGTGAGCACCTCACGGAGGTGCGCTTCCGCCTCGTCGAGCGGCTCTCCGCCGATCTCGATGCCGGCGACGGTGACCCCGCGCGGCACCTTGCCGGAGCTGATGGCGAGATCTGCGACGTAGAGCACGGCAAGCACGGCGACGACGCCACCGACCACCAGCGCGACCGTCCGCTTCGGCAGTCCCGACCACCACGGACCCGAGCCGTCACCCGACCCGGAGTTGCCTCCGGGCGGCGGACCCACCGGGGGTGGCGGTGACGCGGGAGGCCGCGCGGGACGGGCATCCTGCGCGGGACGGGCATCCTGGGGCTGCGCGGGGCGAATCCCGGAAGTGGGAAGCGGTGTGCTTCCGACGGGCTTCGGGGCCGAGGCATCCGACGAACGCTGGAGAGGTGTGGTGGAGGGCTCTTCACCATGAGCGGAGCGGGTCACCACCGGAATCACGGTGGTCGGAGCCTCGGACGGGGACGGCTCGTCCCTCTTCCCCGCATCGGGCGAGTCCGCGGGACGACCTGCGCGATCGGCGGGGTCGTTCCGGGTGTCGTCACCCGTCGGCGGTGCGGAAAAGGCCGAGAACTGCTCCGTCGGAGCCGACGCGCTCTCGGACTCGCCTGCCGACGAATCCCGCGTATCGGGCTCGGCGGGCCGAACGTCGTCGTTCTCGTGTTCGGAGCCGTCGGTCCCGTTTGTGCCGCTCACCCAAATCCCTTCACCAACTGGGCGCGCGAGGACGGAACCTCGTGCGCCGGTTACCACATCCAGAGTAGTTCCCCGGTTACGCGCCACTGCGGCCGGAATGCGGAAACCCCGTGTTGCTACCAGGTCGGGGGTCAGGCAGCAACACGGGGTCGACCGGTCTATCGCTGTGCTCGCCGGAGCGTTACAGACCTACCGGATTCTTTTTCGAGGTGTGAGCTATGCCTCGAGAATCGCGGTGACGCCTTGGCCACCGGCAGCACAGATCGAGATGAGGCCACGGACCGGCTGCCCGGTCTCCTGCTTCTTCTCGTGCAGCATCTTCGCGAGTGAAGCGACGATGCGTCCACCGGTCGCCGCGAACGGGTGTCCGGCCGCGAGGGACGAACCGTTGACGTTGAGCTTGCTGCGGTCGATCGATCCGAGCGGTGCGTCGAGACCGAGTTTGCCCTTGCAGTAATCGTCCGACTCGAACGCCTGCAGCGTCGCGAGCACCACGGACGCGAACGCCTCGTGGATCTCGTAGAAGTCGAAGTCCTGCAGGGTCAGCCCGTTGCGCTGCAGCAACCGCGGGATCGCGTAGGTGGGGGCCATGAGCAGGCCGTCGCCGCCGTGGATGTAATCGACTGCCGCCGTCTCGGAATCGACGAGGTAGGCGAGGACGGGAAGCTTGCGTTCCGCGGCCCACTCCTCCGTCGACAGCAGCGCCGCGGAGGCACCGTCGGTGAGAGGGGTGGAGTTGCCCGCCGTCATGGTGGCGTCGCCGAGCTTGTTGCCGAACACCGGCTTCAGCGTCGACAGCTTCTCGATCGACGAGTCCGGCCGCAGATTGTCGTCGCGGGTGAGGCCGAGGAACGGGGTGACGAGGTCGTCGAAGAATCCGCGGTCGTAGGCGGCAGCCATGTTGCGGTGACTCGCGACAGCCAGTTCGTCCTGGTCCTCGCGACGAATCCCGAATTCCTTGGCGGTGATCGCGGCATGCTCGCCCATCGACAGGCCGGTGCGCGGTTCGCCGTTGCGCGGGATCTCGATGCCGAGCATCGAGGGCCGCACGTTGCCGAGGAGCTTGGCACGGGCACCGGCGCTGCGTGCCCGGTTGAGCGAGAGCAGGAATTCGCGGAGTTCGTTGCCCACCGCGATGGGTGCGTCGGAGGTGGTGTCGACACCGCCGCCGATGCCGGCTTCGATGCGGCCGGCGGCGATCGCGTCGCCCACCGAGATGATGGACTGCAACCCGGTGCCGCACGCTTGCTGGAGATCCCAGGCCGGTGTGTACGGGCTGAGAGCGCTGCCCAGGACCGACTCCCGGACGAGGTTGAAGTCCCGGGCGTGCTTGAGAACGGCGCCGCCGACGACCGCGCCGAGGCGCTCGCCCTGGAGGTTGAAGCGGCCGACGAGACCGTCGAGGGTGGCGGTGAACATGTCCTGATTCGAGGCGCGCGCGTATTTGCGGTCGGACCGGGCGAACGGGATCCTGTTGCCCCCGAGGACGGCGACACGGCGCTGTTGCGTGGAACGGGCTTTGGTGGTCACTGGTGTCTCCCGGATTCAGATGGACTCGAATTCTGGTTACTATTCTTACTCACGGGTAAGTTTGTTGTCGACCAGTGCATCGACGACCGAAAGAAGAAGGTGGAACCGTGGCAGAAGCCAAGGGCGCACCCAAGCTCTACGCCCAGATCATCTCGTCCGCACCCGGATCCTTCCTCGCCAAGCAGTTCGGCCTGCCGCAGCCGGAGAAGCTCAGGCGCTACCAGCCGGGCGAACCCGCGCTCCCCGCGCCCCTCCTTCTCGGCGGCAACGGCCGCCTGATCGAACCGCTCCGGACGCTGCTGAGCGACTACCCGGCAGCCGATCCCGCCGACAGCACCTTCGGCGCCCTCGTCTTCGACGCAACCGGAATCACCGACGCCGCGGGCCTCGAACAGCTCTTCACGTTCTTCCAGCCCGCGATCCGCAACCTCGCACCCAGCGGACGCGTCGTGGTGCTCGGCACCACCCCCGAAGACGCAGCCTCGGTGGACGAGCGCATCGCCCAGCGCGCGCTCGAAGGATTCACCCGCAGCCTCGCGAAGGAACTTCGCCGTGGCGCGACCGCTCAACTCGTCTACGTCTCCCCGAATGCCTCGACAGGGTTGTCGGGTGCCGAATCGACCCTGCGGTTCCTGCTCTCGGCGAAGTCGGCCTTCGTCGACGGTCAGGTCATCCGGATCGGCGAGGGCGACGCCACGGCTCCCGCGTCGTGGGACAAGCCCCTCGCCGGCAAGGTCGCCGTCGTCACCGGCGCGGCTCGCGGCATCGGTGCCACCATCGCCGAGGTGCTCGCCCGCGACGGCGCGACGGTTGTCGCCGCGGACGTTCCCGCCGCCGGTGAAGCGCTCGCACAGACCGCCAACAAGGTCGGCGGCACGGCCCTGGCACTCGACGTCACCGCGCCCGACGCGGGCGACAAGCTCGCGGCGCATCTGCTCGAACGTCACGGTGGAGCAGACATCATCGTCCACAACGCGGGTATCACCCGCGACAAGCTCCTCGCAAACATGGACGACGCGAAGTGGAACGCTGTGATCGGCGTGAACCTGATTGCGCCGCAGAAGATCACCGACGTCCTCGTCGAGAAGGAAGCACTCCGGGAGGGCGGCCGGGTCGTCGACGTCTCCTCGATCGCGGGCATCGCCGGCAACCGGGGCCAGACCAACTACGGCGCATCCAAGGCCGGTGTCATCGGCCTCGTGCAGGCAACCGCCCCTGTCCTCGCTCAGAAGAACATCACCATCAACGCTGTTGCCCCCGGCTTCATCGAGACCGCGATGACCGCGGCCATCCCGCTCGCCACCCGCGAAGGCGGACGGCTCATGAGTTCGCTGCAGCAGGGCGGCGAGACAGTCGACGTCGCGGAGACGGTGGCCTGGTTCGCGAGCCCCGCGTCGAGTGCTGTCACCGGTCAGGTCGTCCGGGTGTGCGGTCAGTCCATGCTGGGGGCCTGATGGCGGTCATCGAACTCGATTCGAGTCCTTCGGTTCTCGACGTCTACAGCAGGGCGGTGCTGTCGGCACTCCCGGTCGTCGGGGCGAAGGGCGGCGCCCTTCCCGACGACACCCTCGTGCTGCGCGGCCTGCGCGTCGATCCGGACAACCTCGCCGAGTACGCGAAGGTGTGCGGGCTGACGTTCGGAGACACGCTGCCGGTCACCTACCCGTTCATCCTCACCTTCCCCGTGGTCATGAAACTGATGGTCTCCAAAGGTTTTCCCTTCGCGGCCGTCGGATCGGTGCACGCCGAGAACGTGATCGAGCAGAAGCGGCCGATCTCGGTCACCGAACCGCTCGACGTGCGAGTGCATGCGGAGAACATGCGTGAGCACCGCAAGGGTGTGCTGGTTGACGTCGTCAGCGAGGTCGCGGTCGGCAGGGAACAGGTGTGGCGCCAGACGTCGACGTTCCTTCATCAGCAACGGACTTCACTGTCGGGACAGCCCCGGCAGGATCCCCCGCAGGACGAGATTCCGCCCGTTCCGACCTCCACATTGAGGGTGGATCAGAAGGTCATCTCCCGGTATGCTGCGGTTTCCGGAGACCGGAATCCGATCCACGTCTCCACCCTGGGCGCCAAAGCCTTCGGCTTTCCGAAGACTATCGCCCACGGAATGTGGAGCGCGGCGGCGGCATTGCGCGCCGTCGAGGGCAAGGTCCCCGGAGCAGTGACCTATGCGGTGAAATTCGGTAAGCCGGTGCTTCTTCCGGCGACGGTGAATCTCTACGCGCGGCGCGACGCCGACGGATGGGATCTCTCGCTTCGTCACCCGAAGAAGCTCTACCCCCACCTCACCGCGACGCTGCGCTGAACAGAGGGAGGGCGGGCACCGGGGCGCGATGGGGGCGTCCCGGCACCCGCTCTCCTTTTTTCGTTCAGCCGGACGGGTCCGAGCGCTTCCGGCCCGCGAGTCCGCGCCACGCAAGGTTGTCGAGGAGTTCGGCCGCCTTCTCGACGTCGATCTCGCCGCCCGCGATCCGGTCGGCGACCGCTTCTCCCGCGCCGACCAGAGCGACGGCCATGATCGTGAAGTCCGTCCCCGGTTCGGGGTCTCGGGTACTCGACTCGAGCAGGTGCGCAGTGAGTTCGATGAGCCGGTCGCGGCTTCCCCTCACCTGCCCGGCGAACACAGGCTGCGCGAGCGCCTGACGGTAGAGCACCATCCAGGAATTGCGATGCTCGTCGACGAACCCCAGAAACGCCTCGAGCGCGACCCGCAGTTGCTCACGCGGCGCGAGGGCCGGATCGCCGGCGGGGGTGAGCGCCTCGACGAAGCGCTGTCCCTCACGATCGATGCACGCGGCGAACAGTTCGTCCTTCGATCCGTAATAGAGGTAGAGCATGGGCTTCGAGATCGACGCCCGGGCAGCGATGGCATCCATGGACGTGTCGTGGAAACCGTGTTCGGAGAAGACATCCACGGCAGCATCGAGCATCTGCTGCTCGCGCACCGCACGCGGCAATCGCTTGGTTCCACCGGCCATGAACCCTCCCCACCTCCTCGAATCGGTTTCTTACTCTACGGTAGGAAAGTTTTCGCAGCCGCGCGAACACGCGTTCAGCAGTCGACGGCGCCCTTCGCCCGCGCGACGGTGCGGACGGCGTCGTCCACCCGGGACTGCGGCAGTTCACCCGACGCCACGGACTGCTCCAGATGGTCGAGGACCGCGGGGACCTCGGCGGTCGTCAGCCACAGCGCCTGGTCCACGCCCGCGATCAATGCGGCCTCGACCGCTTCGGTGATGTCGTAGGTGTCGGTGATCGCGCGCATCCCGGACAGATCGTCGGTGAAGATCACGCCGTCGAACTCGGGTGCGCCGTACGAACCCGAACGCAACAACTCCACTGCCTCGGGGCTGATACTGGCCGGCAGGCCCTCGGTCAGTCCCGGCACGTCGAGGTGCCCGAGCATCACCCCGACATCCGGGGCGACGAGAGAGCGGTACGGCACCAGATCGACCTGCTGGAGTTGTTCGATCGGCGGAGTGGTCACCGCACCGGTGTGCGAATCACCCGACGCCGATCCGTGGCCCGGGAAGTGCTTGAGCACCGGCATCACGCCCGCATCGCGGAGGCCCTGCGCGTAGGCGCCCGCGTACTCGACGACCACCTGCGGATCCGCGGAGAACGATCGGTCACCGATGACGCTGTCGTCGGGTTGGCTGCTCACGTCGACGTCGGGAGCGAAGTCGACCGTGATACCCAGGTCGCGCAGTTCCCTGCCGCGCTCGAGTGCCATCCGGTAGGTCTGCTCGACGGTCATCGTCGCCGCGGTGACCCGCGCCGACGGGTCCGGACCGAGCAACGCGCCGACGCGCGACACCCGTCCACCCTCTTCGTCGATGGTGACCATCAGCGGCAGCGGGCTCTGCTCGGCGACACCCTGCACCTGCCGTTCGGCCAGCATCGCGGGGTCGGTCCAGCTGCCGATGAAGATGCCGCCGATCTGTTCGGACTGCACGATCGCGAGAGCATCGTCCGCGCCCGTCACTCCCACGTTGAGCAACTGCGCCAGCTTCTGCCTGCCGGTGAGGGACGCCGGCAGGTCGTCGCCGCACACGGGGGTGGTGGACGGCAGCGGTTCCGCGGAGGGGGTGGTGACCCGCGACGCCGACGTCACCGCGTCCTGCGCGCCGCTGCTGGAGGCAACATCCGAGCTGTCGTTCGTGCCGCATCCCGCGGCCGCGAGTGCAGCGATGAGAACGACGGCGAGAGTGTGGCGGGTACGCATCGTTCCGACGGTAGCGGACAGTCACCGCGAACCCTCCCGCAGCCGGTCTCCGCACGCTATGGTGCACCCGAACATTCGTGCCGGATCCCGCGGTCGTCGTGGCCCACCCGGGGTGCACCCGGACTCACTCGACCCCCGTTTCACTCGACACAGGAGGTGCCGGTGGGCGCAGATCTGATCCTCATCGCGTACGACGGATCCGAGAACTCCAAGCGGGCCGTGCAGTACGCGGGGCGCTTCCTCGAGTCGTGCCGGGCGGTGGTCGTCACCGCCTGGGAGCCGATGGTGCGGCAGGCCGCGCGGATGTCGGGACTGTCCGGCGTCATGCAACCCGAATGGGTGCCGGACGAGGACCGCGAGGACATCGCGCTGACCGACGCAAAGGTCACCAACGACGAAGGGCTCGCCCTCGCCAACTCGCTGGGCCTGCACGCCGAGGGCCGCACCGTCGAGGTCGTCAACGCGGTCTGGGCGGCGATCGTCGAAGCCGCGGACGAACTCGACGTCGACATCATCGTCGCGGGCACCCGCGGCACCACCGGCCTGCGGTCGCTGCTGCAGTCGTCGGTGGCCGACCACGTCCTGCGCCACAGCCACCGTCCCGTGCTGATCGTGCCACCTGGCCGCTGAGGGCGGCGCGCGCAGGAATATCGTCGAATCACCATGGACGGTTTTCTGCTTTCCCGTGCCGATCGCACCGTGCACGCCACCGGCACGCGTCGTCTCTTCGACGACGTGGCGTCGGCGTCTCGTGCCCTGCGCCGCGGGGACGCCGACCTCGTCGTCGGTGCCCTGCCGTTCGACCCCACCCGGCCGGTCGCGCTGGCACAGCCCGAGCACACCGACGTCACCGAGGGACCGTGGGAGGCGCCCGACGACCTCCCCGACCTTCCGCTGGTCCGGCGGACGCAGGAGATCCCGCTTCCCCGCGTACACGTCGCGCGGGTGCGCGCGCTGGTGGAGCGACTCGAACTCGGCGAGTTCGACAAGGTGGTCGCGGCCAGGAAGGTCGCGCTCGCGGCGGACACCCCCATCGACCCGCTCACCCTGGCCACCCGCATGAGCGCGCGGCACCCGGACGCGGCGACGTTCGCGGTCGATCTGAGCGCAGCAGGCGAACGATTCTGGGGACACACCCTGGTCGGGGCGAGCCCGGAGTTGCTCGTCAGCCGCCGCGGGAACACCGTGACGTGCCGGCCGCTGGCAGGAACCGCGGCCCGGCGCGAGGACCCCGACGAGGATCTGCGCGCCGGCAAGGGCCTGCTCGAATCGAAGAAGAACCTCGGCGAGCACGCATACGTCGTGGACTGGATCCGTGCCCGTCTCGCGCCCCTGTGCGCCGAACTGACGATCCCGGAAACACCCGAGCTCACCTCCACGCCCGACGTCTGGCATCTCGCGACCCCGATCACCGGGACCCTGCGCGATGCCGAGACCGACGCACTCACCCTGGCGACCGCGCTGCATCCCACGCCTGCCGTGGCGGGCACACCCACCGAAGCGGCGATGGATACCATCGCGCGGGTCGAAGGTGACCGCCGTTTCTACGGCGGGGCGGTCGGCTGGTGCGACGCCGACGGTGACGGCGACTGGTTCGTCGCGATCCGCTGCGCCGAGTTGAGTTCCGACTGCCGACGGGCGATCGCGTGGGGCGGTGGCGGGATCGTCGCCGATTCCGATCCACACGCGGAACTGGACGAGACGACTGCGAAACTGCGCACGCTGTTGGGCGCGCTCGGGGTGTAGTTCCGTCTCCGGGCGCGGGCCGTCGGACATCGCGCTGCGGGGTGATAGTTTGGCGCGGAGCGATACGAGATGTGTCACGAAATGCGTTACGAACGATGGGGAGATTGGTATGGCGAAGTTCCTGGGTCCGGCCCTGGGCAGCGCGGCAGCCGGTGTTGTTCTGGGCATCATCGCGGTGTTCGGAGTGACTGCCGCCGTGCAGGAGAACACGCGACCCGAGATCGACCGCAGCGGAAACGCCGATTCCTCCCTCCTGAACCAGGTTGAGTACGGCAGCCGCTGACGGCTCCGGAAACGCTTCGAGTTCACTCACGTACCGAGGCGCGACGGACACCCCGTCCGCCGAACCCCTGTCTCGACGGTGGCTGTACGGCGCCACCGTGGTGGCAGTGCTGTTGTCGTTCGCACAGGTTCCAGGCCTGGTCGTCGCCGACACCAAGTACGACCTGACACAGAACCCGCTCGGCTTTCTCGCGCGTGCTGCTCACCAGTGGAGCAGCACCGCGCCGCTCGGTCAGGTGCAGAACCAGGCGTACGGCTATTTCTTCCCGCACGGCACGTTCTTCGCCGCCGGGCAATTGCTGCACATTCCACCGTGGATCACCCAGCGTGTCTGGTGGGCGGTGCTGCTCGTCGTCGGTTTCTGGGGGATCATCCGCCTTGCCGAGGCCCTCGGGATCGGTAACCGCGGTTCCCGCGTCATCGCGGCGATCGTGTTCGTTCTGTCCCCCCGCGTCCTGACGACACTCGGATCCATCTCCTCCGAGGCGCATCCGATGATGCTGGCCCCGTGGGTGCTCCTTCCCCTCGTGCGCTACCTGAGCAACCGGGATGTGTGGTCGCCGCGCAGGCTGGCAGCGCAGTCGGCGGTGGCGGTCGCACTCATGGGCGCCATCAATGCCGTCGCCACCGCGGCGGCGTGCCTCATCGCCGCGCTGTGGTGGGCCGCGCACCGGCCCGATCGCCGATGGTGGCGATTCACGTTGTGGTGGATCCCGCTGTGCCTCGTCGCGGTGACGTGGTGGATGGTGCCGCTGCTGTTGCTCGGCCGCGTCAGCCCACCATTCCTCGACTTCATCGAATCGTCCGGCGTGACCACCGAATGGACGTCGCTCGCGGAGGTACTCCGCGGGACCAGCAGCTGGACGCCGTTCGTCTCCCCGGAGCGCATCGCGGGCGCAGTCCTGGTGACCCAGCCCGCCGCGGTACTCGTCACCGGTGCGCTCGCCGCAGCCGGAATGGCGGGCCTCGCGATGCGGTCCATGCCCGCGCGCGGACGTCTGAGCCTGATCCTGTTCGTCGGGATCGCGGGTCTCGGTGCCGGATACGTCGGAGATCTCGCCTCGCCGTTCGCAGATCAGGTGCGCGCGTTCCTCGACTCCACGGGCGCGCCACTACGCAACGTCCACAAACTCGAACCGCTGATCCGGCTGCCGCTGGTCCTGGGGCTCGCGCACCTGTTGCGGTGGGTGCCCCTGCCCGGATCGGTGCCGTGGGCACGTACCCGCACCGCGTTCACCCACCCCGAGCGCAACCCGATGGTCGCCTTCACGACGCTCGTTCTCGTCGCGCTCACCCTCGCGACGTCGCTCGCGTGGACCGGCAAGCTCGCACCGCGCGGCGCGTACGACAGCGTGCCCGGGTACTGGCACGACACCGCGGCGTGGCTCGACGAACACACCGACGACCGCGGGGAACGCGCCCTGATCGTTCCCGGGGCGCCGTTCGGCAGCCAGATCTGGGGACTGACCCGTGACGAACCACTGCAGGCCCTGGCCCGCACGCCGTGGGCGGTGCGCGATGCCGTGCCCCTCACACCGCCGGGGGCGATCCGGGCGATGGATTCGGTGCAGCGGCTGATCGCCGACGGCCGGCCCTCCACGGGGCTCGCCCCGACGCTGATCGATCAGGGCATCGGAATTCTGTTGCTGCGCAACGACCTCGACCCCGACACCTCCCGCTCCACCCGTCCGATGCTGCGCACGAGGCGATCGAGGGCTCGCCCGGGATCACCAAGGTCGCCGAATTCGGCAACCCGATCGAGGTGGGCCACGGCGACGGATTGGTCGCCGACGGTGATCTGCGCCCGACGTATCCCGCGATCGAGATCTACCG
>JAEZDV010000068.1 GCA_023417985.1 Actinomycetes bacterium | reverse complement strand
ACCACACACTCGGAGTGACGGTCGTGGTGATCACCCACGAACTGGGGGTACTGCGCAGAATCTGCACGTCGGCGGCGCGTCTCGAAGCAGGGCAGGTCGCCGAGACCGGCCGGATCACCGACCTCATCGCCTCACCGGAGTCGGCGCTCGGCGCGGCACTGTTGCCGGTGGGTGACGATCCGTCGCTCGGATCGACAGCGGATACCGCTGTGGTCACGGCCATCGGGGACGCGGCCCACGGGCCGTGGTTGTCGCAGTTGATCCGGGCTTCCGACGCCGACATCGCTGTCGTGGGCGGACGGGTCGAACAGGTCGGCGACGTGACTGTCGGCCGGATGCGTCTGCGCTTCACAGCGGAAACCGATCACGCCGAAGTCGAGCGGTTCGTCGACCGGCACCCGCACCTGACCCTGTCGTGGGGGGCGGGCACCGAACTGGAGGGACTCACCGAATGAGGGCACACGCGCGATGAACAAGCTCACCTGGTACGACTCCCTGCCGGAAGTGTGGGAGGCGACCCTCGAGACGCTGTACATGGTGGCGGTGTCGTTCGTTCTCACCGTGATCGGCGGAGTGCTGGTCGGGATCGTCCTGCAGATCACCTCCCCTTCGGGGCTCGTACCGAGGCGGACGCTGAACACGGTGCTCGGAGTGATCGTCAACCTGTTCCGTTCGTTGCCGTTCCTGATCCTGCTGATCGCGTTGATCGGCGTGACGCGGGCAATCGTCGGCACCGCGATCGGTCCGACGGCCGCGATCGTCCCGCTCACGATCGGGGCCATCCCGTTCTTCGCGCGGATCGTCGAATCCGCATTGCGGGAGGTCCCGCGTGGCCGCGTGGAGGCAGCCCAGGCCATGGGCGCGTCGACGGGGCAGATCGTTCGCAAGGTTCTGCTGCCGGAGGCGGTGTCTCCTCTGGTGGCCGGCGCGACCCTGACACTCGTCCTGCTCGTCGGGTACTCCGCCATGGCCGGAGTGATCGGCGGCGGTGGTCTCGGCGACTTCGCGATCGTGTACGGCTACCAGCGCTTCAACACGCCCGTGCTTCTGGTCGCGGTGGTCGTACTGATCGTGATGGTGCAGATCATGCAGTCCATCGGCGACGGGATCATCCGGGCGAACGCCCACCGTCGATGATCTGTGTCCCGCCGGGCCGACTCCGGCGGGACATGGACCGGCACACTCCGTGGCCTGCGGAAACAATGCGGTGACGAGCCACTAATGCGTTGCGGGACCTATGTCACAGTTGATAGTATTTCGCTACCAATCCGCTCTCATCGAGCGGGCAGGGGAACAGGGTGCCGACTCCGTCGAAAACGGAGGAGCTCACCGCCGCTTCGAGGGGCTCGAGCGGCAGGTACGCGGGCGTGGGGGCGTCCGGCCATTCTGTTCCAGGGAGGGAACGGAGAAGTTCGTCATGGCTGCACATCGTCGAAGAGCATCCGAGAACGCGCCGTCGTCGCAGCGGAGGATACTCGCCATACTCGTGCTCTCCGGCATGCTCACGATCGGGTTCGTCACCGCCGCACTCACCGATTCGTATTCGGTCGGCATCATCTCCTCGCTCCTCATCGGGGGGTGCATCGTCGTCGCCCATCTGATGATCGCGCCGGGCGCGATCATCGGGCGGGGATACCCGTATGCCCCTGCGCGAAAAGAGGTTGCGCCCCGTGTCGAGGTCTTCGAGATCCGGCACGGCTGAGTGACCTTCCTGTGTCCGCGATGCGGACCGGAACGGTGTCGATGCGCCTCGCGGGCGAATCGCGCCGGCACCCGCTACTCGTGGGATCGAGCCGAGGTCGACCTGGCCGGGGCGTACGGCCTGCCACGCGACAGTGTTCTGCCGGGGGTTCCGCCGAGTCCGGGCCGGATACGCAGGGCGACACGCCCGACGAGTATGTCCGGATACAGGCGCCCGGCCGGGGGAGCCTCTAGCATCGGGCGCGTGACCGCCGCCCCCGACCGCGCCGACTCCTCCGCGCCACTGCGCATACTCCTCTACAGCGACGACGCAGCCGTGCGTGCGCAGGTTCGGGCAGCACTGGGAGACAAAGTCCATCCCGACCTTCCTCCACTCGAGTACGTCGAGGTGGCCACCGCGCCGGTGGTGATCTCGCACATGGACGCTGGGAAAATCGATCTTGCGATCCTCGACGGGGAGACGGCACCCGCCGGGGGACTGGGTATCGCCAGGCAACTGAAGGACGAGATCGATCCGTGCCCGCCGATCCTCGTGCTCACGGGCCGGGCGGACGACGCGTGGCTGGCATCGTGGTCGCGTGCCGAGGCGGTCGTCACACGGCCGATCGACCCCTTGGCGCTCGCGCGGGAAGTCGTGCGGCTGCTGCGTGCAACACACCGCTGAGTATCGAACGCGGCGGACGAACCTACCCCATTTGCACTCCTGTCCGAAGCGGACACGCGCGGCCGAATTCAGCACCCGAAATCGCTGACAAGTCCGGTACGAACGCTACTAGTGTGTGTGCGGTAGCTCACAAGTGACCGAGTTGTCCCGGATTGCCGGGCTCGGCACCGGGAACGAAGGTTCGGTGGCTACGGACGACCGGGGGACGTCAGCGGAACCGGAGGTAGCGATGAACGTCTACGTACCGATCCTGGTGCTCGGAGCGATCGCTCTCGCCTTTGCCGTGTTCTCTGTGGTCGTGGCGTCGATAGCCGGACCCAGTCGCTACAACCGGGCGAAACTGGAAGCCTACGAATGCGGCATCGATCCGACGCCGCAGGCCGCAGGAGGCGGGCGTTTCCCCGTCAAGTACTACCTCACCGCCATGTTGTTCATCATCTTCGACATCGAAATCGTCTTTCTGTACCCGTGGGCGGTGAATTTCGATGCGCTCGGCGTGTTCGGATTGCTGGCAATGGGGCTGTTCATGGTGAACGTGTTCGTGGCGTACGCCTACGAATGGAAACGCGGAGGGCTCGCGTGGGAGTGAACGACGCGACCGTCTTTCGACGAACGTTCGCCGAAGTCGTTGTGCGAGAAAATGATCCACACCAATTACGGAAGTGGTAGGAGTCGAGCATGGGTCTCGAAGAGAAGGTGCCGAGCGGTTTTCTGCTGAGCACGGTGGAAGCTCTCGCGGGATTCGCACGCAAGGGTTCGCTGTGGCCGGCGTCCTTCGGTCTCGCGTGCTGCGCGATCGAGATGATGTCGACCGCCGGAGGGCGCTACGACCTCGCCCGGTTCGGCATGGAAGCGTTCCGCGCCTCTCCCCGGCAGGCCGACGTCATGATCGTCGCCGGACGCGTCAGTCAGAAGATGGCGCCGGCGTTGCGGCAGGTTTACGACCAGATGGTCGAACCCAAGTGGGTGCTGGCGATGGGGGTGTGCGCCTCCTCCGGGGGCATGTTCAACAACTACGCGATCGTTCAGGGCGTCGACCATGTGGTGCCCGTCGACATCTATCTGCCGGGATGCCCCCCGCGCCCGGAAATGCTGATCAACGCGATCCTCGCGCTCCACGAGAAGATCGCACGAATGCCCCTGGGCGCCAACAGGGAAGAAGCCGTGCGCGCCGCCGAAGAGGCGGCTCTGTCCGCGCGGCCGCTCATCGAACTGACGGTGCCGCGCCGATGACTACCGACGACGAGAACACCGGCCGCGAACAGATCGGGGTCCGGCGCGGAATGTTCGGAGCCCGCGGCAGCGGCGACACCTCCGGATACGGGCGGCTCGTCCGACGCATCAGCCTCCCCGGCAGTTCACCGCGCCCGTACGGCGGCTATTTCGACGACGTTGCCGATGCTCTCGAAGATGCCCTCGGCGCTTCCTCGGAGGCAGGGTTCGCCGAGGCAGTCGAGAAGATCCTCGTCTTCCGCGACGAGATGACGATCCACGTGCGCCGGCAGCACCTGCCGCGAGTCGCCCTCGAACTACGCAACCACCCCGCCCTGCGTTTCGAACTGTGCCTGGGGGTGAGTGGGGTGCACTATCCCGAGGAGACCGGGAGGGAACTGCACGCCGTCTATGCACTCATGTCCATCACTCACAATCGGAGGCTCCGGATCGAAGTCTCCGCCCCCGAGACGGATCCACACATCCCGTCGCTCTACGACATCTATCCGACGAACGACTGGCACGAGCGCGAAACCTACGACTTCTTCGGGATCCGCTTCGACGGTCATCCCGCGTTGACCCGCATCCAGATGCCCGACGACTGGCGGGGCCACCCCCAGCGCAAGGACTATCCCCTCGGCGGGATCCCCGTGGAGTACAAGGGCGCCACCATCGTGCCTCCGGACGAACGGAGGGCCTACAACTGATGAGCGACCACACAACGACACACGGCTCCGCACGCGAGGAAACCGTCCTCACCACCTCGGGTCAGGACTGGGACGAGGTCGTCACCGCCGCCGCGGCGGCCGGCGAAGACCACATCGTGGTGAACATGGGTCCACAGCACCCGTCCACACACGGCGTCCTCCGTCTCGTCCTGGAGATCGACGGCGAAACCGTCACCGAAGCCCGGTGCAGCATCGGTTACCTGCACACCGGGATCGAGAAGAACCTCGAATACCGCAACTGGACCCAGGGCGTCACCTTCGTCACCCGAATGGACTACCTCGCACCGTTTTTCAACGAAGCGGCTTACTGCCTGGGCGTCGAGAAACTGCTCGGCATCACCCACCTCGTTCCTGAGCGCGCGAACGTGATCCGGGTGCTCCTGATGGAACTCAACCGGATCTCCTCGCACCTGGTCGCGCTGGCCACCGGTGGCATGGAACTCGGCGCCACCACTCCGATGCTGTTCGGGTTCCGTGAGCGCGAACTGATCCTCGACGTCTTCGAAACCATCACGGGCCTGCGGATGAACCACGCCTATATCCGGCCCGGAGGAGTGGTACAGGATCTCCCGTCCGACGCGATCCCCCGGATCCGCGACCTGCTGGCGATGCTCCCGTCCCGCATCCACGACATGGAGATGCTGCTCGACGACAATCCGATCTTCATCTCGCGCACCCGGGGCATCGGTTATCTCGACCTCACCGGGTGCATGGCGCTCGGGGTCACCGGGCCGATCCTGCGCTCGACCGGGCTGCCCCACGACCTCCGCAAAGCGCAACCGTACTGCGGATACGAGAACTACGAGTTCGACGTCCCCACCGACACGGGCAGCGATTGCTACGGCAGGTATCGCATCCGCATCGGGGAGATGAAGGAATCGCTGAAGATCGTCGAACAATGCCTCGACCGCCTCCCCCCCGGCCCGGTCATGGTGGAGGACAAAAAGATTGCCTGGCCGTCCCAGCTCACCAGCGGCAGTGACGGCCTCGGCAATTCACCGGAGCACATCCGCAGGATCATGGGCACCTCCATGGAGGGACTGATCCACCACTTCAAGCTCGTCACCGAAGGACTACGCGTGCCCGCCGGGCAGGTGTACGTCTCGGTCGAATCGCCGCGCGGCGAACTGGGGGTACACATGGTCAGTGACGGTGGCACCCGGCCCTACCGGGTGCACTACCGCGATCCGTCCTTCACCAATCTCCAAGCGGTCGCGGCGATGTGCGAAGGCGGCATGGTCTCCGACGTCATCGCCACGCTCGCGAGCATCGACCCGGTCATGGGCGGAGTAGACCGATGAGCACCGGATACGTACGGGGCGAAGACACCACCGAACCCACCGAACGCCCCGCGCCGGTCTTTCTGCCGTTGGGGCCACGGCCCGACGAAGATGCCGCGCTCGTGCGCCCCGGCGCGCAGCGCAGCTATCCCGACGACGTGCGTACCCGGCTCGACGCGGACGCCGCCGAGATCCTCGGACGCTACCCGCACCCCCGCTCAGCTCTCCTTCCGCTGCTGCACCTCGTCCAGGCCGAGGACAGCTACATCACCCCCGCCGGAATCGATTTCTGCGCCGAGCAACTCGGCTTGACGGGCGCCGAGGTCGCCGCGGTCGCCACCTTCTACACGATGTACCGCCGCAAGCCGACGGGGACCTATCACGTCGGGGTGTGCACGAACGCCCTGTGCGCCGTCATGGGCGGCGACGAAATCTTCGAGAGGGTGCGCGAGCATCTCGGTGTCGCCAACGGCGAGACCACACCGGACGGCACGGTGACCCTCGAACACATCGAGTGCAACGCTGCCTGCGATTTCGCACCGGTGATGACCGTCAACTGGGAACTGTTCGACAACCGGACCGTCGAGTCCGCAGTCGAACTCGTCGACGGCCTCCGCGACGGGCAACCCCCGCTGCCCACCCGCGGCGCTCCGCTGACCACCTTCCGCGACACCTCGCGACTGCTCGCCGGATTCCCCGACGAACGCGCCGACGCACTTCCTGCGGGCGGCAGCGCCGGGGAGGCCTCACTGGCCGGGCTGCGTGTCGCGCGGGAGCACGACATGACCGCGCCGGCGGCGCCCGGCGACGGGGACATCGGCAACGTCGGGACCGCGCTGACGCCGGTGCTCACCGGCTACTGGGACGAAGAGCAGGCGTGGACTCTCGAGACGTACCGGCAACATCACGGATACGAGGCACTGCCCATCGCGTTGGGCATGGACCCCGACGACGTGATCTCCGCGGTCAAGGATGCAGGTCTGCGCGGGCGCGGCGGAGCGGGATTCTCCACCGGCACCAAGTGGTCGTTCATCCCGCAAGGCGACGGCAAGCCGCACTATCTCGTCGTCAACGCCGACGAATCCGAGCCCGGCACCTGCAAAGATATTCCGTTCCTCTTCGCCACCCCGCACGCGCTGGTCGAAGGCGCGATCATCGCGGCGTATGCGATCCGCGCGCGGCATGCGTTCGTCTACCTGCGCGGGGAAGCCGTCCCGGTCCTGCGGCGCCTGCAGGCCGCCGTCGCCGAGGCGTACGGCGCCGGATACCTCGGACGCGACATCCTCGGCAGCGGCTACGACCTCGATCTCGTCGTACACGCCGGTGCGGGTGCCTACATCTGCGGGGAGGAGACTGCGCTGCTCGACTCGCTCGAAGGCCGTCGAGGGCAACCACGGCTGCGGCCGCCGTTCCCCGCGGTCGCGGGCCTGTATGCGTGCCCGACCGTGGTCAACAACGTCGAGTCCATCGCGAACGTGCCGCCGATCATCCGCAACGGAGTCGAGTGGTACCGGTCCATGGGGACCGAGAAGTCACCGGGATTCGCGCTGTTCTCCCTCTCCGGGCACGTCACGACGCCGGGTCAGTACGAGGCGCCGCTCGGCATCACCCTGCGGGAGCTGCTCGAACACGCGGGCGGCGTCCGCGAAGGCCACAAGCTCAAGTTCTGGACTCCGGGCGGTTCGTCCACACCGATCCTCACCGACGAACACCTCGACACCCCGCTCGACTACGAAAGCGTCGCCGCCGCCGGATCGATGCTCGGCACGCGTGCTCTCCAGATCTTCGACGAGACCACGTGCGTCGTGCGTACGGTACTGCGCTGGAGCGAGTTCTACGCGCACGAGTCGTGCGGGAAATGCACGCCCTGCCGCGAAGGGACGTGGTGGCTCGTGCAGATCCTCGAGCGGCTCGAGACGGGCCGAGGCACCGAGGAAGACCTCGCCACCCTGCTCGACATCTCCGACAACATCCTCGGCCGGGCGTTCTGCGCTCTCGGCGACGGCGCGACGAGCCCGATCACCTCGTCGATCGCGTACTTCCGTGACGAATACCGCGCACACGTGGAACAGGGTCGCTGCCCCTTCGATCCGCACAGCGCCACTCTCGAAGCCGGCGCAGCACGCGAGGAGACTCGATGACCACAGCTCCGGGAACGGACCCCGCCGGCGTCGCGCCGACGGACGACCAGGTGACCGTTACCATCGACGACGTCGAAATCCGGGTAGCCAAAGGAACATTGGTGATCCGCGCCGCAGAACTCGTAGGCGTGCAGATCCCTCGATTCTGTGACCATCCGCTGCTCGACCCCGTCGGCGCGTGCCGCCAGTGCCTCGTGGACGTCGAAGGGCAGCGCAAACCCCTGGCGTCGTGCACCACCGTCGTCACCGACGGAATGGTCGTCCGCACCCAGGCGACCTCGCCCGTCGCGGACAAGGCGCAGCGCGGCGTCATGGAACTGCTGCTCATCAACCACCCACTGGACTGCCCGGTGTGTGACAAGGGCGGTGAGTGCCCGCTGCAGAACCAGGCCCTGAGCAACGGCCGAGCGGAATCGCGCTACATCGAAGAAAAGCGCACGTTTCCCAAGCCGATCGCGATCTCGTCGCAGGTCCTGCTCGACCGCGAACGCTGCGTCCTGTGTGCGCGCTGCACCCGGTTCTCGGCACAGATCGCCGGCGATCCCTTCGTCGACATGCTCGAACGCGGTGCCCGGCAACAGGTGGGCATCTACCCGGAGGAACCGTTCGAGTCGTACTTCTCGGGCAACACCGTGCAGATCTGCCCGGTCGGCGCGCTCACCGGTGCCACCTACCGATTCCGGGCGCGGCCGTTCGATCTCGTGTCCAGTCCGAGCGTGTGCGAACACTGCGCCAGTGGGTGTGCGCAGCGCACCGATCATCGTCGTGGCGTGGTGCTCCGCCGCCTCGCCGGCGACGACCCGGAGGTCAACGAGGAATGGAACTGCGACAAGGGCCGGTGGGCGTTCACCTACGCCACCGAACCCGACCGGCTCACCGGTCCACTCGTACGCGACGAGTCGGGTGAACTCGTCCCCGCGTCATGGCCGATGGCACTGGCCGTGGCGGCGCGCGGTCTGACCGCCGCGCGCGGGTCGGCCGGGGTTCTGACCGGCGGACGGCTCACCCGGGAAGACGCCTACGCGTATGCGAAGTTCGCCCGAGTGGCGCTCGGCACCAACGACATCGACTTCCGCGCCCGCGACCACTCGGCGGAGGAAACACAGTTCCTCACCACCCGTGTCGCCGGACGAGGCATCGGCGTGACCTACCGCGACCTGGAACGAGCGCCGGTCGTCCTGCTGGTGGGATTCGAACCCGAAGAGGAATCGCCCATCGTGTTCCTCCGGTTGCACAAAGCCGTCCGGAACGGGAAGACCACGGTCTGGACGGTCGCGCCGTATGCCGGCGCGGGTGCCACGAAACTCGGTGCCCGCCTGCTCGAATGCGTACCCGGTGGAGAAGCGGAACTGCTCGATGCGCTGCGGGATGGAGACCTGAGCGGCATCGACGTCGATGCTCTGCGCAGCGCCGGAGCCGTCATCGTCGTCGGAGAGCGTCTCGCTGCGGCGCCGGGCGGACTCACGGCTGCAACCCGACTCGCCGACGCCACCGGTGCACGCCTGGCGTGGATTCCCCGGCGCGCCGGGGAGCGTGGGGCGCTCGACGCCGGCGCATTCCCGACGCTGCTTCCGGGCGGCCGCTCCGTCGCCGATGCGGATGCGCGACGTGAGGTCGCGGCGGCGTGGAACCTGGGCTCCGGTGACGCGATTCCGGAAGCGCCCGGTCGCGACGCCGCCACCATCCTCGAGGAGGCTGCGTCAGGACACCTCGCCGCACTGGTCGTCGCGGGCGTCGAACTCGCCGATCTACCCGATCCGGACGCAGCGCGTGCCGCACTGACCGCAGCGCCCTTCGTCGTCGGTCTCGAGGTGCGGCGCAGCGAGGTCACCGATCTCGCCGACGTGGTGTTCCCCGTGGCGCCCGTGGCCGAGAAGTCCGGCACGTTCGTCGACTGGGAGGGCCGGGCCCGCCCCTTCGCAACAGCCCTGCGCGACTCCGATGCGATGCCCGACCAGCGTGTCCTGCACGCGATCGCCGATGCGATGGACATCGACCTCGGTGCCTCCGATACCGACTCGGCCCGAACCGAACTCGACCGGCTCGGCGAGCGTCCGGGACCGGCGGCGCCTCTTCCCGACGTCACCGCCACCGACGGACGGCGACCCGTTCTCGGCGAAGCCGTCCTGTCGACGTGGCGCATGCTGCTCGACGCGGGACGACTCCAGGACGGGGAGCCCAACCTCGCCGGGACGGCGCGAGCACCGGTCGTACGACTGTCGGAGACGACGGCCGCCGAGATCGGCGCCCGCAACGGCGAACCGGTCACGGTCTTCACCGAGCGCGGTGCGATCACGTTGCCGCTGGTGATCGATGCGCTTCCCGAACGGGTGGTGTGGCTTCCGGCAGCGTCGCCGGAGGCGAGCGTTCACGAGCACCTCACGGCGACCGCCGGCGACGTGGTGGGCATCCGTGTCGCTCAAGCGGATACGGAGGTACCGCGATGACGCTTACGGTTTCCGGCGGAGTGGTGGTGCCGACGGCACGTGAGGTCGACCTGTCGATGTTCGGGATCGACCCGTGGTGGCTCGTGATCACCAAGGCCCTGCTGATCTTCGCCTTCCTGGTGCTCACCACGCTCGTGTTGATCCTCGTCGAACGCAAGATCATGGCGTGGATGCAGATGCGGGTCGGGCCGGACCGGGTCGGGCCGAAGGGACTGCTGCAGACCGTCGCGGACGGCATCAAACTCGGCCTGAAGGAAGGAATCACGCCCAGTGGCGTGGACAAACCGCTGTACCTGCTGGCACCGGTGATCGCGACCGCGCCCGCGCTCATGGCATTCGCCGTCATCCCGTTCGGGCCCGTGGTCTCGGTGTTCGGGGAACGCACACCGTTGCAACTGACGGATCTGCCGGTCGCGGTGCTCTACATCCTCGCCGTGACCTCGATCGGGGTCTACGGCATCGTGCTCGCGGGGTGGTCCTCGGGATCGACGTACCCGCTGCTCGGTGGCCTGCGCTCCACGGCCCAGGTCATTTCCTACGAGATCGCCATGGGACTGTGCTTCGCCGCGGTATTTCTGCTCGCCGGCACCATGTCGACTTCCGGGATCGTCGCCGAGCAGACGGGAATCTGGTACGCACTGCTCCTGCTCCCGGCCTTCCTCATCTATTGCGTGTCGATGGTCGGTGAAACCAACCGTGCACCGTTCGACCTCCCCGAAGCCGAGGGTGAACTCGTCGGCGGCTTCCACACGGAGTACTCGTCGCTGCGATTCGCGATGTTCATGCTCGCCGAATACGTCAACATGATCACCGTGTCCGCGCTGGCCACGACGTTGTTCCTCGGCGGCTGGCGTGCACCCTGGCCGCTGAGCATCTGGGCCGGAGCCAACAGCGGATGGTGGCCGCTGCTGTGGTTCGTCGTGAAGATCTGGCTGGTGCTGTTCGTCTTCGTGTGGCTGCGGGCCACCCTCCCGAGGCTGCGGTACGACCAGTTCATGGCCCTGGGGTGGAAGGTCCTCATTCCGATCGCCGTGGTATGGGTCATGGTCGTCGCGGTCATCGCCCAACTCGCAAACGAAGGACTGTTGCCCGCGACCGCGTCGCTCATCGTCGCCGGTGTCGTGGTCTCGGCGATCTCGCTCGGCTACCTCGGATATCGGTGGCGTCGCAGCGCAGAGCCGCGCGGCGATCCGGATACCGGCACACCGACGGCGGACGGCCGGCTCGATCCGGCCGCAGGGGGATTCCCGGTGCCGCCGTTGCCCGGCCGACAGCACGAACCTGTGCCGGCCGCAACTCGGGAGGAGAGCAATGTCTGAGTTCCTCGGCCCACTCGCGGGTTTCGGTGTGACTTTCTCGACGATGTTCAAGAAGCCCAACACCGAGTTCTACCCGGAGGAGAAGAACCCGACTGCGGAGCGCTTCCACGGCCGGCACCAACTCAACCGGTATGCGGACGGCCTCGAGAAATGCATCGGGTGCGAACTGTGCGCGTGGGCGTGTCCCGCCGACGCGATCTACGTCGAGGGCGCGGATAACACCGAGGACGAACGATATTCGCCGGGTGAACGATTCGGACGCGTCTACCAGATCAACTACCTGCGTTGTATCGGCTGTGGGCTGTGCATCGAAGCATGTCCGACCCGAGCACTGACGATGACAAACGACTACGAGATGGTCGACGACAACCGCACCGACCTCATCTACGACAAGGACCGGCTCCTCGCGCCGATGGAAGACGGCATGCGCCCTCCACCGCATCCGATGGCGCCGGGGACCACCGCCGAGGACTACTACACCGGCTCCGTCTCGGCCGCCGGCGACACCGACCCGGAGGCACCGACCGGCGGACTACCGTCATGAACGCACCCGGAACGGTGCTGCTCGCCCAGGAACTCACCCAGACCTCGACCGGCGAAGAAGTCCAGTTCTGGATCCTCGCCACCGTCGCGGTGATCGGTGCCCTCGGAGTGGTCGGGGCCGCCAAAGCCGTGTACTCGGCAGTCTTCCTCGCCATGACCATGGTGGTCCTCGCCGTCCTGTACATCGCCCAGGGAGCGTTGTTCCTCGGTGTCGTGCAGATCGTCGTCTACACCGGTGCGGTCATGATGTTGTTCCTGTTCGTGCTCATGCTCGTGGGTATCGACTCGTCCGACTCGCTCGTCGAGACACTGCGTGCGCAACGAGTTTTCGCCATTGCCGTGGGTATCGGATTCGGCATCCTGCTGATCGCCGGCCTCGGAAACGCGACCATGAGAGGTTTCGCAGGCTTCGACGCCGCCGACGCGTCCGGCAACGTCGAAGAGCTGGCCGTACTGCTGTTCCTGGATTACGTGTGGGCGTTCGAACTGACCGGGGCTCTGCTGATCACCGCGACTCTCGGCGCCATGGTGCTCGCACACCGGGAGCGACTCCGTCCGCGGCGCACCCAGCGGGAACTCTCCGAGGAGCGGTTCCGGACCGGAGGGCGGGTGACGCCGCTTCCCGGGCCCGGTGTCTACGCGCGGCACAACGCGGCCGACGTTCCCGCCCTGCTTCCCGACGGGTCGTTCGCGGAGAACTCCGTCGGTCCGCTGCTGCGTCGCATCGGACGGGACTGGGGGCCCGATGATCTCGGTGTCCCCGGCCCTGCGGACGCGGGGGGTGCCGTCGGCGAGAACGGCACAGGCGACGGCCGCGACGAGGGGGACATGCGATGAATCCCGAGAACTACCTGTACCTGTCGGCGTTGCTGTTCACCATCGGCGCATCCGGAGTATTGTTGCGCCGCAACGCAATCGTCGTCTTCATGTGTATCGAACTCATGCTGAATGCAGCGAACCTCGCCTTCGTCACGTTCGCCAGGATGCACGGCAATCTCCACGGACAGGTTTTCGCATTCTTCACGATGGTGGTCGCTGCGGCCGAGGTGGTGGTGGGGCTCGCGATCATCGTCACGATCTTCCGGACCCGTCGCTCCGCCTCGGTCGACAACGCCGATCTGCTCAGGTACTGACGGTCGCCCCCAAAGGACGGTGAGAGTGACGAACCACGACGCGCCGAGAGGAGACACGACATGACTTCGTTCCCGTCCTCGGCACTCTGGTTGATTCCGGTGATTCCCCTGCTGGGGGCTGTGGTGCTGCTTCTCGCCGGGCGTCGCAGCGACCGGTGGGGTCACCTGCTGGGATGCGGCGCGGCGCTCGTGTCGTTCGTGCTCGGCGTCGCGGTGTTCACCGAGATGCTCGGCGCGGACACAGACGCACGCAGCGCCCGGCAGACCCTGTTCGAGTGGGTGTCCGTCGGGCAGCTCCAGGTCGACATGGGCCTTCGAATCGACCAGCTGTCGGTGTGTTTCGTGTTGCTCATCACCGGGGTGGGGACGCTGATCCACATCTATTCGGTCGGCTACATGGCGCACGATCCCGCTCGGCGGAAGTTCTTCGCCTACCTCAACCTGTTTCTCGCGGCGATGCTGGTCCTGGTTCTCGCCGACAACTTTCTCGTCCTGTACCTGGGCTGGGAAGGTGTCGGTCTCGCGTCGTACCTGCTCATCGGGTTCTGGCAGCACAAGCCCTCCGCGGCGACCGCGGCGAAGAAGGCGTTCGTGGTCAACCGCGTGGGCGACATGGGATTGCTCGTCGCACTCATGATCATGTTCGCCACGTTCGGCACCCTCGACTACGACGCGGTATTCGCGGCTGTACCCGATGCGAGTGAAGGCATCGCCACCGCGCTGGGCCTGACCTTGCTGCTCGCCGCATGCGCGAAGTCGGCACAGTTGCCGTTGCAGTCGTGGCTCGGCGACGCGATGGAAGGACCCACCCCCGTCTCCGCGCTCATCCACGCGGCGACGATGGTGACCGCCGGTGTCTATCTGATCGTCCGAGCGAACGCGATCTTCGAGGCCGCGCCTGCCGCCCGTCTGGTGGTGGTGCTGGTCGGGGCCGCCACGCTCTTGTTCGGCGCGATCATCGGTTGCGCGAAGGACGACATCAAGAAGGCACTCGCCGCCTCCACGATGAGCCAGATCGGGTACATGGTGCTCGCTGCCGGGCTGGGGCCGGCCGGATGCGTCTTCGCGATTCTGCATCTGCTCACTCACGGGTTCTTCAAGGCCGGATTGTTTCTCGGAGCGGGCTCGGTGATGCACGCGATGAACGACGAGACCGACATGCGCCGATTCGGTGGGCTCCGTGCGTTCATGCCCGTCACCTTCGTCACGTTCGGCCTCGGGTATCTCGCGATCATCGGGGTTCCGCCGTTCTCCGGGTTCTTCTCCAAGGACAAGATCATCGAAGTGGCGTTCGCCGAAGGCGGTTTGCTCGGAGCGGTACTGGGGATCGCGGCGCTGCTCGGCGCCGGATTGACCGCCTTCTACATGAGCCGCGTGATGATCATGACGTTCTTCGGGGAACACCGCTGGGAGGCCGACGCCGACCCGCACGAGGCACCGCACATCATGACGTGGCCGATGATCGTGCTCGCCGTCGGATCGGTCGGAGCAGGCGGTGCGCTGGTGGCAGGCGGAAGCCTCGAACACTGGCTCGAACCGGTGGTCGGGGAGCCGGCGCACGGCGGCGGTCTGCCGGTGTGGCTCGTCACGGTGCTCACCCTCGCGGTGGTCGCCGCCGGCGTCTATGCGGCGTACCGGCAGTACGCGACGAGGCCGGTGGCCGAGTCCGCGCCCGCCGACGTGTCGTCGTTCACGACCGCTGCCCGCCGCGACCTCTACGGCGACACCGTGAACGAAGCGGTCTTCATGCGGCCGGGCCGGGTGGCGGTCGTCGGACTCGAGCAGGTCGAAAGTCGCGGGATCGACGGCACGGTCACCGGAACTGCGGTGCTGATCGGAGCGGTGTCCCGCCGACTGCGGTTGCTGCAGACCGGGTTCGTCCGCTCGTACGCCCTCTACATGTTCGGCGGCGCGACGATCATCGTCGCCGCACTGATGCTGGTGAGAATGTGATGGGGGTGAGGCACTCGTGACCACCGTGCCCTGGCTGACGATCCTGTGGGTCCTCCCGCTGATCGGCGCAGTGCTCGTCTTCGCTCTGCCCGCCCGGATGTCCTCCGCCGCAAGAGTGCTCGGACTCGCAACGGCAGTGGCCGTGCTGCTCGTCGGCATCTTCCTGGCCGTCGGATTCTCCCCGTCCGGCGACCGGTACCAGTACGTCGAATCTCAGCCTTGGATACCGTCTTTCGGGTCCGCGTATCGCCTCGGCATCGACGGCATCGCGCTCGTGCTCATCCTGCTCACCGTGGTCCTGGTACCGCTGCTGATGCTGGCGGGGTGGCACGACGGCCGTGCCGCCGACCACCCCGAGGCCACCGATCGCGATGCGGGGGGCAGCGCGTCGGAGCCGTTACACCCCCGCTCGGCGCACACCTACGTCGCGTTGATGCTGGTCGTCGAGGCGATGGTGCTCGTCTCGTTCAGCACGCTCGACGTCCTGCTCTTCTATGTGTTCTTCGAGGCCATGCTCATCCCGATGTACTTCCTCATCGCGGGTTTCGGAGGCCGGGGAAGCGACCGCGCCGCACGGTCGCGCGCGGCCGTGAAGTTCCTGCTCTACAACCTGCTCGGTGGTCTCGTCATGCTCGCCGCGATGGTCGGTCTCTATGTCGTGACCGCGAAGGCGGAACTGGGAAGCGAACCGGGACTGGGCACCTTCGACCTCCGGGTGATCAGCGACGCCGCTGCGGCAGGGGAACTCGGTGCCGCGCCCGCCGTGCTCAACGCGCTGTTCCTCGGCTTCATGTTCGCCTTCGCCGTGAAGGCCCCGTTGTGGCCGCTGCACGGATGGCTGCCCGACGCGGCGGTGCAGACCACACCGGTCGCCGCGGTACTCATGATGGCGGTGGTCGACAAGGTCGGTACGTTCGGGATGCTGCGGTACTGCCTGCAGTTGTTCCCCGGGGCCTCGGTGTATTTCGCGCCGCTGGTGGTCACGCTCGCGGTCATCGGGATCGTGTACGGCGCGATGCTCGCCATCGGGCAGACGGACCTCATGCGCTTGATCGCCTACACCTCGATCTCGCACTTCGGGTTCATCGTTCTCGGTATCTTCGCGATGACCGCCCAGGGCCAGACCGGGTCGACGCTGTACATGGTCAACCACGGTATCTCGACCGCAGCGTTGTTCCTCATCGCCGGATTCCTGGTGTCGCGCCGAGGTTCCCGGGCGATCGCCGCGTACGGCGGGGTGCAGAAGGTCGCACCGGTCCTGGCCGGAACATTCCTCGTGGCGGGTCTCGCGACTCTCTCGTTGCCGGGTCTGGCCCCGTTCGTGAGCGAGTTCCTCGTCTTCGTCGGTACCTATCCCCGCTATCAGGCTGCCGCCGTGATCGCGACAGTGGCGCTGGTCCTCTCGGCGCTCTACATCCTGTGGCTCTATCAGCGCATGATGGGTGGTCCGGTCCGCAACGACCCCTCCGAAGAGCACGGCTCCGCTTTGACCGACCTGTTGCCGCGCGAACTGCTGGTGGTGGCACCGCTCATCGCACTGCTCCTGTACCTCGGCCTCTACCCACAGCCGATGCTCGACGCGATCACCCCCGCCGTCGACGCCACGCTCGTGTCGATCGACCTGGATCAGCCCGAACCGACAGTTCCGGCGGAAAGCCCGGTGGCCGAACCCGGTTCGAACAGCGGTATCGAGGAAGGGGCCCACGAGTGACATCTCTCGACGGCGGAGCCGTACTCGCACAGGCGTTGCCGGCGCCCGACATCGACTACGGCATGCTCATGCCGATGCTCGTCGTGTTCGGGGCTGCGGTCGTCGGAGTGCTCGTCGAGGCGTTCGTCCCGGCCCGCGCGCGGTACCCCGCACACCTGGTCCTCAGCTTCGGGGGACTGACCCTCGCGTTGATTGCGGTGGTGGTCAAACGCACCCGGGGACTGACGGCAGGTGGGGCGGTCGTGATCGACGGCGCGACGCTGTTCCTGCAGGCATCCATCCTGGTGGTAGCGCTGTTGTCCGTTGCGCTCATCGCCGAGCGCAGCGTCGCCACCACCGCTCCGGACCGTGCTCGCGCCGCCGCGGTGTACACCGACGCATTCACACCGCAGGCCGCAGCTCTTCCCGGCAGTGCCGCCGAGCGAGAAGCGACCGAGGCGGGGGTCACCCGCACCGAAGTGTTTCCGCTGACGTTGTTCGCCGTCGGAGGCATGCTGCTTTTTCCGGCAGCAGGTGACCTGCTCACCATGTTCGTCGCGCTCGAAGTCCTCTCCCTGCCGCTGTACCTACTCTGCGGACTCGCCAGGCGACGCCGGCTGATCTCCCAGGAGGCGGCGCTGAAATACTTCCTGCTCGGCGCCTTCTCGTCCGCCTTCTTCGTCTACGGGATCGCGCTTCTGTACGGACACGCGGGCACCGTGCAACTGGCAGGCATCGCCGACGCGGTCGCGGCCGGAACCGGAGACGAGACGATTGCCCTGATCGGCGTGGGTCTGCTGTCCGTCGGCCTGTTGTTCAAAATCGGTGCGGTGCCGTTCCATTCGTGGACCCCGGACGTCTATCAGGGTGCGCCCACACCGATCACCGCCTTCATGGCAGCGGCGACGAAGATCGCAGCCTTCGGTGCACTGATGCGAGTGCTGTACGTCGCGGTGCCCGGTCTGCGCGACGACTGGCGGCCCATCCTGTGGGCGGTGGCGATCGCGACGATGCTCGTGGGAGCGGTGCTCGCGGTGACCCAGACCGACGTCAAGCGCATGCTCGCGTACTCGGCCGTCAGCCACACCGGATTCGTGCTGACCGGTGTCGTGGCAGCGAACGCGGTGGGGGTGGCGTCGACCCTGTTTTATCTGTTCGCGTACGCCGTGGGTGCGGTCGGGGTGTTCGGTGTGGTGATGCTGGTCCGCGACCCGGACGGCGAGGCGTGGGAGTTGTCGCGCTGGGCAGGCCTGGGAAGGCGCTATCCCGCATTGGGGGCCGTGTTCGCGCTGTTCCTGCTCTCTCTCGCCGGAATCCCGCTCACCAGCGGTTTCATCGCCAAATTTGCGGTATTCGGTGCTGCGGTCGCCGGTGATGCCGTGGCGTTGGTGATCGTCGGTGTGCTGGCCAGCGCCATCGCCGCGTACTTCTACATCAGGGTGATCGTGTTGATGTTCTTCCGCGATCCACCCGACAACCCGCCGCAACTCGCGACGACGAGTGCCTACACCGGCGCGGTGGTGGCATTCGCGGCCGTGACAACCGTGCTGCTCGGCATCATGCCGTCACCGATGCTGAGCCTCGCCGAACAGGCGGTCGGTTTCCTGCGGTAGCGCATGCCCGGTCAAACGCGGCGCACGCGCTCCCGCGACACGTGGTGGGAGACCGGTGCGTCGGTGCGGGTCAGGTGCGCGGGGTCCAGGTCGAGGCGGCGCAACAACTGGGCGTTGAGTGCGACGACGATCGTGGAGATCGACATGAGAATTGCCGCCACCGCAGGTGAGATGGCGATGCCGGCGAACGCCAACACTCCGGCAGCGAGGGGGACGGCGACCACGTTGTAACCGGCCGCCCACACCAGGTTCTGCCACATCTTCCGGTAACTGGCGTGGGAAAGCTCGATGATCGACAGCACCGCCCGCGGGTCGTTCGCCGCGAGCACTACACCTGCAGACTCGATCGCGACGTCGGTCCCGGCGCCGATGGCCACACCGACATCGGCCCGTGCCAGCGCTGGAGCGTCGTTGACACCGTCGCCGACCATCGCGACGGTACGGCCACGCTGCTGCAGTTCGGCGACCTCGGCGTCCTTGTGCTCGGGCAGCACTTCGGCGAAGACCTCGTCGATGCCGAGATCCGCGGCTACCGACTCCGCGACCTGCCGGGCATCGCCGGTGATCATCGCGACCTCGATGCCACGAGCGTGCAACGCATCGATCGCCTGGCGGGATTCGTCTCGGACCGCATCTTCGAGCGCCAGGGCGCCGAGCACACGATCTGCGAGCACGACGTGCAGGACCGCCGCGCCGCGCTGCACCCACCCGCGGGTGACCGCAGTGACGTCGTCGGGCACGGACAACCGCAGGTCGCTGAGCATCGCCGGACCGCCGACGGTCACCCGTGTCCTGTCGACGACAGCCTGCACCCCGCGACCGGGCATCGACCGGAACTCGGTGGCGGCGAGCCGTGCGGACGCGGCCACCCGGTCCTCGGCCGCAGCCACGATCGCCCGGGCCACGGGATGTTCGCTGTCCGATTCGACCGCCGCGGCCAGCGCGAGGAGGTAATCGTCACCCGTGTCGGCGGTGGCGGCGGCCCCGGTCACGCGCGGGCGGCCTTCGGTCAACGTTCCGGTCTTGTCGAAGAGCACCATGTCGACGGTGCGCATGCGTTCGAGCGCAAGCCGGTCCTTGACCAGCACCCCCGCCTGCGCTGCGCGCGCGGTGGAAATCGCGATCACCAGGGGGATGGCCAAACCCAGCGCGTGAGGGCAGGCGATGACCAGCACGGTGACGGTACGCACCACGGCTTCGTCGAAGTTCCCCAGCAGCGACCAGATCACGAAGGTCAGAAACCCGGCGCCGGCGGCGAAGTAGAACAGGAACGCGGCAGCCTTGTCCGCAAGTGCCTGGGCGCGGGAGGACGACGCTTGCGCGTCGGCGACCAGGCGCTGGATGCCGGCCAGCGCGGTGTCTTCACCGACCGCGGTGACGCGTAACCGCAGCGCGCTGTCGGTGGACACGGTGCCGGCGACGACCGTGTCACCGACCTCCCGGGCGACCGTCCGGGATTCGCCGGTGATCATGGATTCGTCGACCTCGGCCCGACCTTCGACGACGGTGCCATCGGCCGGCACGCGCGCTCCGGCACGTACGAGCACCAGGTCGCCCGTCGTCAAGTCGGCGAGGGGGACTTCGCGGGTCCCGTCGTCGGTGATCTTTTCTGCGGTGTCCGGAAGCATCGCCGCCAGGGCTTCGAGGGCGCCGGACGCCGAACCCAGCGCGCGCATCTCCAGCCAGTGCCCCAGCAGCATGATGACGATCAGCAGCGCCAATTCCCACCAGAAGTCGAGTTCGAATCCGCCGATTCCGAGGGTGGTGATCCACGACGCGACGAGGGCGACGGTGATCGCCATGGCGATCAGCAGCATCATTGCGGGCCGGCGGGAACGCAGTTCGGCCCAGCCGCCGGTGAGGAACGGCATGCCGCCGTAGAAGAAGATCACAGTGCCGAGAACAGGGGGAATCCAGGAGGCACCGGGAAAGTCGGGTACGTGGTAGCCGAGCAGATCGGCGAACATGTGGCTGAATGCGACGACAGGCACCGACAGAACGAGACTGACCCAGAATCGCCGACGGAACACCGCCGCGTGACCTGCATGCCCTCTGTGACCGGAGTGCCCGCCCTCCTCGTGTTCGTCGTGGGAGTGCGGGTCTTTCGTTGCGTCGGCGGACGAGTCGGAGGCGGGGTGTCCGACATGTGGGTGCGACATCGGTTCCTCCCGGAGGCCATGCTGATCTGCCGCCGGGTGCACTACCGGTGGCCGTACACGGTGTCTCGGTCGATTGTGCGCCGCACAGGGTCCTGCTCGCGACGGGAAGCGTGACACCGGAGGATTCCGGGCGAGCTCGTCACCATGTGCGGCCGAACGAAGATCGGCGCCGTCAGCGTGGCCACAGCCGTGGCTCGCGGTACCGCCCGGCGACCACCCGAGGCTCGACGATGTCGTCGAACGCCTCGATCAGATGCTCGGGGAACCACCGCGGATTCGTGTCTGCGGTGGTCGCCACGATTGTCAGCCGGCGCTCGCGCGCCGTGACCGCCAGGGCGGTGAGCTGAGCACGGGTTCGATGATCGAGAGCTGCCACCGTCGCGGCGAGGTCGGCCACCAGCAACAGCCGTGGCCGCGCCCCCGGCGCCGACTCGAGGTCGGCGACCGTGCGCCTGATGTCTTCGGGGGTCACCGCCGAGCGGGCGGAAGCGCTCTGCCCGGAGTCGAACTCGGCCAGCCACCGGTGTCGCCGGTGCGGGTCGAACACGACCACGTCGTGGCCTCCCGACAGCACGCTCATCGCTGCCAGGTCGAGGGAGACGCTGGGTGGAGCGAGACGTTCGTCGCGTGCGATGAGAAGGTTACGTCCGGCCGACAGATCCCAGGACACGGGCATGCCGGCGCCGTCGCGACCGAAGGGAATCACCGTCCGGCAGGCACTGGTCGTCGTCGTGCACGCAGGCGCGCCGTGAGGTGGCCCGTCACCTGGTGTCCGGGATGGTCGCACGGTGGCAGCGCGAGAACAGGTGCGGAGCGCGGGAGGAATGACGGGCGGCGTCATGGAGGGAGTCCGTTTCGTGTCGGTGCGGTGTGAAGCATCTCCGATACGGGCGCCACCATAGTCCGAACGGCCGACATCCTTCGGTGCCGGCACCGTGGACGGGACTGCCGCTGTCGCGTGATCTGCCGGGATCTCCCGCGGCGTTGTTGCACGGATATCGAGGGAATGCTGTCATCGAACACACAGATCTACGGGAGGGGCAGAGGTGACTGCCGTCGAAGAGTTCGAAGACCTGCGTCCGCTGCTCCTCGCCATCGCCTACCGCATTCTCGGGAGCGTCGCCGAGGCTGAGGACGCGGTCCAGGAAACCTGGATGCGATACGACGCATCCGGAACCCGGCCGGACTCGCCTCGCGCGTTCCTGTCCACTGTCGTCACGAGGGTGTCGATCAACGTGCTCGAATCGGCCCGTGCGCGGCGCGAACAGTATGTGGGCGAGTGGCTTCCGGAGCCGATTCTCGATGAGCCCTACGACGACCCGCAGCGCGCGGCAGAGTTGACGGAATCGGTGTCGATGGCGGCGCTCGTCCTGCTCGAGCGACTGACCCCCCTCGAGCGTGCCGTCTTCGTGTTACGTGAAGCATTCGGATTCGGGTTTGCCGAGATCGCCGAGATCGTCGACCGATCGGAGGCGGCGTGCAGGCAGCTTGCGGTGCGCGCACGTCGGCACGTCGATCGTGGCGCGACACGATTCGATGCAGATCCACTCGCTCACGAACGGCTCACCGCAAGGTTTCTCACGGCGTTTCAGAACGGCGATGTTCGTGGTCTTCGCGACCTGCTGGCCGCCGACGTGCAACTCGTCGCCGACAGCGGCGGCAAGGCGCCGGCGGTACGCAAGGTTGTTGTGGGTAGCGAGAAGGTGCTTCGTCTGCTCGCCTCGTATATCTCGCCGATGGCACAGGTCGGCATGGTGCTCGAGCCCCGGGACATCAACCGGCACCCAGGTCTGATCGTGCGGGACAACAGTGGGGCCATCGTGCAGGTCATGACCTTCGACATCACCGACGGACGGATCGGGGCGGTCCGGGTCGTGATCAACCCGGACAAGCTCGCTCACCTGGGGCGAGTCGCCGACGTTCGTGCGCTCGCACAACATCTCCGCGACCTGCAACGACCGTGAAACTATCGGCTGATTCCCCGTAGCCGTGTCACAAACACCGATCCCGTCCTGTCTCCGATGACAAGGGCTCACTCACCGGAGCCACGTAGGGATCGGAGAAACCATGTCTCAGCAACGCCCCCGCGTCGTCGTGATCGGCGGCGGATACGCCGGAACTGTCGCGGCCAGTCGTGTGAGTAGACGGGCCGAGGTCACGGTGATCAATCCTCGACCGCACTTCGTCGAACGGACCCGGCTCCACCAGTTCGCCGCCGGAAACCATCATGCTTCCGGCGACTACCGCAAGCTCCTGGGGAAAGGAAGCGAACTGCTGGTCGATACCGTCGCCCGCATCGAACCCCGCACACGGACCGTGCGTCTCGCAACGGGTGGCTCGGTCGGGTACGACTACCTGATCTACGCCGTCGGGAGCACAGCGACGCGACCGGCCACGGTGCCGGGAGTCGAAGAATTCGCCTTCCCGGTAGCGGAATACGAGCATGCAGAACGCCTTCGGCACGCGCTGAGCACGCTCGACCCCGACTCGGTGGTCACGGTCGTCGGGGCGGGACTCACAGGTCTCGAAACGGCCGGAGAACTCGCCGAGCAAGGACGCCGGGTCCGTCTCGTGTGCAGCGGTGTCATCGGCCCGGTGCTGACCGAGAAAGCACGCCGCGCAACGTACGAACGTCTGTCGAACCTGCGCGTCGAGGTCCTCGGGAATTCGCGAGTCGTCCGGGTCGGCCCGGATGGGACGGCGCTCGACGACGGCACCGTTCTGCCCAGCGCGGTCATTGTCTGGACCGCCGGGTTCGGGGTCCCCGAACTCGCCCGAGCCAGCGGTTTCAGCACGGACACGGTCGGTCGGATGCTCACCGACGAGACGCTGACGAGCATCGACGACGATCGCGTGATCGCCGCAGGAGATTGCGCGGCGCCCTCGGGAGACCCGCTACGCATGGCATGCCAGTCGGCACTTCCCATGGGACTCACCGCCGCCGGCACGGTTCTCAGCCGAATAGCCGGCGAGGAGCCCGCGAAGCTCGACTTCGGATTCAACGGCATCGGTATCAGCCTGGGACGACGATCGGGCGTCGTCCAGTTCCACGAGCGGGACGACACCCCCAAGGATCGGGTGTTTGCGGGCCGGATCGCCCTGTCGCTCAAGGATGTCGGACTGAAAGCCGCGATGGCCGGCCTTCGCGTGGAGGCGCTACGTCCGGGCACCGTCGCCTTTTTGAGAGGTGGCGCGCCACGACCAGCAGAAGTGTCACGTCCCGTAACCCCCGAAGCGACGTCGAGCCGGATGGGATCCGGCGATCGGTCGGTCCGCGGTTGAGGTTGGAAATCCAACGTTCGGACTCTAGTCCTGACAACGCTCGAGCGGCGATGATCTGGATGTTCGGGTGCAGTGAGCGGGGACGTACCCGAGATGAACCGGTTCTGATCCGCGTTCGGAAAACAAGTGGGAGAGCGGGTAGATGGTTTTCGAAGTCAAGGCCACTCATCGGGTGACGTCCACAGGAACCGCGGCGTGCGAGGTCCATCCCGGTGTTTTCGTCGACGGGGCGGCGCGGGTCTTCTCGACCGTGGAGGGTATGACGGGGACGGACCCGGACAAGCGCGTGGACGTCGAAGCGCTCGG
Source organism: Actinomycetes bacterium (assembly GCA_023417985.1). Lineage (GTDB taxonomy): Bacteria > Actinomycetota > Actinomycetes > Mycobacteriales > Mycobacteriaceae > Rhodococcus. Next base: position 4,852 of record JAEZDV010000068.1, on the reverse strand, counting down.
GAGGGCGGACGTGGCTGAGGTGTTTGTCGTCGAGGACGAGGCAGTCGAAGTCGCGATCGACTGGATCCGAGTGTCGGCCGCAGGGGACTCGGGTGCGAGGGCGCGGATCGAACAGCGCTCTCGCTGCCGGTGGCCGCTGCCACCCGGTTCGGTCACGGATGCTGTCCCTACCTTCGGTCGTCTTTTGAGGCAACGGGATACGCGAGTGACGGAGTTCGAGGTGAGGGCTTCTCACCACATCAGCGGGGGAGGAGAGTTCGTCTGTGAGGTCTATCCTCACGTGTTCGTCGCGCAGCGGGGAGGCGTCCTATCGCGGTACGCCGGTATGGCCATGCAGCAACCAGGTGACTTCGTCACAGAGTTGCCTGCCGGCACGCAACAGTGGTTTCGTGTCCGGGGCCTCGAAGGGGCTGCCAGTTGGGTGTCCACGGTGGCGGACATAGGGAATGATTTCTGGCTCAGGAATCATGGAGCCCGGTCTTCGGTCTTCCCTCCGCTGATCGGCCCGATGGGACCCGCCTGTCCTGCACGGCGGCGACTGCCGCGCTGAAGGATGCTGGATGAGCGCTGGGCCGACGTCGAAGTGACCGATTCGCGAACGCGTACTTTTCCCGGGAGGACAAGGGACCGAAATGATCCGGGCGATTGCCAGGATTCGCCCCGGGACCACGATCGCTCGCGCGCATCGGTGAGGATGGCGTAAGCCGGGCTCAGCCCGGCGGGGTCGACCCAACCGAAACTCGGATTGTGCACTACCGGATTCCGGTGGAGCAGCCGTCCGAATGCCGTGCTAGTCGATCACATCCCATTTACTGCGAGGACGCAGACAACTTCGAACACCGACAAGGTGATCGGACCGGGCAGGGATCAGATCCGGCGCATCACCGAGACCACCTTGCCCAGCACTACCGCGTCGTCGCCGTCGATGACCGAATAGGCGGGGTTGCGGGGCTCGAGATATACATGGCCGTTGCGTCGCCTGAAGACCTTCACGGTGGCCTCGCCGTCGATCATCGCGGCGACGATCTGGCCGGAGTGAGCCTCGTCCTGGCGACGGACCACCACGACGTCACCGTCGCAGATCGCTGCGTCGATCATCGACTCCCCACGCACACGGAGACCGAACACCGTGCCGGTGCCCACGAGTTCCCGAGGCAGATCGAGGATCTCGTCGGTGTGCTCCTCGGCGAGGATCGGTGTTCCGGCCGCGATGTCACCGACCACCGGCACCGACACCCGATTGTCCGACGAGCGGCCTCCGGAGGCGCCGGGAAGGAACGGCCGCACATCGAGTTGGCGCGCCATCGCGGTGCCGCGGCGGAGGAAGCCCTGATCCTCGAGGAGGCGGAGATGTTTCGACACCGTCGACGTCGACTTCAGGCCGACCGCATCGGCGATCTGCCGGGTGCTCGGGGAGGATCCTTGGGAGGCAACCCAATCCCGGATGGCCGCCAGGATGCGTTGCCGGCGAAGCGGGAGGGTGGAGGGGTCGAGCCCACCGAACATGTCGAGATCGTCGTAACCGGTCACCCGGTGATCGTATGGGAGTGGTCGCAACCCGAAGCGGGGCCGGTCATCGCGCATCGATCGACGGGCACCCCTGCGCCTCCCCAGGAAGCGGCTTCGTTCCCCTGTCACACGCGCACCTATCGGGAGGGAACCCAGATGGCAGGTCTCCGGACCGCTCGCCTCGTTCGGCTGCAAGATCGGGACACCGCCTGCAAACGGCCGAGCGAATTTCGAAAGCTCATGGGATCCAGCGATTCTCCGGTACGTTGTCGGCGGCCCGAAACTGCCGAGATGTCGTTCTCTGCACTTGCGCCCGATCGACAAGTTCGGCGTCGACGAGGTGTGGACCGGGTACTCGTCACGTTGTTAGGGTCGCAGCGTGCCCTTTCCGCTGCCCCTGAGAACGGACCGATTGCTCCTGCGTCTTCATCGGCCCGATGATCTCGACTGGGTGTTTTCGGTGCACTCCCGCCCGGACGTCGCCCGCTTTCTCCTGGAGGGCCCGTGGTCGGAGGCTCGCGCGGCGGAGATGCTGGACAAGCGCGTGTCGCGCACCGACCTCGACGGGGAGGCGGGGGCTGTGGCGCTGATCGTGGAGCACGCCGGCGAACCGATCGGCGATATCTCGCTGTGGCTCACCGATCGCGAGCGCAGGGTCGCCGAGATCGGCTGGGTGCTCGATCCGGCCCACACCGGTCACGGGTTCGGTCGCGAAGCCGTCCGGGCCGCCCTTGCCCTCGGGTTCGAGCACGGCCGACTGCACCGTATCGTCGCCCAGATGGACGCGCGCAACAGCCCCTCGGCACGACTCGCGGATGCGGTCGGGATGCGGCGGGAGGCCCATTTCCGGCAGGACTTCTGGTGCAAGGGCGAGTGGACGGACAGCCTGGTGTACGCAGCGCTGGCGTCGGATCACAGCCCGTGAAATCGAGAGCGAGGGAGGGCGGACCTGCCGCGTCGTCGACGAAACCTCGGCACTGCGACGACCGCCCGAAACCGCGCCTGAACGGCGCGTACGTGGTGCCCTCGGTGAGACTCGAACTCACACTGCACGGGTTTTGAATCCGTTTCCTCTGCCAATTGGGATACGAGGGCATGCTTGCGGAGACCACTGTAAGGGATCAGGCGCGTCGATCAAACACCGGTACCCTTCAATCGTTCCACCCCTTCGCGGGGGCCGCCAGAGCACGATGGGAAGGGCCGATCATGACAACCGCGCCGCACGACAACACTGCAACTCCACGGAGGGTCGTCGTTGCGGAAGACGAGACGCTGATCAGGCTCGATCTGGTGGAAATGCTCCGCGAAGAGGGTTACGACGTGGTCGGCGAAGCCGGCGACGGACAACGCGCGGTAGAGCTGGCGGAGGAACTCTCGCCGGATTTGGTGATCATGGACGTGAAGATGCCCCGCCGGGACGGGATCGACGCGGCATCGGAGATCGCGCAGCGTCGAATCGCTCCTGTGGTTATTCTCACAGCCTTCAGCCAGCGAGAACTCGTCGAGCGTGCCCGCGACGCCGGTGCGATGGCGTATCTGGTCAAACCGTTCTCCAAGAGCGACCTCGTGCCCGCGATCGAGGTGGCCGTCAGCCGGTTCGCGGAACTGCGCGAACTCGAGCGCGAAGTGGCGGGGCTGTCCGAGCGATTCGAGGCCCGCAAACTCATCGATCGCGCCAAGGGACTGCTCATGGCGAAGCACGCGATGACCGAACCTGAGGCGTTCCGGTGGATCCAGCGGGCCGCGATGGACCGCCGCACCACCATGAAACAGGTCGCCGAGGTCATCGTCGACACGCTCGGTTCCGAAGCCGCCGGCTGACCCTCGGCGCGTTACGTCCGGATCAATTCTTTCGCCTGAAATATAACGGTCGGGTCACAACGATTTCGGCTGTGTTCGAATCGTCACTTCTGCGGCTATGTTTCGACGACATCCGGCGCATCTGCCGGGGGGACAGGCGATTGAAGGAGAGTTGGATGGCAAGACGGACCTATGTCCGCGCCGCCGCGGTTCTCGGTGCTGTGACACTGGCGCTCGCGGGTTGTAGCTCGGACAGCGACGATTCCACGAGCAGTTCTGCCGAGGGCGGCGGTTCCGCGACCGCCACGACTGTCGACACCGACTGCGAACCCGAGCAGGCGACGGCCGGGGCGACCCCGGCGACCGGCCCGCTGAAGATCGGAACCCTTCTCCCCGAGACGGGCAGCCTCGCTTTCCTCGGTCCGCCGGAGGTCGCGGCGGTGCGCCTCGCGGTGGACGAGGTCAATGCTGCCGGCGGCGTTCTGAACCAGCCGGTGGAACTGATCCCGGGCGACTCGGGTGACACCACCACCGACACGGCGAACGCCACCGTCGACCGCGAACTCGCTGCCGGCACCCAGGTGATCGTCGGCGCGGCGTCGTCTTCGGTGTCGCTGAAGGTGATCGACAAGATCGCCAGTGCGGGCGTGGTGATGTTCTCGCCGGCCAACACGTCCGATCAATTCGTGTGTTACGCCGACGGCGGCATGTACTTCCGTACCGCCCCCACGGATACCCTGCAGGCGCAGGCGCTCGCCCAGCTCATCGCGGAGGACGGCGCTCAGCGCGTCTCGATCCTCGCCCTGAACGATCCGTACGGCACAGGTCTGGCCGACAACACCGTGACGAACCTCGTCGATGCCGGTATTTCGGAAGACCAGATCCAGAAGATCATCTACGACCCCAACGCGCAGTCCTTCAACGCCGAGGTCGACCAGGTCGTCAACTTCGGCCCGGATGCCGTGGCGATCATCGGGTTCGAGGAATCGGCCAAGATCATCACGCGTATGCACGAGGTCGGCATCGGCCCGTCGGACGGCATGGCAGTCTTCGGCGTCGACGGCAACATGGGTAACGCACTCGGCGACAACGTGCCCGACGGCCTGCTCGCGGGTATGGCGGGAACGACCCCGCTGACCGACACCGGTGAGGCCTTCCAGCAGCGTCTGCTCGCGATCGATCCCGCGCTCATCGACTTCAACTACGCGGGCGAGTCGTACGACGCGGTGATCATCTCCGCGCTCGCCGCCGAGGTCGCCGGTTCCACCGCCGGTGTCGACATCGCGGCGAACATCAACGCCGTGACCAAGGACGGCGAGAAGTGCACCACGTTCCAGCAGTGCAAGGACCTCATCGCTGCGGGCGAGGACATCGACTACGACGGCGCGACCGGCGAGTTGTCCTTCGTGGATGCCGGTGAGCCCGGTGTCGGTTCGTACGGCCGTCTCGTATTCGGACCCGACAACACCTTGACGACCGAGGATTACATCGTCGTGGGTGGCTGACACACGCACAACCCTGACGGGGCCGGTCATCCGAAAGG
>JAEZDV010000150.1 GCA_023417985.1 Actinomycetes bacterium | reverse complement strand
TCGGAGATGGCGGCGACCTGCTGAAGTGCTCGTTCTGCGGTAAGAGCCAGAAGCAGGTGAAGAAGCTCATCGCGGGTCCGGGCGTCTACATCTGCGACGAGTGCATCGATCTGTGCAACGAGATCATCGAGGAAGAACTCGCCGAAACCAGCGAGGTCAAGCTCGACGAGCTCCCCAAGCCCGCCGAGATTCGCGACTTCCTCGACAACTACGTGATCGGCCAGGATTCCGCGAAGCGGACGCTCGCGGTCGCGGTGTACAACCACTACAAGCGGATCCAGGCCGGCGACAAGGCCCGCGACGCTCGTGGTGAGGCCGTCGAACTTGCGAAGTCCAACATTCTGCTGCTCGGGCCCACCGGGTGCGGCAAGACGTATCTGGCGCAAACCCTCGCCAAGATGCTCAATGTGCCGTTCGCCATCGCCGACGCCACCGCGCTCACCGAGGCGGGTTACGTGGGTGAGGACGTCGAGAACATCCTCCTCAAACTGATCCAGGCGGCGGACTACGACGTCAAGCGCGCCGAGACCGGCATCATCTACATCGACGAGGTCGACAAGATCGCGCGCAAGAGCGAGAACCCGTCGATCACGCGCGACGTGTCGGGCGAGGGCGTGCAGCAGGCGCTGCTCAAGATCCTCGAGGGTACGCAGGCATCGGTGCCACCGCAGGGCGGACGTAAGCATCCCCACCAGGAATTCATCCAGATCGACACGACGAACGTGCTGTTCATCGTCGCGGGTGCGTTCGCCGGACTCGAGCGGATCGTGTCCGATCGAATCGGCAAGCGCGGCATCGGGTTCGGTGCCGAGGTGCGGTCGAAGGCCGAGATCGACACCACCGATCACTTCGCGGATGTCATGCCCGAGGACCTCATCAAGTTCGGTCTGATCCCGGAGTTCATCGGTCGCCTTCCGATCGTCGCGTCCGTGACCAACCTCGACAAGGAATCGCTCGTCGAGATCCTGTCGGAGCCGAAGAACGCGCTCGTGAAGCAGTACGTGCGGTTGTTCGAGATGGACGGCGTCGAACTCGAGTTCTCGCAGGACGGACTCGAGGCCGTGGCGGATCAGGCGATTCTGCGAGGCACCGGCGCGCGTGGTCTCCGCGCCATCATGGAGGAAGTCCTCCTGCCGGTGATGTACGACATCCCCAGTCGCGACGACGTGGAGAAGGTTGTGGTCACCGCGGAGACGGTCACCGACAACGTGTTGCCGACGATCGTGCCGCGCAAGACCGATCGTGAGCGTCGCGAGAAGTCGGCCTGACCCACTACCGCACCGTCTCTTCTATCCGCACCGCCTCTTCGAAAACGACTCGGCCCCGGCAGGAATCCTGCCGAGGCCGCGCTCTGCTCGTCTGGTTCTGTCGGTGTGGTCAGTCGACCGCGAGCGCAGACTTCTCCAGTTCCGCAACGCTGTAGGCGGCGTAGTTCTCGTACTTGCCGCGTCCGGTGAAGTACGACGAGAGCTGCTCGTCGAGTTCCTCCACGGTGAACGCGGAACCCGCCGCGTCGAAACGATTCTCGACCTTCGGCGAATCCATGAGCGCAACCATCTTGCCGTACACCACGAACACCTGGCCGTTGATCTCGTGCGAGGCAGGGGAGGCGAGATACGAGACGAGAGTGCCGACACGTTCGGGTGCGAGCGGGTCGAGACCGGTGTTCGCAGCGTCGGCCTCGCCGAACGCCTCGGCGGTCATGGCTGTGCGGGCACGCGGGCAGATCGCGTTCGCGGTGACGCCGTAGCGGGACAGTCCCGCCGCGGTGGACAGCGTCAGGGCGGTGATGCCCGCCTTGGCAGCCGAGTAGTTGGGCTGGCCGGCAGAGCCGAAGAGGAATGCTTCCGACGACGTGTTGATGACGCGGCCGTAGACGGGACCCCCGGTCTCCTTGCTCGCCGCGCGCCAATGGACGGCGGCGGCGTGGGACGTCGCGGCGTGGCCCTTGAGGTGTACGCGAATGACGTCGTCCCAATCGGATTCGGTCAGGTTGAAGATCATCTTGTCGCGGAGAATGCCCGCGTTGTTGACGAGAATGTCGAACGAGCCGAATGCCTTGACCGACTCTTCGACGAGGCGGCCCCCGAGCGACCAGTCGGAGACGTCACCGGTGACGGCGATGGCCTGTCCGCCCGACGCGACGATCTCCTCCGCAACCCGGTGCGCGGCGTCGCCCATGTCGTTGACGACGACGGCGGCACCGGCGGCAGCCAGTGCGAGAGCCTCGGCGCGTCCGAGGCCGGCGCCGGCCCCCGTCACGACGGCGCTGCGGCCGGACAAGCTGACTGATTCACCCATGGATGCCTCCGGTGTTGCGTTGCCACGAGTAGAAACCCGACTCGTAGAATTAGTATTCATTCTAGTTTGTGATGACGGGGTACCTGTGGCGTGACCTGTCTCGTTGAGTGGGAGTGGTGGAGACCGTGTCGTATCGGCCACGTCGCCGACCCTGGCCGCGGCAGTCACCCCCGGTGGCGCAGGTGGCGGGTTTATCTTTGTGCGACAGCCGATCTCGCTACCGGCGCGGGCTCCCGCTGAGCGGAACGGAGTGGTGGGCAGTACCTGTGGGTGACAGTATTCGACTTCGGTTTCGTCCGAAATGGTGAAGGGTGGCGGGCATGCCGAGACTTGCGGAGGTGCGTGATGCCGCCGAGCCCTCTTCGGCGGAACAGCGCGCGCGGCACGGCCGGATTCTCCAGGTGGCAGCCCAGTTGGGGGCAGAGAAGGAACTCGAACGCGTCCAGATGCAAGAGGTCGCGAAACGTGCGGGCGTCGCGCTCGGCACGCTCTATCGGTATTTCCCGTCCAAGACGCATCTGTTCGTGGCGGTGATGCTCGACCGGATCGATCGACTGGATGCGCAGGCAGAAAGGCGCCCGCAGGGATCGCTCTCGCCTTGCGATGCTGTCTACGAGACGTTGGTGCGGGCGGGTAGGGCACTGCTGCGTGCGCCGCTGCTGGCCAACGCGATGCTCCAGTCCGCGGGCACCTCCAATGCGGCCGCTGTCCCGGACGCGGCGAAGATCGACCGGCACTTCCAGCGGTTGCTCCTCGATGCGGCCGGAATCGACGAGCCCACGACGCGTGATGCCACGGTCCTGCGGCTCGTGGTGGCGTTGTGGTTCGGCCTGCTGCAGTCGGCTCTCAACAGCCGGACTTCGATTCCCGAGGTCGAGTCCGATCTGCGGGTGGCTTGTGACCGACTGCTCGGCGACCTGCCCGGCAGCCCGCGCTGACCTTTCTTCCGCCTTCGTGGCTGCCTGCCCGCACCGTTTCACGTGCACAGTCCCGCTCGGTGGGACGACACGGACCCGCACTCCGCCGCTAACTAGAATAAATTTCAGTATTTCCGAAAACGGCAAGGAGTGGCATGAGCAACGTCGTCATCGTCGAGGCTGCGCGGACACCGATCGGTCGCCGTCGCGGGCAACTGGCGGGGGTTCATCCCGCGGTGCTGCTCGGCGCCGCGCAGAAGGCACTCCTCGACCGCACCGGGCTGCCGGCCGATCGGATCGGCCAGCTCGTCGGCGGTGCCGTCACCCAGGCGGGGGAGCAGTCCAACAACGTCACCCGGCAGGCGTGGCTGCACGCGGGTCTTCCTTACTCCACCGGTGCGACCACCATCGACTGCGCGTGCAGTTCCTCGCAGCAGGCCGTCCATATGGTCGCCGGTCTCATCGCGTCCGGCCAGATCGATGCCGGTATCGGTTGCGGCGTCGAGGTCATGAGCCGGGTATTCCTGGGCCAGGCGAACGCCCCGGGCACCGGAAACCCGTACCCCGACGACTGGTCCATCGACATGCGCGACCAGTTCACCTCCGCCGAGCGGATCGCCGCCAACCGCGGTATCGGTCGCGAGGATGTCGACGCCTTCGGCCTCGAGTCCCAGCGCCGTGCCGCGATCGCATGGGCCGAAGGCCGCTTCGACCGGGAAATAGTGCCGGTGGACGCGCCCGTCGTCACGAAGGAGGGTGAACGCACCGGGGAGGTCGCAACCGTGACCCGCGACGGAGGCCTCCGTGAGACCACTGCCGAGGGCCTGGCGGGACTGCGTCCGGTCATCGAGGGAGGAATCCACACCGCCGGCAACTCGTCGCAGGTCAGCGACGGCGCTGCTGCGGTGTTGCTGATGAGCGAGGACGCGGCGCGGGAGGCCGGACTGCGCCCGCGCGCCAGAATCGTCGCCTCCACGCTGGTCGGCTCCGACCCGTACTACCATCTCGACGGTCCGATCGAGTCCACCCGCGCAGTTCTCGAACGAACCGGAATGGCGTTGTCGGACATCGACATCGTGGAAATCAACGAGGCGTTCGCTTCGGTGGTGCTGTCGTGGGCACAGGTGCACAAGGCCGATATGAGCAAGGTCAACGTCAACGGCGGAGCGATCGCACTCGGCCATCCCGTCGGCTCGACCGGGTCGCGACTGATCACCAGCGCCCTGCACGAACTCGAACGGTCGAACGGCTCCACTGCGTTGATCACCATGTGCGCGGGCGGTGCGCTCTCGACCGCCACCGTCATCGAGCGCATCTGACAAGTTCGCTCGGCCCGGCGGTTCGCGATGTCGAGGGTGTCCGTCCACCCGCCATTCGGAATTTCTTCTAGCAAAAGGATGCGTTCATGACTCTCGGCTTGAGCGATGATGACTGCGACCTACGCGACTCCGTGCGGGGCTGGGCCGGACGGCACGCCACGCCGACGGTGATCCGCGAGGCTGTCGAGGCCAAGACCGAAGTCCGGCCGTCGTACTGGGGGTCGCTCGCGGAACTGGGCATGCTCGGTCTCCACCTACCCGAGGCGGTCGGTGGTGCCGGGTTCACCGTGCTCGAAACAGCAATCGTGGCAGAAGAACTCGGCCGTTCCATGGTTCCCGGTCCGTTCCTGCCGACGGTCGTCGTCTCGGCCGTACTGCACGACGCCGGCCGCACGGACGAACTCGCCGGCCTGGCGGACGGTTCGGTGTTCGGCGCTGTGTCCCTGCAGCCGGGCGGTCTGAAGATCTTCCGCGACGGTGGCTCGGCCACCCTTTCCGGCACATCGAGCCACGTACTCGGCGGGCAGGTGGGCGACCTGTTCCTGCTCGCAGCGGACGATGCCGGTGCACTTGCCTTCGTGCTCGTCCACCGTGACCGTCTGGACGTCACGGACCTGCCCGGGTACGACGTGGTCCGACGGAACGCCGAAGTGACCGTGAGCGATCTGGCCCCGACCGATTTCGAGGTGCTCGAGGCGGCACCTCAGCGGGTGCTCGACATCGCCGCGACGTTGTTCGCCGCCGAGGCATCCGGCCTCGCGGACTGGGCAACGACCACCGCCGCCGACTACGCCGGAGTCCGTCAGCAGTTCGGCCGCGTCATCGGCCAGTTCCAGGGCGTCAAGCACAAGGCCGCACGGATGCTCGGCCTCACCGAACAGGCGCGCGTCACGGCCTGGGATGCGGCGCGCGCACTCGGCGAGGACGTCCCGGCAGCCGAATCCTCGCTGGCTGCTGCCGTCGCCGCCGCTGTCGCACCCGAGGCCGCATTCCACGTCACCAAGGACTGCATCCAGATCCTCGGCGGAATCGGATACACGTGGGAACACGACGCCCACCTCTACATGCGACGTGCACAGACACTACGAATCATGTTGGGGTCCACTGCATCCTGGAAGCGCCGTGTCGCGGCACTCACACTGGACGGTGCGCGGCGTGTGCTCGGTATCGAACTGCCTCCCGAGGCAGAGCAGATCCGCGCGGATGTCCGCGTCGAACTCGCGCCCGCATCGAACCTCGAGGGCGCCGAGCGCAAGGCGTACCTCGCGGACAAGGGCTACACCTCGCCGCATCTGCCGGCGCCGTGGGGCAAGAGCGCCGACCCGGTGACCCAGCTTGTCATCGCCGAGGAACTGCGCGCCGCGAAACTCGAACCGCACGACATGATCATCGGCAACTGGGTGGTGCCCACCCTGCTCGCACACGGGAGCGAGGAGCAGATCGAGCGCCTGGTGCCCGGGTCGCTGCGCGGTGACATCGTGTGGTGCCAGCTGTTCTCGGAACCCGGAGCGGGATCCGACCTCGCCTCCCTCTCGACCAAGGCCACCAAGGTCGACGGTGGGTGGAGGCTGCAAGGGCAGAAGGTCTGGACCTCGATGGCGCGGGTCGCGGATTGGGGTATCTGCCTCGCGCGCACGGACGCGAGCGTGCCGAAACACAAGGGACTGTCGTACTTCTTGATCGACATCAAGAACACCGAGGGGATCGATATACGTCCGCTGCGTGAGATCACCGGCGAGGCTCTGTTCAACGAGGTGTTCTTGGACGACGTGTTCGTCCCCGACGATTGCCTGGTCGGTGAGCCCGGTGACGGCTGGAAGCTCGCCCGCACCACCCTCGCCAACGAGAGGGTGTCGCTCTCGCACGACTCGTCGCTCGGTGCGGGCGGCGAAGCCCTGCTGGCGCTTGCCGGGACGGTTCCCGGCGGGCTCGACGACGAGCAGCTCACCGTCCTCGGCAAGGTGCTGTGCGACGCCCAGTCCGGTGGGCTCATGGGCCTGCGCTCGACGCTTCGCTCCCTGACCGGCGCACAGCCCGGCGCCGAATCGTCGGTCGCCAAACTCCTGGGCGTCGAGCACATCCAGCAGGTGTGGGAAGTAGCGATGGAGTGGGCCGGCCCCTCGTCGCTGATCGGCGGTCAGGATCGCTGGTCTGCGACACAGATGTTCCTCAACTCGCAGTGCATGTCGATCGCCGGTGGTACCACGAACGTCCAGCTGAACATCATCGGCGAGCGGATCCTCGGGCTGCCTCGTGATCCCGAACCCGGAAAGTGACCCGCTACCGGTCCCGAACTCTCTCGAAGGAGTCGTAACCCCATGCCGATCGATGTGACCGCCGCGCTGACGGCCGATCCCACCGTCCGCACCGCCCGCTGGACGGAGCGGGACGTCATCCTCTATCACCTCGGCCTGGGAGCAGGTGTCGACTCTCTCGATCCCGCCGAACTCCGCTGGGTCTACGAGAAGAATTTGGTGGTCCTCCCGACCTTCGCGATGGTCGCCGGGCAGGGCATCTCGGCAGGCGCGGTGACGCACGCGGGACTGAATCTGCCGGGGATCGACATCGATCTGCGCAGAATCCTCCACGGCGGGCAGTCCGTCACGGTGCACGCGCCGATTCCGGTGTCGGGTTCCGCGACCCTCTCGTCGCGGGTAGCCGACGTGTGGGACAAGGGCAAGGCCGCGGTGATCGTACTCGAGCAATCCGCGGTGGACTCCGAGGGAAATCCGTTGTGGACCACGGCAATGCAGATCTGGGCGCGTGGTGAAGGTGGTTTCGGCGGCTCCGCCGGCCCCGAGTCGTCGACCACCCTGCCCGAGCGGGAGGCCGACAAGGTTCTGGTGTCGCCGACGTCCACGCAGCAGGCGCTGGTGTACCGGCTCAGCGCCGACATGAACCCGTTGCACGCCGACCCGGACTTCGCGAAGTCGGCCGGCTTCGATCGGCCGATCCTGCACGGACTGGCCTCGTACGGCGTCGTGTGCAAGGCAGTGGTCGACGGACTGCTCGACGGCGACCCCACGCGCGTCCGGTCGTTCTCGGTCCGCTTCGCAGGGTCGCTGTACCCGGGGGAGACGATCGAGACAGCAGTGTGGCGCTACGACGACACCCTGACAATTGTTGCCACGTGCCCGGAGCGCGACGGCCGGCCGGTACTCACCCACGCCACGATGGAGATCCGATGAGAGTCGATCCGAATGTCCACCCGACCGTCGGGAACGCTCCCGACGGCACGATCCTCACCTCCGCGCCGCAGGACACCGCCGTCGACCGGGCCGCGGCCGCCGCGCGGCGCGTGGTGGACGCGCTTCTGCGCACCGATCGCACCAACGCGAACCTCGAGCGGGTCGCGGAAGAACTCGACAGTATCGCCGCCCACCTCGAGGAGCACGCTCCCGAGGTGCAGGAACGACTGATCGACATGTGGCACGGGGAAGGCGTCACCCGGCACGATCCCGTCACCGGCCCGGAGAACGCCCTGGCCCCTCCGCTGGTACTCGCCGGTCGCGAGGACGGCTCGGTGGAAGGGGTTGTCACGCTGACCTTCCCGTACCAGGGTCCGCCCGGGCACGTACACGGCGGCGTCGCCGCATTGCTGATCGACCACACCCTCGGGGTCGCGAACGCCTGGGCCGGACGCAGTGGAGCCACGGCGCAACTCAACGTCCGGTACCACCGGCCCACTCCGTTGTTCGAACCGCTCACCGTGACCGGGCGGTTGGTCCGGCAGGACGGCCGCAAGATCGACACGGTCGGCGAGATCAAGACCGCCGACGGCACCGTGTGTGTGTCCGTGGAGGCACTGTTCATCGACAAGACGGTGCCCCGCCCGCGCTGACGGGCGACGGCACACATCTCTCCAACCCGAACGGAAGTGGACATGGGCAAGTTGGACGGGCGGGTCGCGGTGGTCACCGGCGCCGGCATGGGCATCGGGCGCGGCGTGGCAGGTGCGCTGGCCCGCGAGGGCGCGAGCGTGCTGATCGCCGAAGTGGACGAGCAGGCCGGTGCCGACACCGCGCGGTGGCTGACCGATCGGTGGGGTGTCCGTGCGGAGTTCGTGCGCACCGACGTCACCGATCGTGAACAGGTGCACGCGATGGTCGACACCGCCGCCCGCGAGTTCGGCCGCCTCGACATCCTGGTCAACAATGCTTGGCGCTCGGTGGGTTTCGCGCGGATGGAGAAGACGCCGGAGGACTCGATGCGGGCGGGCTTCGACATGGCCGTAATGGCCGCGTTCTGGGCGATGCAGCGCGCGTACCCGGAATTGGCCCGGCACGGAACCGGGAGGGTGATCAACATGTGCAGCCTCAACGGCGTCAACGCGCACATGTATTCGGTCGCCTACAACGCGTCGAAGGAAGCCCTGCGCAGTATGACTCGCACCGCTGCGCGGGAGTGGGCGCCGAAGCAGGTGTGCTGCAATGTCATCTGTCCCGGTGCGCAGAGCGCCGCGTACCGACGGGTCGCGGAGGCAGATCCGGGCATGGCCGCGACCCAGGCGGCAGCGAACCCGATGGGCCGGATCGGTGACCCTCTCGACGATATCGGCACCGTCGCGGCGTTCCTGGCGAGCGACGATTCGCGTTACCTGACCGGCAACACGCTGTTCGTCGACGGCGGTAGTCACATCAACGGCGTGCAGTGGGCGCCGAACGTGGACTGACCGCGTCTGCTCAACCCACCTTGATGCGCTCGGTTGCCGTGTAGACGTTCATGGTCTCGCCGCGGAGGAACCCTACGAGGGTCAGTCCCGACTCGGCGGCGAGATCCACGGCGAGGGACGACGGCGCCGACACGGCGGCGAGCATCGGCACCCCGGCCATCACTGCTTTCTGGACGAGTTCGAACGACGCGCGCCCGCTCACCATCAGCACACTGTCGGAGAGCGGGACCCGATCGACGGTCAGCGCCCAGCCGAGAACCTTGTCGACCGCGTTGTGTCGGCCGACGTCCTCGCGCACAGCGAGTAGTTCGCCGTCCGGGGTGAACAGTGCTGCGGCGTGCAGACCACCGGTCGAGGCGAACACCTGCTGCTTCCGGCGCAGTGCGTCGGGCATCGTCGTGAGTGTCCCGGCCGCGACCATGGGTGAGTCCGCGTCGGTGAGCGGAAACCGCGTCCGCGTCCGCACCTGGTCCAGTGATTCCTTGCCGCACACACCACACGCCGACGTGGTGGTGAAGGAGCGCCTGCCGGCTCCCTCGCCGATCGTGACGCCGGGGGCGAGCGCGACGTCGAGCACGTTGTAGGTGTTGGCGCCGGTCTCGTCGACTCCGTCGCAGTACCGGACCGCCGCGACATCCTCCCGGCCGCCGATCATGCCCTCACTCAGCAGGAACCCGTGGACCAGATCGACGTCGTGGCCGGGGGTTCGCATCGTGATCGTCAGCGCGTCGCCGCCGAGCCGAATTTCGAGCGGTTCCTCGACGGCGAGGGTATCGGGTCGCCGCGACACCCGGTCCGCCGTGATGCGCAGGACAGGTCGACGGGCGGTCACGCGTCCCATCACTCACCTCCGATGCCGGAGCGGGGAGCTCTCGGCAGTTCTGTAATCGCTGTGGTAGCAGCGGTGTCGGTATTTGCGGTGTCTCGGTCGGCGTCGGTCGGATACGCCCCCCCGGGGGGGCGCGGCGTCCGTACCCGGCCGGGGTGTCGTCTTTCCACGATACGGAACTCACTGCCGGAACGCGCCCACGGCCCGTGCGGAGCCTGGTTCCTCGACCACCGTGCGACTCCCGGTCCTGTAACGAGAACTTCACGGCTCGGGACTGTGCGGGTTTACATGCCGAGTCCACTCTCAGGGAACGGTGATGAACAAGGAAAGACAGTCGCCGATCGATGGGCCGAAAGGTCTTCCCTCAGGACTGGACAAGGTGACCCTATGGAACAGGCACTTGCTGCCGCGGATACCGCCTGGATTCTGGCGGCGTTCACGGCCGTCGCACTGATGGTCCCGGGCCTCGCGCTGTTCTACGGCGGAATGCTCGGCGTCAAAAGTGCGCTCAACATGATCATGATGGTGCTCGGCGGCTTCGCTGTGGCGGGCGTGGTGTGGGTCTTCTTCGGCCCCGGTGCGGTGCTCGGCGACAGCGTCGGCGGACTCGGCCTGATCGGCAATCCGTTCACGGACGTCGGACTCGGCTCGCTGCTCGAAGAAGACCCGGCCGGCGGGATTCCGGCCGCCCTCACCGCGGCTTTCCACCTGCTCTTCGCCGGAATCACGGTGGCGATCATCGCGGGCGCGGTCGCGGACCGGATGAAGTTCTCCGCGTGGCTCGTGTTCTCGGGGATCTGGCTCGTGCTGGTGTACTTCCCGGTCGCGCACTGGGTGTTCGCGTTCGACGACGAGGATGCCGGCACCAAGGGTGGCTGGATTGCCAACGCGCTCGGCGCGCACGACTTCGCGGGCGGCACCGCAGTCCACATGAACGCCGGCGTCGCCGCGCTCGCGGTCGCACTCGCGCTCGGTGCCCGGCGTGGCTTCCCGCATGTGGCGCGTCCCCACAGTCTTCCGCTCGTCGTGCTCGGCGGCGGCATCCTCATGTTCGGCTGGTTCGGATTCAACGGCGGGTCCGCGGGCGGGGCCAACCACACCGCCGGCGTGGTCGTCCTCAACACGATGGCCGCTGCCGTGGCGGGCCTGCTGGGCTGGATCCTCGTCGAGCGCATCACGGAGAAACACGCCACCACGCTCGGCGCGGTGTCCGGCATGATCGCCGCCCTGGTCGGCATCACGCCTGCCGCGAGCTTGGTCTCGCCCCTCGGTGCCCTCGCGATCGGTGTCGTCGCTGGTGCGGTCAGTTGTTTCGCGGTGGGGTGGAAGTTCAAGATGGGCTACGACGACTCCCTCGATGTCGTCGCCATCCACCTCATGGGCGGTGTCGTCGGCACGACTCTCATCGCGTTCATCGCGACCGCCGCTGCTCCGGCCGGAGTCGACGGCCTGTTCTTCGGCGGCGGCATCGATTTCCTCGGTCGCCAGATCGTCGCGATGGCTGCGGTGTTCGCGTACTCGTTCGCGGTGACTTTCCTCATCGCGAAGGTCCTCGACAAGATCATGGGTATCCGGGTGGACGCCGAGACCGAGAAGATGGGGATCGATGTTCCGGTGCACGGCGAAACCGCGTACGTGATGGATTCCTTCACCACCGGTGCGAAGTCGAAGATGCGTCCCTCCGACTTCGCGGAGGATCGCGACATCGTCGTGCCCACCACGTAATGGCGACGTCCTCGACGTCGTGAGCGGACGACGCGCCCCCGCCGGTTCTCCGGCGGGGGCGCCGTCATCTCTGGTGATTGTCGGGGTAGGCGGTCACGGCGAGGAACCGGATCGGCAGTGTGACGAGTTCGTTGGGGCCGTGCACGCCCTCACCGTCGAGCAGAAGCGAGTCTCCGGCAGTGAGACGATATTCCGAATCGCCGTGGCCGTAGAGCATTTCGCCCTCGAGCATGTACAGCAGTTCGGTGCCGGGATGCTGGAAGAGCGGGAAGACGTCGCTCGCGTCGGTGAGCGTCACCAGCACCGGCTCGAGACGCTGGTGTTGCCCGCGGAGCGCGCCGAGCAGCTCGTAGTGGTGACCGGCGCGGGTGCCGCGGCCGACGATCTCGGCGCCCTGACCGCTCTTGGTGAACACAGCTTCCCGGTGTGCGTCTGCACCTCGGAACAGCGAGGTGACGGGCACATCGAGACCTGCGGCCAGCCGTGCGAGTGTCGAGAGACTGCACGACGTCTGAGCGTTCTCGATCTTCGAGAGCATCGCCTTGGAGATGCCGACTTTCGCGGCCATGTCTCCGACGGAGAGTCCGCTGGCGAGGCGCAGCGCCCGGACCTGGTGTGCGATGGCCCGCTCGAGGTCGACGCCGGTGGGGGTGTCCCGGGGGACCTCCCGGCCGGAGGTGTCGTGGAGGACCGCGCGGTCCGGTCTGGTCATATCGGCAGACTACATCCTGTTTACCGACAGTGGACAGCCGGAAGCACCTCCGATCCGCGGCGGATCGGAGGTGCTGTCGGTGCGCGGGTCAGGCGGTCCGGCCGGGAATCCAGTCGGTGCCCGCCAGAGGGACACGGGCCATCGCGGCCGATTCGATCGTCAAGGCCACCAGGTCCTGTGGCTCGAGATTGCGCAGGTGCGACTTGCCGCACGCGCGAGCGATGGTCTGGGCCTCCATGGTGAGAACCCGAAGGTAGTTCGCGAGCCTGCGCCCGCCCTCCACCGGATCGAAGTTCTTCCGCAGTTCCGGATCCTGCGTCGTGATGCCCGCCGGGTCCCTGCCGTCCTGGAAATCGTCGTAGAAACCGGCGGCCGAGCCGAGCTGCTCGTATTCCGCCTGGTACCGGGGGTCGTTGTCCCCGAGTGCGATCAGCGCCGCAGTCCCGATGGCGACCGCGTCGGCGCCGAGTGCCATCGCCTTCGCGACGTCGGCACCCGACCGGATGCCGCCCGAGACGATGAGTTGAACCCCACCGGGAGTGCGGTGCACGCCCATCTCCTGCAGGGCCTGCACCGCCTGCGGGATCGCGGCGAGGGTCGGGATCCCGACGTGTTCGATGAAGACATCCTGGGTTGCGGCCGTACCGCCCTGCATACCGTCGACCACGACCACGTCCGCCCCGGCCTTCACCGCGAGCTTGACGTCGTAGTACGTCCGGGTCGCGCCGATCTTGACGTAGATCGGCTTCTCCCAGCCGGTGATCTCCCGGAGTTCGATGATCTTGATCGCGAGGTCGTCCGGTCCGGTCCAGTCCGGGTGCCGGCACGCGCTGCGCT
>JAEZDV010000124.1 GCA_023417985.1 Actinomycetes bacterium | reverse complement strand
TGAGCCCAGCGAGCTACCGAGCTGCTCCACCCCGCGTTGCATCGCCAACGATACACGACTTTCGGGGACGATTTCACCAGGGTCCTCTCTCGCAACGATAGTGTGGGGCGGACCACAGACCGATGCGGAGAACCCCGATGCGGATCGCACTGTTCGGCACTTGTCTCGGCGACACGCTCTTCCCGGGCGCGCTCCGGGCCACCGCGATCCTGCTCACCAGACTCGGGCACGAGGTGGTGTTCCCGCCGGGCCAGACCTGCTGCGGCCAGATGCACATCAACACCGGATACCAGCTCGACGCGCTGCCGCTCGTGGAGAACTTCGCCGAGGAGTTCGGCGACCCGGCGATCGACGCGGTGGTGGTGCCGTCCGGGTCGTGCACGGGTTCGATCCGCCACCAGCACCACATCGTGGCCGACCGCTACGGTTCTGCCTCCCTCCGTGAGCAGGTGCACGTGGTGAAGTCCAAGACTTACGAACTGTCCGAACTACTCGTCGACGTACTGGGTGTCACCGATGTCGGGGCGTGGTTCCCGCACCGCGTCACCTACCACCCGACCTGCCACTCGCTGCGCATGATCAGGGTGGGAGACAAGCCGCTCAGGCTGCTCCGTCAGGTGCGCGACATCGATCTCGTCGAACTCCCCGACGCCGACGTGTGCTGCGGGTTCGGCGGCACGTTCGCGCTCAAGAACTCGGAGACCTCGACGGCGATGCTCGCCGACAAGCTCAAGAATGTGTCCACGACCGGTGCCGAAATCTGTACGGCCGGAGATTCGTCGTGCCTCATGCACATCGGCGGCGGGATGTCGCGTCTGCGGATGGGAACACGCACAATGCATCTCGCGGAGATACTCGCGTCCGTTCGTGAACCGGCCCCGGCGGTGGGCTCATGACCACCGCTTCGCTGGGGATTCCGCCGGTTCCCCCGCGCGGTACCGGAAACATACGTGGAACCGAAACATTTCCCGCCGCAGCACATCACCAGCTCTCCAATGCGCAACTGCGCCGAAACCTCGGCAACGCGACCCACACGATCCGTGGTAAACGACTCGCGGTCACCGAGGAACTGCCCGACTGGGAAGACCTCCGGATCGCCGGCGAGGGCATCAAGAACGACGTGCTTTCCCGACTGCCCGACCTGCTCGAGCAGTTCGAGGCCGCCGTGATCGCTCGGGGTGGCGTCGTGCATTGGGCCGCCGATGCGGACGAAGCCAATGCGCTCGTGACCCGGTTGGTGCGCGAAACCGGTTCGGATGAGGTCATCAAGGTGAAATCCATGGCCACCCAGGAGATCGGCCTCAACGAACATCTCGAGTCCGAGGGCATCATCGCGCACGAGACCGACCTGGCCGAACTCATCGTGCAACTCGGAAACGACACCCCGTCGCACATTCTCGTGCCCGCCATCCATCGGAATCGGGCCGAGATCCGCAGTATCTTCCTCAGCGAGATGGACGGCGTGGATCCGGACCTCGATGCCGATCCTGCGCGCCTGGCTGAAGCATCCCGAAAGTACCTGCGGCACAAGTTCATGACCGTTCCGGTCGCGGTGTCGGGAGCGAACTTCGGGATCGCCGAGACCGGGACGCTCGCGGTGGTCGAATCCGAAGGCAACGGGCGGATGTGCCTGACATTGCCCCAGACCCTCATCACCGTCATGGGGATCGAGAAGCTGCTGCCCACCTATCGGGATCTCGAGGTGTTCCTGCAGTTGCTGCCGCGTTCGTCGACGGGCGAGCGGATGAACCCGTACACCTCGATGTGGACGGGCGTCACGCCCGGCGACGGACCACAGGAAATTCATGTGATCCTGCTCGACAACGGCCGCACCGCAACCCTCGCGGACAGCGTAGGACGAGCGGCATTGCGTTGCATTCGTTGTTCCGCCTGCCTCAATGTGTGCCCGGTATACGAACGTACCGGTGGACACGCCTACGGGTCGACCTATCCCGGGCCCATCGGCGCGGTCCTCACACCGCAACTGGCCGGAATGGACGAACCCCACGATCCGAATGCCACACTGCCGTTCGCGTCGAGCCTGTGCGGTGCGTGTTTCGACGCTTGTCCCGTCCGCATCGACATTCCGTCGCTGCTCGTCGAGTTGCGGCACCAGAAGGCCGAGCACGCGCGACCGGGAGCGGAGGCCGCGGTGATGAAGGCGGCGTCGTTGGCGATGTCGTCGGCTCCGCGCTGGACTGCAGCACAGAAGGCGGCGGGGATCGCGCGACTGCTCGCGGGCAGGAAAGGGCGGATCACGACACTGCCGTGGCCGCTCAGCGCGTGGACCGCCGCGCGCGATATCGCCGCACCTCCGAAACAGACGTTCCGCCAATGGTGGGGTACCGACGAACGGCGAGAGGTCCTCGACCGTGCGAGACGGTCGGGAGAGTCATCGTGAGTTCGAAAGACGTTGTACTGGGCCGTATCCGGGATGCCCTGACGCTGTCCGATGCTGCTCCTGAGGAGGTGGTCCGCCGCTATCGCACCGGACGGACACTGCCCGACGACCAGCGCTACGAGTTGTTCGCCGACCGCGTGCGTGACTACAAGGCGGACGTGTTCTTCCACTCTGTGGCGGATCTGCCCGGTGCGCTCGCCGAACTTTTCGCCCGTCTCGAGGTGCGGAGTCTCGGGATTCCGCCCGGGCTGGACCGGTCGTGGCTCGCGGAATTCGACGGCCGGGTCGTCGTCGATTCGCCCGAGGTACCCGCTCCCGAACTCGGACAACTCGACGGTGTGCTCACGAACTCGGCCGTGTCGTGCGCGGAGACCGGCACGATCTTTCTCGACGGAAGTGCAGACCAGGGCCGGCGTGCTCTCACGCTGGTACCCGACCTTCACGTGTGTGTCGTCGGGCTCGACACCATCGAAGCCGGTGTGCCCGAAGCCCTTGCGAGGCTCGTGCCCGAACGGCCCACCACGCTGATCAGTGGGCCGTCCGCGACCAGCGACATCGAACTCGAGCGTGTCGAGGGAGTGCACGGACCGCGGACGCTCGCTGTGATCGTCGTCGGCTGAGAAGGCCGAATTCACAGGCCCGCGACGAAGTCGTGAGCTTCGCGGGCGACCCGTCGCCACGTGGTGAGAGTTCCGTCGAGGTCGTCTTCGTCGACGGGGAAGGAGACCCATTCCTTCATCGTCCGGTTTCCCATCGTGACTTCGTCCGCCGCTCCTGCGCTGACGACTTCCAGCGCACGTTCGCGGGGCATCTTGACGATCAAACGCTGGTCGCCGCCGAGAAAGGCAAAGATCCTGCCCGCCACGCGCAGTCCCGGGCTGCGGAACATCGTGCCGAGTTCGACATCGGGATCAGCGCGAAAGTCTTCCGCGATCTCGTCGAGGAAATCCCGCGCAGGATAAGGGGTGTCCGCGTCGGTGGGCATAAGTCAGCTCTGCAGCTTCCACGAAACCAGATCGATCGCGGTTGCCACCGATTCGGTCAGCACCTCCAAGCGCTCGGCCGGACCGGGCGTCGACAGCACCGCATATCGATCGGCTTCGCCCATGGGGACGTTACGGGCGATCGCGAACAAGCGCTCGCCGGGATCCTCCGGAAGTTCCGAGGGCGACGGAGGCGGGGGCGCATTTCCGTCGGTCAATCGGTCGAGAAGGTGGTGCAGACGTTCCAGCGACTCGAAAAGCGGGGACAGGTCGACGGGACCGGATTCGGTGTCGGGCCACGGCTCGACTTCGGCGCGCGGGTACGGATCGTCCGGAAGCCAGGAACTGACTCGAATGCGCTCCTCTGCAACACATTCCAATACGTGACGCCCGTTTCCGATCTCGCTGTCGAGAAGGATGCGCGCGACGGTGCCCACATCGTTCCGCTGCTCGCCGCCCCCGACCTCGTGCCCCCGCGCGATGAGCACGACCCCGAAACGCGGGCCGTCGGGTGCAATCATGCAGTCGTGGACGAGTTGCTGGTAGCGCGGCTCGAAGACGTGGAGCGGCAGGCCGGCTCCCGGCAGCAGCGCTGTGCCCAACGGGAACATCGGAAGAATCGGCATCACGGCATCCTCAGCATGGGAATCGGCGGCGCGTCAGTGGGATCGCCCCGTTCGATCTCGGTCAGGAGATGGTCGGCCCACGCGGACAATCCGTCGATGTCGAGCCGGTACGGCGGTGCGTCCTCGTAGTGGCAGATCCGCGCCCTGCCCTGCCTCAACAGCGAGGCCGCACCCCGCGGGTTGCCGCGCAGCAGGTGGGTCAGGCCCACCGCGAGTTGGGCGAGGCCTTGCCACAGCGGTCGCTCTTCCGGCGGGGCCTTCTTCCACATGGCTTCGAACACCTCGTGGGCATGGAAGGGGTACCCGTGATCGAGCAGTCGCTGACCTTCCGAAATGGTCTCCTCGGTATCGAGATCGAGGTCGTCGGGAACGCGTTCGACGCCGTCGTCACCGGGCGGAAGCGGACGTCCGAGCGCATCGCGGGGACGCGCGCTCTGGGGTCGGCCCTCGGGTGTGCGGTCCCGCTCCGTCATGGGTTTCAGGGTAGACGACGGTCTGCGGTCGTGGATCGCGGCGGAAAGTCCGTCGCTACGCGTCGCGACTGCCCGGTGCTCGCC
>JAEZDV010000343.1 GCA_023417985.1 Actinomycetes bacterium | reverse complement strand
CATGCGCGGCCCCCGGATTATCGGGCAGGTTTCAGTCCTGCTTGAAAGCCCTCTTGACGTCGTCTGCGGCGTCGGTGACCTTGTCGCCGGCCTGCTTCATTCCGCCCTTGGTCTGATCGCCCTTGCCTTCGGCTTCGAGATCGCGATCGTTGGTGGCCTTGCCACCTTGTTCCTTGGCCTTGCCGGCCAGTTCTTCAGCCTTGTGCTTTGCCTTGTCGATGAAATCGGCCATCGGTCGGTCCTCCTAGTTTGTCGGACGGTTCCCGCTTCGAATACCCGGCTCGCACGAAGTGAAACAGCGCGTCGACAACGCGTCCCGAAATTCCCCAACCGTGTAAGACTGCCTGGACAGACACACGAGGAGGAGCGATGTCCGACCCGAACAACGACGACGCAATCGGTGACGCCCCGGATGCCGATCCCGAGCTGACCCGCAATCGATCCGGCGCCGGAGGGGTCTGGCGGGTGGCCGCGTCGCTCGTGGTGGTGGTGTTGGTCATCGTGCTGATCGTGGTTTTCCTCTAGGGTCTAGAGCCAGTCACGACGCTTGAACAGCAGATACAGCACGCCGGCGGAGAGAATGATGATGACAGCCACCGCGGCGAGGCCCCCTCGGTCGCCGAAGCCGGGGTAGGGCACGTTCATGCCGTACCACCCGGTCACGGCCGTCGGCACCGCGATGATCGCGGCCCATCCCGTCAGCTTCTTCATTACGGTGTTGAGACGGGCGTCCTGCAGCGACAGATTGGTCTCGAAGATGGTGGTCACCATGTCGCGCAGGGATTCGGTCCATTCCGTGGCACGAAGGACATGGTCGTAGAGATCTGCGTACCAACTGTCCAGTTCGCCGGAAATGCCATGGTCGGCGCGAAAATGCGTGACAGCGTTGACGATCTCCCGCATGGGCAGGACCACCCTTCGCAGTTGGACGAGTTCCTTCCGAAGCCGGTAGACGCTCCGCTGAATCGTCTTGGTGCGGGCTTGGTCGGCGAAGAGCCCGTCTTCGATTTCCTCGA
The DNA here is from genome assembly GCA_023417985.1 of Actinomycetes bacterium. GTDB lineage: Bacteria > Actinomycetota > Actinomycetes > Mycobacteriales > Mycobacteriaceae > Rhodococcus. Next base: position 6,720 of record JAEZDV010000343.1, on the reverse strand, counting down.
TCGCGTCGTCGAGGTCACGGATGGTGTCGAATTGGCCGTCGACCACCACGTCCAGGAGCCCGTGCAGGAGGGCGGCGGTGCCGTACCGGATCAGGTCGGGGTTGGAATCCCAGCGGTTCACCACCTCGTCCATGTCGAACGGACCGTCGCGGCGGACGGTCACCAGGCACCGGGGAATCATGAACGCCGACACCCGAGTCGTGGCGAGTCGGGATTCGTACATCTCGAGAGTGGGGTCGGGCGTGGTCCGGAGATGCGTGGCGTAGACCGTGAGGAAGGTGTGCGTGGGGTAGCGCGTCGCTTTGGTGCGTTCGCTCCGTGCGAGCGCGTCTTCCACCGCGAGGGGGTCGAAGCCCAACTCCTCCGCGAGGTCGAGCAGGCGCTCGGGTTTCGGGTCGAGCAGATCCACCCACACCAGGGAGTCCGGATCCTTCAGGTGCTCCGACACGTCGGCCAACGGGAAGTCTTCGGCTTCGAGCTTGGCCTCCCGCCACACCCGGGTGCGGACCTCTCCGTTGTGGGTTGTGGTCATGCTGGAAGTCTGCCCCATCGAGTCCGCTCGAGTGCCGTACCGGCGTGTCCCGTGTCCCGTGCGCCGACGTCGACGGCAGTCACAACCGGGTACCGGCGCCTTCGGCTTCGGCGAGTCGCACCATCTCGGCGAGGAATGCCTCGTCCACTATGGGCCAGCCCTTGGGCGTGTCTCCGTTCTGCACCCTGTCCTGCAACGATTCGAGGACCGCAACCACGCGCGGCCCGCCATCGATGAGGTGCCGGACCATGCCTCGTTCCCCGCACAACGCGACCAGCGGCGCGACAGTGCGCTCCGCTTCCTCCTGGCGGCCCGCGGCGTGCAGGCATGCGACGACCAGCCGGGTGTAACTCATGTGCGTCCGGGGCCGTCGGCCGGCAGTCCGGCGTTGCCACCACCGTGCCCACTCCACGGCTTCGGCGATCGCGGCGGGTTCGCCGGTGCGGTAGAGGATCCGGATGGCGGTGGCGTCCTCGAACTGTGCGGTGACCTCCTCGGGCCCGACCGGGGGCCGGGTCGCCGGATCCGGCATCGTCCGTCGCGGCGCCGACCGAGGTTCGATCCCCAGTCGCATCCGCTCGTTCTCGATGCGCGCGCGCAGTCGCGGCAGATCATGCGTGAACGCGGCGTGCAGTCCCTCGTCGAGCAGTTCGACAGCAGCCGGTCTGTCGCCCCTCAGCATCTTCAACCGGGCGCCGGTCGCGAACCGGGCCATCATGAAATCCGCTATTCCGCCCTCGATTCCGAGCAGCTTGCTTTCGTCCAGCAAGGTCTCTGCCTCGGCGGTCCGGCCCTGTTCGTACATGAGTTCGCCCAGCATCGCCGCCGACAACCGGCCCGCATGGGTGTGGATTCCTCCGCTCTGCCGCGCGGCGCGCAACGCGCGGCGGAAGTACTCCTCGGCTGCCGCGACTTCGAGTTGCTCGTTCGCTGCGATGCCGCACAGGCACAACCCGTAGATCGCCGCGAACTGCCCGCGTGTCCGCTCGTGGTACGGCCGAGCCCACTTCTGCCGGCGTCGCACACTGTCGAACTCGAAAGAGAGGAGATCCGCGTAGCAGGCGAATACCGTCGCGGCACCCACCACCCACGGGCGGACCTCGTCGGGTGCCGTGAGCACGGGTTCCACCAACTCGTCGATGCCCTCGACGTGATCGGTGTTCATCAGCAGCGCCGCTTCGGCGACTCGGGTTTCGACGAGGAGCGCGTCGAGGTCGTCGCGGGGCAGGGTGCTGCGGGCGCAGACGGCCGGGATGGCAGCGAGAGCGGACCGTGCCTCGGAGAACCGTTGCAACGCACCGCAGGCCCACGCCCGGCTCAAGAGCAGACGGGGATCGTCGGCGACCGCACGAGGAGGGAGTTTGTCGATCAGGGCCAGGAGAGTGCCCATGTGTCCGTGCTCCATCAGATCCATTCCGTCCGTCGCCACGAGATCCACAGCGAATGCCGTGTCACCCGCTTCCAGAGCGTGATCGACGGATTCGCGGAGCAGATGGTGTCGCGCGCACCATCGGGCGGCGGCACGGTGCAGTTCCGGGATACGTTCGGGGTCGTCGCGTTCGAGGCGACGGTGCAAGAACTCCCGGAACATGTGGTGGAAGCGGAACCAGATGCGTTCGTCGTCCACGTGCCGTAGGAACAGGTCGCGTTGCTCGGCGTCCTCGAGCATCGCCTGGCTCCGGAACTCGCCGGTCAGTGCGGTGGCCAGACCGGCGCAGACGGAGTGCGCGACGGAGATCGCGGTGAGGAACTCGTACATCTCCGGTTCGAGCGTGGAGAGAACGTTGTCCACCAGGTATTCCCCGATCGCATGGTGGCGACCGGTCAAATTCTCGATGAGAGCCGAAGGATCGTCGCTGTCCCGCAACGACAACGATGCCAGCTGGAGGGCGGCGGCCCAACCCTCGGTGGTGTTGTTCAGTTCCCGCACATCGTCAGGAGTCAGGTGCAACCCCGCCACGTCGCGAAGGAACTTCTCCGTCTCCTCGTCATCGAAACGTAGTGCTGCCGAATCGATCTCGAGAAGCTCGTCGCGCACCCGCAATCGGCTCAGCGGGAGGCCCGACCGGCGCCGGCTGGTGACGATCACATGGAGGTTGGATGGGCCCTGTTCGAGCAGGAAGTCCAGAGCACCAACGGTTTCCCGCGAGGTGACCCGTTGCCAGTCGTCCACCACGAGCACCATCGGTTCGTCGGTCCGGTAGATCTCGTCGATGAGGCTGCTCAGGACGTATCGGGTCGCGTCGTCACCGTGCGACTGAAGAATCTGCTCGAGATCACGGGCGAGTGCCGGCCGGACCTGCTTCACCGCTTCGATGAGATGAGCCAGAAACCACAGGACCTTGTTGTCGTCGCTGTCCACAGTCAGCCAGGCGACCGGGATGCCCTCGGTGGTGAGGACATCGCGCCACTGGGCCGCGAGGGTCGATTTCCCGAAACCGGTGGGGGCGTGGATCGCGGTGAGCCGGCGCTGCTGTCCTGTGCGCAGCAGTCGGAGCAATCGGGTGCGGTCGACGAGCGGCCGACTCGGCGCCGGAGGGTGGAAACGGGTGGTCGGGGCAGACGACGGCGACGTCACGTTCGTGGCCGAGGGAGCCGACTTCCGTGAATCGACCGGCGTACCGGTGAGTTCGGGAGGTGGCGCGCCGGGAAGCGCCATGTCGGCCACTTTCAAGCCGTGACTCCATTCGATCCGGCGGAGCATCTCCCCGAAGTCTGCCGCCGTCGCCGGCCGTTCTGCGGGGTCCGGTGCCATGCCGATTTCGAGGGCGGCACATACGTCGTCGGGAATCCCGGAGCCGCGCAGGTCCGGGACCGGCTCGGATGTGATGCGCACGAACTGCGCGACGACCCGTTCGCCCTCCTTGCGTTCGAAGGCGGCGTGGCCGGTGATCGCGCAGAACAAGGTGGCGGCGAGTCCGTACACATCGGACGCGGGCGTGGGCTGCTCGCCGCGCAGCACCTCCGGTGCGGTGAACGCAGGCGATCCGGTGATCATGCCCGTCGTGGTGCGGAAGCCGTCGGCGACATGTGCGATGCCGAAATCGGTGAGCTGCGGTTCGCCGTACTCGGTGACGAGGATGTTGCCCGGCTTGACGTCGCGGTGCAGGACATCGGCACGATGGGCCGTCTCGAGTGCTCCGGCGACCTTGACGCCCATCCTTACCGCCTCGGGCCACGGCAGGGCGCCGTGGCGACGGATCCGCGTCTCCAGCGAATCGTGGGGGTGATAGTGCATCACCAGGTACGGCCGGTTCTCGTCGATGGTTCCGGCCTGTAAGACGTTGCAGATGTTGGGGTGACCGGAGAGCCGGCCCATCGCACGCTGCTCCCGCAGGAACCGCTCGAGGTCGTCGGGGTCGAGGATGGTGCGCAGAACCTTCACCGCGACCGTCCGGTCCAGTGATTCCTGGCGGCAGCGGTACACGATCCCGAATCCGCCCCGGCCGATCTCCCGGGCATCGGTGAACCCCGCGTCGGCGAGAGTTTCCACGACCGCTGCCTCGTCCACCCTCGGCGCCGGAGCGCGCTGGGTGGAGATCGTTTCGTTCTCGTGCATCGTTTTCGATCACCTCGCACGGCCGTTTTCTCAGGGTAGTCCCGGAATGTGCGGTCCCGGCGCGGATCGCTTGCAGGCCCTCGTTTACCGTGATCCGACCGGACGCTGGCAACGACGCCATCGGGTCGGCTCAACGACACTGCTATGAGAAGTGGGACATACATGAAGAAGACTGTCGCGGCGCTGTTCGGTGCAGGTCTGGTTCTGTTCGCGGGTGCGTGCGGCTCCTCGGACGAAACCGCCTCGGCCGACGAGACCACCACCACCACGACCACCACGAGTGCATCGTCGTCCGCACAGGGCGGCGCAGGGGTCGAGCTCGGTAACAGCTACGAGGAGAACTGCGAGGCTCTCCTGCCGTACCTGGACGAGCTCGAAGGATGGGGCCAGGACCGCGTGCAGGCTGCGCAGGCCGTCGCGGACGCACAGCAGCAGCTCCCCAAGTGGCAGGAACTGGACGCAGGGCAGCAGGCGGACACGCTCCGCGCCATCGAGAACGCCGGCAAGGGCGAGTGCTGACAGACCCGCTGTTCGACAGGTTGCGGCGCTTCCCGGACGTGGAAGCGCCCAATCTGTTCGCTGTCGACGCCGCAGACAGGCTGATCCTCGACGAAGCTCACTCCGCCCTCGAGGCGGCTCCGCGCGGCACCGTCGTCGTCATCGACGACCAGTACGGTGCGCTGACCCTCGGTGCGGCGGTTCGGTACGACGCCTCGGGCCTGCGGGTCCACCAGGACTCGATCGTGGCCGAGCGCGCCCTCGCCGCCAACGCCTCCCGCGAGAACCTCGCGGACCGGTTCACCACGCACACGCTCGACGAACGACTGCTCCGCGGTGCTCGCGTCGTGCTCCTCCGGCTGCCGCGCTCGCTCAGCGCGCTCACGGAGATCGCCGAAGCGATCGCCGCCCATGCCGATCCCGACGTCGTCGTCTTCGCCGGCGGCAGGGACAAGCACATCACCGTGGCGATGAACGACGTCCTTGCGCGATCTTTCGCCGACGTGCGGGCGTCGCGGGGGAGACAGAAATCGCGCGTGGTGATCGCGCGCAACCCCATACCGGGCCCGAGCACCTATCCGGTCCGGGAAACCCTCGCGGAACTGGATCTCGTCGTCGTCGCGCACGGCGCCGCGTTCGCGGGCCCCAAGCTCGACATCGGCACCCGCTTCCTGATCGGGTTCCTGCCGCGGGCCGCACCGGACGCCTCGGTCGCCGTGGACCTCGGGTGCGGCACCGGAATTCTCACTGCATTGCTCGCCCGGGAGCGTCCCGGCCTGCGGGTGATCGCCACCGACCAGTCGTCCGCTGCGGTGGCCTCGGCCGCTGCGACCGCCGCCGCGAACGGTCTCGCCGATCAGGTCGACGTGCTGCGAGACGACGTGGCAGGGACGCTGCCCGACGCATCCGTCGATCTCGTGGTGTGCAACCCGCCGTTCCATGTCGGTGCGGCCGTCCACACGGGTGCCGCGGAGAAGATGTTCGCGTCGGCGGGCCGTATCCTCCGTCCCGGAGGCGAGCTGTGGACGGTCTACAACTCCCATCTCCGCTACCGCCCGATCCTGAATCGGATGGTAGGGGCCACGACAGTCGAGGGCCGGAACCCCAAGTTCACGGTGACTCGGTCGCTCCGGACCCGGTAGAGTCCACTTTGTCCGGGGTCCGCCCCGAGCAGACCCCGACGGTCATCCGGACGTGGGAACTTTCGCCCCGGCCGACGCGTTGAGCGGACAGAAGCGACCACCAGAAGGGAGTGCCCGGTGCGCACCACCAGTAACCCGGTGTTCCGCAACCTGCCCAAGCAAGAGGGCGGCGGATACGCCAGTTTCGGCTCTGCGACGGCAGGTGCCACGCAAGCCACCCAGCAGTTCGGCCAGCCGCAGTACTCGCCGACGGATCCGTGGGCACGGCCCACCACCGAGCGGTCGATGACCATCGACGATGTCGTCACGAAGACCGGCATCACGCTCGGCGCGCTCGCCGTGTCGGCGCTGATCTCCTACGTCCTGGTCACGATGAACACCGGCCTGGCTGCCCCGTTCGTCATCGGCGGCGGTCTCATCGGTCTGGTCCTCGTGTTGGTGGCCACCTTCGGTCGCAAGATGGACAACCCGGCGATCGTCCTCGCCTACGCGGTCGCGGAGGGCTTCTTCCTCGGCGCGCTGTCGTTCATGTTCACCGACATCACCTTCGGCGGCGCCGGCGGTTCGACCCTGATCGCACAGGCGGTCCTCGGCACGTTCGGCGTGTTCTTCGGCATGCTCGTCGTCTACCGCACGGGTGCAATCCGCGTCACGCCGCGACTGACCAGGATGATTGTCGGTGCGCTCGTCGGTGTGCTGATCCTCGCGCTCGGCAACCTCATCGCCGGCTTCTTCATCGATGGCGGCCTCGGCCTGCGTGACGGCGGCCCGCTCGCCATCATCTTCAGCCTCGTGTGCATCGGCATCGCTGCCTTCAGCTTCCTGCTGGACTTCGACTCCGCAGATCAGCTGATCCGCGCCCGGGCGCCGGAGAAGGCCGCGTGGGGCGTCGCCCTCGGCCTGACCGTAACCCTGGTCTGGCTGTACGTCGAGATCCTGCGTCTGCTGAGCTACTTCCAGAACGACTAGCAGTAACCACGGCCGAAGGC
>JAEZDV010000050.1 GCA_023417985.1 Actinomycetes bacterium | reverse complement strand
CCCGTAGCCCCTGCCGTCGGCCGAACAGGAACGCGTAGACGAGCGCGCCGAGCGCGCCGCCGATCAGCGGGAAGACGATGAACAACCAGAGTTGCCCGAGCGCGCCGTTCTGATAGAACGCCACGGCGAGGCTGCGCGCGGGATTGACCGAGGTGTTGTCGATCGGGATCGAGATGAGGTGGATCACCGCGAGGGTGAATCCGATCGCGATCCCGGCGATCAGCACGTCGGCGATCTGGTCGGTCGTGGAGAGCACCACGAACACCAGCAGCGCGGTCAGGAGGATCTCGACGACCATTGCGGCGCCGATCCCGTAACCGTTCTCGATGACTCCGCCGAACGGCCCCTTGACCGCAGACGGACTGTGGGCACCCCAGCCGTTCGCGCCGAGACCGTCTGCCGCGCGGTCGTACGAGGGAAGCGACGATGCGATCGCGAAGATCGTCACACCGGCCACCAGACCGCCGATCACCTGGGCGATCCAGTAGCCGACAGCACGGACCGGAGTGACCTGGCCGACGATGAGCCGGCCGAGGGTGACCGCCGGGTTGACGTGACACCCCGAAATCGGGCCGATGGTGTACACGAGGAACAGCAAGGTCAGGCCGAACGCCAGGGCAACGCCGAGTTGTCCCACGTAATTGCCCGCGAAGACAGCGGTGCCGACAGCCGAGAACACGAGCACGAACGTTCCGATCGCCTCCGCCGCACACCGTCTCAGGTCGGAATATTCGGCGGGTTCCGCGGTTTCCAACGCGGTTTCGTGGTCGGAATCGTCGACCCGGTGTGCAGCATCGCGGATCTCGTTCTCCGGTTCTCGGCCGGGTCTCTGTGCGGGGTCGTGTAGTGGTTCCTGGGCCGGGTCACGTTCGGGTTCCATGAGTTCCCCTCGGAGGTCGTGGTCCCGGCCACCGGCCCGGACCTACCTACACCGAACACCATCGAATCGTCTTGCCGCAGCATAATTCGCTCGTGAAGGCACACTACGCAAGTCGCGTGACCTCCACAACGACTTCCTGCGCCGCGGCGCTTCCACCCATGTAGATGCCCTTGAGCGGGGGGACGTCACCGTAATCCCGGCCGATCCCCACCGATACGTGTTGCTCACCCACGAATCTCGCATTGGTGGGGTCGTATCCCCACCACGCGCCGGTCCATGCCTGGATCCAGGCGTGGGATTGCCCCTCGACGGTTTCCCCGATCGTCGCATCCCGAACGGGATGGAGATACCCCGAAACGTACTGGGCGGGAATCCCCATGGCGCGCAACAAGAGCAGCGTCAAGTGAGCGTAATCCTGACACACACCCTGCCGTTCCTCGTATGCCTGGATTGCGGAGGTATGGACGCCTGTCGTTCCCGGGACGTAATCCATCTGCTCGTGGACCCATTCCGCAGCGGCGACCACGGCGTCGACGGGGTCGAGACCTTTCGCGAGGTCGCGGGCAGTCTTGGCGAGCGCTTTGTCCGCCGGCACATATCGGCTCGGGAGGAGCAGTTCGTCGTATCGGTCCTTGGTGTCGGGTTCGCGGATCACATCCCAGCCCGCCGGCGCTTCCTGCGGATCGAGGGAGTCCGTTTCCACAACAGACAAACCGGTCACTTCGAGCGACGTGTGGGGTGCGTGGAGGTCGAACGCCGTCACGGCACTCCCCCAGTAATCGGTGTATCGGTAGGAGCGTGTCGCGGGAGTCGTCTCGACACGACTGAGGATCACCGTCTGACGGCTGTCGGATCGGGGCGTCAGACGCGCCTCGTTGTACGACGCCGTGACCGGCCCCGCGTACTCGTAGCCGGTCTTGTGGACCACGCGCATGCGCCAGCTCACAGTTCTCCCTCCAGAAGCAGATCGTCTTCACCGTCGTTGCGGGCGGAACTCCATGCCACCCAGGGCGCTGCGTGGAAATACTGGAGCGCGATGGCTTCACCGACCTGCCGGCACATCTCCTGCAGGGCGTCGAGGCGTTCGGCGAGTTCCTCGAGGAGCACGCCGGGCCGGATGAATTCGAGCTCGCTACGGGCTCGCCCGAGCAGTCGCTGCGCTTCGTTGCGCGCACCGAAGCGGTGGTCGGTCTGGTCGTCGAGTTCGGTCAGGCACTGCTCTGCCTGCCGGATCGCGGAGAACACCGATCGAGGGAAAAGCCGGTCGAGCATCATGAATTCGACGATGCGTCCCGCGTCGAGTGCGCCCCGGTAGGTGCGCAGGTAGGTGTCGTATCCACCCGCCGAACGAAGGACGGTGGCCCAGGTCGGTGAGGTGGGCCGGTCGCCTGCACGGGAAAGCAGCAGCCGGACGATCATGTCGACGCGTTCGATCGAACGGCCGAGCAACAGGAATCGGTATCCGTCGTCACGACACAGGGTGCTGTCGGCCAGGCCGGCGAACATCGCGCTGCGGTCTTCGACGTAGCGGAAGAACTCGTGGGGCCCCAGACGTTTCGCCGCGCGTTCCCGTTCGGCGAGCGCGTTGTAGGTGGTGTTGAGGCATTCCCACATCTCGGTGGAGGTGACTTCGCGTGCACCGCGCGCGTTTTCGCGTGCGTGCGAGAGCGTGTCGAGAATGGACCCCGCGCCGTCTCGCCCGAACGCGACGATGTCGATGACGGTCTGCACGTCGAGTTCGCCTTGGGGAGCACTGAATCCGAGGACGCGCAACAACTGCCGGCACGTGCGGTCGGGATCCACCGTGGAGTCCTCGAGCAGTTGGTGGACCGCGACATCCATGATGCGCGCGGTGTCGTCGGCTCGTTCGACGTAGCGTCCGATCCAGAACAGCGACTCCGCATTACGTGCGAGCATCAGCGTTCCCCTCCGTGTTGCTCTTGCTGTCGTTGCTCTTGCTGCTGCTGTTGTTGTTGCTGCTGCTGCTGTTGCTCTGTCGTCAGTTCGGGTCCTCGGTCGGGCTGGCTCACTTCGGCCCGCTCTTCGACGAACCCCTCCCCACCCAGTTCGCTCGCCGTGTCCGAGCTTCGGCTCGCGAGGACCCAGGTGTCCTTGCTGCCACCACCCTGGCTGGAATTGACGACCAGGGACCCTTCGGGGAGTGCGACTCGCGTCAGCCCTCCAGGGAGGATCCAGATCTCTTCGCCATCGTTGACCGCGAACGGACGCAGGTCCGCGTGGCGGGGAGCGAGGGTGTCGCCTGCCCGGGTCGGAACGGTGGACAGTTGCACGACCGGCTGAGCGATCCACGCGCGGGGATTCGCCCGGATCTTGCGCGCCATGGTCTTCAGTTCGGCCGGCGAGGCGTCGGGGCCGAAGACGATGCCGTACCCACCCGAGCCCTCGACGGGCTTGATGACGAGTTCGTCGATGCGGTCGAGGACCTCCTCGCGTTCTTCGTCGAGCCAGCATCGCAAGGTGTCGACGTTGGGCAGCAGGGGCTTCTCGCCGAGGTAGTAGTCGATGATGTCGGGCACGTAGGTGTAGACGAGTTTGTCGTCACCCACGCCGTTTCCGACCGCGCTGGAGATCACGACGTTGCCGGCGCGCGCGGCGTTGAGCAGTCCGGCGACGCCGAGCACGGAGTCCGGCCGGAACTGGAGCGGATCGAGGAAGTCGTCGTCGATACGCCGGTAGATCACGTCGACCTGCTGCTCACCCTCGGTGGTGCGCATGTAGACGATGTTGTCCCTGCAGAACAGGTCCCGGCCTTCGACTAGTTCAACACCCATCTGCCGCGCGAGGAGCGAGTGTTCGAAGTATGCGGCGTTCGCGAGACCGGGTGTGAGGACTACCACCGTGGGGTCGGCTGCGTTCGGCGCGGCCGCGGCGCGGAGTGAACGCAGCAGGTGCAGCGCGTAGTCCCCGACCGGACGCACCTTGTGCTGGACGAACAGATCGGGCGCCACCCTGGCCATGACGCGCCGGTTCTCCATGACGTAGGACACGCCCGACGGCGAGCGGAGATTGTCCTCGAGCACGCGGAAGGTGCCCTTCTCGTCCCGGATCAGGTCGATACCGGCGACGTGGATGCGCACCCCGTTCGGCGGGACGATCCCCGCGGCCTGCCGGTGGAAGTGCTCGCAGGACGTGACGAGGCGCTTCGGGATGACGCGGTCCCGCAGGATGCTCTGCTCGCCGTACACGTCGGCGAGGAACAACTCGAGTGCGCGCACCCGCTGCCGGATCCCCTTCTCGAGCCGGTTCCACTCGGCTGCCGCGATCAGGCGCGGCACCATGTCCAGCGGGAACGGCCGTTCCTGCCCGGACAGCGAGAAAGTCACGCCCTGATCGGTGAACGCCCTGCCCAGCGCGTCGGTGCGCGCGGCGAGATCCTCGGGACCCTTGGACTCGAGGATCTGATGCAGCCGCCGATACGGCGGGCGAACCTTGCCCGCCGCATCGAACATCTCGTCGTACGCCAAACGGTCCGGGTTTCTCCCGTAACCGTCGAACACATCGGGGTTCTTCCTGCGGTGCCTGGCCGGGGACGTGCCCGACGCAGTAGGGGTACGGCGACTCATGCCGGAATCGTTCTATATGTGAGGGCGTTGTGCACAATCCGACATCGAACTGTCCCAGCGGGGAAACACGGCGGACATGACGATCGCGCCGGTTTGGGCTTTGCGGGCCTTCTTGGTATCGTTGCCTGTCGGTGCCTAGTGCATCCAGAGCTTTTCAACCAGCTACCAGCAACACGACAGGATTCTACGCGTGGCCAACATCAAGTCCCAGGTGAAGCGAATTCGCACCAACGAGCGCAACCGGCTCCGGAACCAGTCGGTGAAGTCGGCGCTTCGTACCGCGATCCGCTCCTTCCGCGAGGCCGCGGCCGCTGGCGACAAGGACAAGGCCACCGAGCTTCTCGTCGCCACCAGCCGCAAGCTCGACAAGGCAGCCAGCGCGGGTGTCATCCACCCCAACCAGGCCGCCAACAAGAAGTCTGCACTGGCCAAGCTCGCCAACTCGCTCTGAACGTAGTTCCGAGGTAGTAGACGCGAGCTCTGCTTTCCGAAAGCCGCTTCCCTGACGGGGAGCGGCTTTCGTGCGTCTCGCCTCGACCCGTAAGTGCCCACCTCGAGCCGATCTTCGAGCCGGGCAGCCTCAGGTGTCGTCAGCCGACGAGCTCAGCGACCGTACGAACCGCGTGCTCGAGTGCGTAGTCCGGGTCGGCAGCCGCACCTTTCACATCGGCGTTGAGCGCGGCCACCACGCCCAGCGCGGTGCCGATGGACGCCGGTGCCCACACTCTGGCCTGCGCCTGCGCCTTCTTGACCTTCCACGGCGGCATCCCCAGTCCGGATGCCATGGCGAACGGGTCACCGCGACCCGCCGAACCCACCCGCGCGATCGTGTGAACCGCATCGGCGAGCGCGTCGGCGAGCAGCACATGTGGGACGCCACGGTGCATCGCCCACCGCAGAGCCTCGAGTGCACCGGCCGCATCGCCCGCGACGGCCTTCTCCGCGACGTCGAAACCCGTGATCTCAGCCTTGCCGGAGTAGTAGCGGCGCACCGCCGCCGCGTCGATCTTTCCGCCGGTGTCGGCCACCAGTTGGCTGCACGCTGCGGCCAACTCGCGCAGGTCGGATCCGACCGATTCGATGACCAACTGCTCCACGTCGGACGCGACCCGCACGTCGGCTGCCTGGAACTCCTTGTGAACGAAGGCGCGCACCCAGGCAGCGCGGTCGCCGGCTTTCACCGGTGCCGCACAGTCGTGTTCCACCGCTCCGCACTTACGCAGTCCGCCGACCATCGCTTTGGCCCGGCCGCCGCCGTTGTGCACGACGACCAGCGTGACGCCGTCCGGCACCTCGCCGGCCGCGTCGAGAATCAGGGCTGCGGCGTCCTTCCCGGCCTCCCCGGCAGACTCGAGCACCACGACCCGGTCCTCGGCGAACAGCGACGGGCTCAGCAACTCCGCGAGTTCGGGGGGCGCGGCATCCCCTGCTCGCAACCGCGACACCGGAAGATCGGTGCCCGCGCCGCTCCGGGCACGAACGTCGGCGACGATCTTCGCAATTGCCCGGTCGATCAGAAGTTCCTCGTCACCGAGGA
>JAEZDV010000034.1 GCA_023417985.1 Actinomycetes bacterium | reverse complement strand
GTCCTCAGCGGGGCCCGGCCCCTCTCCCGTACCCAACCCTCAACCTGATATCGAGACATTTCGGTAAACCTAGGACCATAACGCGTCTCGGGGGAATCCGTGTGACATCGCCCGGCGTGGCGCGGCGTGTCCTCGCCCGGAAATGTGACGACTCGATTACAGTCGGGCGGGTCAATCGCGATCGGCGCGCGAGGAGGTCAAGGTGCGAGAGCTTCGAGTGGTCGGTCTCGAGCCCGATGCAAAATTTGTCGTGCTCGCCGATCCCGACACGGGTGCAAAGTTCCGTGTCCCGGTGGACGACACTCTGCGTGCTGCGTCACGCGGAGATCTCGCCCGCCTCGGGCAGATCCAGATCGAAACAACCAGCCAGCTCCGGCCCCGCGAGATCCAGGCCCGGATCCGCGGCGGCGCTTCGGTCGAGCAGGTCTCCCAGGAGGCCGGAATCCCGATCGCCAAGGTCGAGCGCTTCGCCTACCCGGTGCTGCTCGAGCGGTCCCGCGCAGCCGACATGGCGAAGAAGGGACATCCCGTCCGCCCCGACGGTCCCACCGTCGAGACCCTGCTCGAAATCGTGACCCAGGCGTTCCGTGCGCGCGGCCACAACCTCGACGAGGCCACGTGGGATGCCTGGCGCGACGACGACGGTCACTGGGTCGCCGAACTTCAGTGGCATGCGGGCCGATCCACCAATACCGCGCACTGGCGGTACCAGCCGGACGCACACGGCGGCACGATCACCGCGCTCGACGACACCGCCGCGGATCTCGTCGATCCGGACTGCGGTCGTCCGCTGCGGTACCTGACGCCGGTCTACTCCACGCGCGACGTCGACGACTGGACGGAAACGGACGTCAACGAGCGCCGGGCGGCTGTCACGACCCCGATCCCCCTCGACCAGCCTGCCGCGTCCGAAACCGCTTCGGAGCCTGCGGTTCTCGAAGCTCACGCAGCCGACGCCGTCGCGGTCACCGCGTCCGAGCAGCACGAAGAGACGGTCGCGGCGCACGCACCGCACGCACCCGGCAGGGACAAGCGCGGCAAGCCCGCACTCCCCTCCTGGGACGACGTACTGCTCGGCGTGCGCAGCAACGGACGCATCTGAGAGACCGCCGATGGCGTCGATCGTTTCGGCGCTGTGGCACGTCGACGCCCCGGATCCGGCTGCCGTACTTCGGGATTCGCAGCCGGACCCCGCGGTGTCCCGGGCACTCCTCGGACGACTGTTTCCCGGCCGACGCCCCGTCGCACTCGACCGTGTACCGCTCACGCACGCGGTACAGGGCGGAGATCCCGAGCGGCAGCAGGTCTTCGTCGGAAGCTACCCCGGCGTCACCGTCGTGTGCAGCGGCGAACTACACCTCCGGACCCCGTCCGCCCTGCCGTTGCGTTGGCGGCAGACACTAGCGGCCGAACACACTTTTCTGACGGTTTCCGATCCGCCGGGGGCGTGGGGAGCATTCGCCGCGTGGGAGCGAGGCGTCCTCCGACGCGCATTCGGCGCCGACACCGTCGAATTCTTCGAGGACGAGGGCGTCCCGTTCGCGTGGGAACACCCCTTCTGGGCCGGTAGGCACCCGATCCGCTGGCCGGCCGACTTCACTCCCCCACCGCATTCGCTTCCGTTCCACCCACGCCGACTCGTCGAACAAGCCAACGCCGCGTGGCTCGGGTTCAGATATGTGGGGCGGGTCGGCAGCGAACCCGACCCGGCCGACATCGAGGTGTGGGGGTTCGACCTGCTCGACAAGGACGAAGCCGTGACGCCGCCCCGGCGCGCCCGCTCGTCGTGGTGGCGACGCGGCGCCGCGCTGTAGCCGGTCGGTTCTGTAGTCGTCGACGGCCGGTTGCCCTGAACCCCGTCCCGGCAGTCGACGCAGGTCAGCGCGGAATCCGGACCCGTTCGTAGAACGCCATCGCCGCGGCCGTGGCGACATTGAGCGAGTCGGTGCCCGGGGCCATCGGAATCCGGGCGCGCACATCGGTCGCGCGCATCGCGTGTTCGGTCAGGCCCGGGCCTTCGGCGCCGAGGAGAAGCGCCACCTTCTCACCGGTCATCGCCTCGGCGAGCGGCACAGCGCGAGGGTCGGGAGTAAGCGAGATCAGCTGGAACCCTTTGTTCCGCAACATATCCAGATCGTGCGGCCACCTGTCGACAGAGGCGAACGGTACGCGCAGGACGTGCCCCATCGAGACACGCACGGCACGCCGGTACAACGGGTCGGCGCATCCCTTGCCGAAGAGCACTCCGTCGACCCCGAGGCCCGCTGCATTGCGGAACATCGACCCGATGTTCTCGTGATCGTTGACGCCCTCGAGCACCGCCACAGTCGCGGCCTTCTCGAGCACCTCCCCGAGTTCGAGCGGTTCGGGACGGTGCGCGACCGCGAGCACCCCTCGATTGAGGTGGAACCCGACGACCTCGGCCATGACGTCGGCATCGGTCCGGTAGAACGGGATGTCCGCGTCGCGCAGGTCGTCGGCCAGTTCGCCGAGGCGCCGGTCGACGCCCAGCAGGCTCGTCGGCGCGAAACGCGAATCGAGCATCCGCTGCACGACCAGGACGCCCTCGGCGATCACCAGTCCTTTGCCGCCGGGGAGATCGGGCCGGCGATCCGACGAGTTGAGGTCGCGGAAGTCGTCCAGCCTCGGGTCGGCCGGGTCGTCGATGTCGATAACGTGAACCACACGGCTATTCTCCCAGCATGCCGAGGCGCGGACGCGTCGGGTCCGGGCGCACGCAGGGACGCGGAAGCAGACCGGGGAAATATCCCGCCGACCCGGATCGGGTGCGGGCTTCGACGGGGGTCGTGTCAGCGGTGATCGGTGGAATCGTCGGTTACCAGGCGGTACAGCACGTAGAGCGAGAACCAGACGATCGCCAGGGACGTCAGCACGAGCAAGATCTCGTAGAAGAGAACCACACCCCGATGCTACGACCGGGACGCGAACACCACCGGCACTCCGGCGATTCTCCGGGGTCGATCGCGGCGGCGGCCGCAGGGCGTCAGTCGCTCGCGAGTTTCTCCCAATGGTCCGCCAGACGCTGGAGCGTCCGGGTGAACGCCACCTGCTCGTCCTCCGGCAGCGGCGACAGCAAGGGTCCGTTCAGTGTGGCGACCCGCGCCGTCGCTCTGTCGAGCACAGCCTCACCTTCCGGCGAGAGATACAGAAGCTTTCTGCGACCGTCGGACGAATCCGGAACCCGAGACAGGAAACCACGCGTTTCGAGCCGTCGGGCGAGGTCGGCCATCGTGGAGTTGTCGAGCGCCACCGCCGACGCCATGCTGCCCTGATCTGAACCGGGAAACATCCGCACCGCTGTCATGAGGGAGAACTGCGGACCGGTCAGCACGGGATCCACGTGCTTGCCCCAGTACGCCACGTACGCCTGGTAGAGCCGACGCGCCAGGTAGCCGGGCATGTCGAGCAGTTCGGGCGGTGTCGACGGTGGATCGCCGATCTCGTCCGTCACGTCATTTCCCCCCCGAGGTCTTGCGTTCAGTTCTCGTCGTTCACCAACGACGAAAGGATCTCCACGGCGCTCCGGAGCGTGGTCAGGCTGTCCGGATCGAGCTTCTCGAGACGTTCGGTCAGCCACGCTTCGCGTGCCTGCGCCTCGTCGGCGAGCATGTCCTTCCCCGACTCGGACAGCGTCACGATGATCTGGCGTCCGTCGGTCGGGTGTGGCGTTCGGCCGACCAAGCCCAGATCGTGAAGCGACGCGATGACCCGTGTCATCGACGGCGGCTGCACGCGCTCGCGGGCTGCCAGTGCCCCCGGTGTCATTGCCCCCTCCGAACCCAGCGTCGCCAGTGCCGACAGCTGAGTCAAGGTGACCCGGGAATCTGTGCGTCTCCCTCGCAAATGACGCGTCAGACGCACAACGGCGATTGCGAGGTCGCCTGCGAGTGCGCGTGTATCCGAGATCATGGCGTGCACAATACGTCACAGATGCCCGGACGCGGCCACACGCGACTAGGTGAGAATCTCGGTGATCGGATCGATCGCGAAATACACGGCGAACAGCACCGCGACGACCCACAGGATCGGGTGGATGGTCCGGATCCGGCCTCCGGCCGCGTGCAGGATCACCCAGGTGATGAATCCGACCCCGATGCCGTTGGCGATCGAGTAGGTGAAGGGCATCACCATGATCGTCAGGAATGCGGGAAGTGCCACGGCGAAATCGGAGAAGTCGATGTCGCGGACCTGACCGATCATGAGTGCGCCGACGACGACCAGCGCGGGTGCGGCCGCCTCGATCGGCACGACCTCGTAGAGCGGCGTCAGGAACATGGCCAGCAGGAACAGCACACCGGTCACGACGTTCGCGAGGCCCGTCCGGGCACCTTCGGCGATGCCCGACGCGGATTCGACGAACACGGTGTTCGACGACGCCGACGCGCCGCCGCCGACGATCGCGCCGGCACCTTCCACGACCAGGGCCTTACCGACGTTGGGCAGGTTCCCGTCCTTGTCGGTCAGATCGGCTTCCTTGCCGAGGCCGGTCATGGTGCCCATGGCGTCGAAGAAGTTGGCCAGCACGAGGGTGAAGACCAACAGCGTCGCGGCGATGACGCCGATGCGGGTGAACGCTCCGAAGAGGTCGAACTGGCCGACCAGGCTCAGATCCGGAATGCCCAGGAACGAGCCGGGAGCTTCCGGCGTGCTCAGGTTCCAGCCCTTGGGGTTCGTTCCGAGGGACGGGCCGACGTCGGCGACCGCTTCTACGATCATCGCGATGATGGTCGTGGCGACGATGCCGATCAGCAGACCGCCGCGCACCTTCCTCGCGACCAGGACACCCATGATGAGCACACCCATGACGAAGACGAAGGTGGGCCAGGAAGCGATCGAGCCGTCGATACCGAGTCCCACCGGAACGGTCGTGCCGGCGGCGTCGGGGATGCGGCGCACGAATCCTGCGTCGACGAGGCCGATCAGCGCGATGAATGCACCGATACCTGCGGCGATGGCGGCCTTGAGCGAGGACGGGATCGCGTTGAACACGGCGGTGCGGAAGCCCGTGAGGGCCAGGACCACGATGATGATGCCGTCGATGACGACCAGACCCATCGCTTCCGGCCACGTGACCTGCGGCGCGATGCTCACGGCGAGCAGGCTGTTGATGCCCAGACCGGCGGCGATGGCGAACGGATAATTCGCGACCACACCGAAGACGATGCTCATCAGACCCGCGACCAGCGCGGTGACTGCCGCCACCTGGTTGATCGGGAGGATGTTGCCGAGGACGTCGACCTTGGCGGTCGCGTCGTCGGCGGAGAAGCTACCGAGGATCAGTGGGTTGAGGACCACGATGTACGACATCGCGAAGAAGGTGACGATGCCACCACGTACCTCGCGGGACAACGTCGAGCCCCGCTCGGAGATCTTGAAATACGTGTCCAGGAAGGACGATCGCTTGGGTTCTGTGCCCACTGACATGTCTATGAATCCGCTCGTCGAGTACGGTGCGTTCGCAACGGGAGAAGATTATTGCAGCCGAAACGAACTAATCTGCAACTCGTGGACCCATCCCAGATCGTCGCAGCGCGGACCCGTCGTCTCGCGGACCCGCGCCCCGTGCTCGCCATCGGAACCGCGTCGTGGGTGGTAGCAACCGCCGTCGTCCTGCTCGGCGGTGACCGCTGGAACGACGCGCTGCCGGTGTGCATCGCCGGAATCCTTGTGGGGCTGTTGGGTTCTGCGCTGTTTCTTGCGCAGCGCCGCGCGTCGCGGCGGGGGCATCGCGGTGCCCAGGTCGGGCTCGAGTGACTCTCGCGGCAGCGCCGCCCTGCCCTCGGAGTACTCGGGGAAGGTCACCGCGTGCGGCGCACCCGAGTGAGAAACCACACCCACAGCATTGCCCACACGACACCGAAAACCCAGCCTGCGACCACGTCGGTCACCCAGTGCGCGGCGAGATAGACACGGGTCAGCCCCACCAGAAGCGTGTAGCAGGCGAGCACGACCAGAGCAGCCGTCCGCCGGCGATCCCCGCGCGGCCAGGTCCGCACCACGACGACGGCCAGCGCGGTCGCGAGAATGGCCGTCATCATCGCGTGGCCCGACGGGAACGATTCGGTCCGGATCACGATCAGCCGTTCCGGTTCGGGCGGGCGTGTACGTCCGAACAGGTGCTTCGTCAGGGACATCACCGGCCACCCGGTCAGCACGGCGGCACCGACCAGAGTCGCGTCGCCCCGTCGGCCCGCCCGCGCGAGCAGTACCGCGGCGATCATGGCGAGCACGATCGTGGCGGCGACACCGCCGGTGTGAGTGATGCCGGTCATCAGCGTCGTCAGCCACGGCTCGCGAAGCGGTACCACCCACTCGAGCACGTCGGTGTCGAGGCTCACGAGCGTGTACCGCCCGAGGCGAGGGCGGAGGGAAGCCCCTCGACGGTGCTGTGCGTCGTACCCGGCTCGTCGACCCACCAGGAGACGTCGTAGTCGCCGGTCATGGCACCGGAACAGCGGATCGTGAGCCTGTCGTGCAGCGCCAGCGCGCCCTTCGGCAGCGGCACCCCCGTGACCACCGTGGCTGCGACAGCGGCGGCCTCACGATCCCAGGGCGTCGCCCGGGCCGGCCGGGCCGGTTCTGCGGAAAGGACGGCGGACGCCACGGGAAGGTCGAGAAGATCGGCGAGGGCCGACGCCGTCCCCGCCGCACCTGTGACGAGCCGGTCCGGTGGAATCACTCCCACCCACCAGGGCCTGTCGGGGATCAGTGCCTCGGCGGCGTCGACCACCGCACCGGAAACGGTCCGGACACCGTCGGGCAGTGTCAGGGCGTCGGCCTCGATCGTGCCGGCCGCGAATGCTTGCGCGAGAGTCGTGTGCGCGGCGACGATCACCGCGGGTGACGGGTGGCGTTTCGGGTCGGCGAGCCGGTCGAGAAGAGTCTGGGCGAGGTCGACGTCGTCGAGCGCGTCACCGGCGAGACAACTGCGGAACACCCCGGCGTCGGGATGGGTGCACGGGTCGAGCAGCCCTTCGAAGGTGGTGTCGTCGGCCCACCGGAAGTGGCCCAGGCGCTGCCCGTCGAGCGTCGCCTCGTTGCGCAGCCACCACGCGGTGTAACCGGCGCGATCTGCGAGCGCCTCTGCCGTCGCCGGGTCGGAGGCGAGCAGTGCGAGGGCCTGCGCCCACCGGTCCTCGTCGACGAGATCGAGGTCGCGGACCGCCACCAGCGTGTCGGGATCGCTGTCGACGGTTTCCCACCACAGATCCTCGTCGGGGAGATTGTGGTCCGGGCCGGTGGGCAGTTCGGCGCGAAGCACGGTGAATCCCCAGCCCACACCGATCGCCCGAAGGGCATCGGCGCTGTACTCGGCGACGAGATCCGGCTCGACGGTGCCGAACGGAGCATCCTCGACGAGGACGCCCGCGAGGGGAGCGTCGGGCAGGAGCAGTTCGTCTGCAGGCGTGAGGTCCCCGTGCGTGTCGGGCAACGGGAGCGCCCCGAGTTCGCGGGGAACGCTGCTCGCGGGCACATGCGCGACCAGTCGCAGCACGACGTCGGCGAGTCGCGCGGCAGTGTCGTCGGTGGGGTCGTCGAGGTCGACATCCTCGACCGCCGCGACCAGTGCCGGATCGGCCAGGAGGTCGGCGGCGCTCACGGTGCCCGCGCCCAGCCGGACCAGCAGCGGATGGGCTGCCTCGGGATGGACGAGACGTACCCAGGGCAGGGCGAGGTCGCGGATCTCGGGCAGGTCGGAGGCCAGCACGGTGGTCCGTGGCCCGGTCACCGTGCGCCCGTCCGAGAGCGGGACCGGAAGGGAGGCAAGTTCCTCCGCGACGACCCCGTCGACGACGAGCGGCATCAGCGCCTCGTACAAACTGTTCCACCATCGTGGCTCACGGTCGTGGCCGGACAGCAGCTCGGCCAGTCGCGCGGGTCCGATGCGATGCACGTCCACCGCCGCCAGGGCCGGGGCATAACGGGGCGTGCAGAGAGCAGGCGAGATCAACCCGGGGACGACGTCGGCCAGCACGTCCGCCAGTTCGTCGGTGAGCCCGGGCAACGCGACCGCCCGTGAAGGCAGCAGGTCGGCACCGCCGTCGGCGGCCGGCAGCCACGGCTCGGTGCGGAGTTCGTCGAGAATCGCCGCGCGGAGCCGATCGTCGGCGTCGCTGCGCGCGAACCCCGGCGTGGGCACGAGGTCGAGTCGCTGATCGGCGGGCAATGCCGCGACGAACGAGGCATAACCTTCGGCCACCGACTGGAGGTGCGCTCCCGGCATCATTCTGCGGCGGTCCGGCTGCATCGCCACGTCGGCGACCACGAGGGCCGGCAGCGACAGTTCCTCGTCGGAGCGGGTGGGCGCTCGCAGGACGTCACGCGAGACGGGCCGCACCCGGTCCCGCACGACCGGCACCAGCCAGCGAGCCGAGGTACCGCGATACTCCCACCAGCGCAGTTCACCGATTCTCACGTCGTACAGCCCGGACGGGAGACGCGTCTCCAGACGCGTCGACTCGTGCCCGTCGACGACCACCGTGCGTAGCGCAGGAAGCTCGAGCAGGACGTCGACTGCTTCGTCGCGGAACCGGTCGAGCAGTTCCTGAGCGTCGATGCCCGGCCTCAGGTGCAGTACGACCTCCGTGTCGGTGCCCGCGCGCGGTGCGTCGGCGATCGGCCACGCCAGTCGCAGGGCTGGGATTCCGGCGGTGGGTTCCGGAAGGTCGTGTTCGGTGAGGAGCTCGCGTGTGCGGGATTCCGAGAACCGGATGGATCCGGTGCGCGAGCGCACCTCGATCTCGTCGGCGACCGAGAGCACAGCCGTGAAACCCACCCCGAACTGCCCGACACCTTGTTTCTTGCTGGAGGCGCGTAGCGCCGTCAGGGCGTGCACCCCGGCGTCGTCCAGGGGTTCGCCGACGTTGGCGACGTGGAGACTGTCGCCCTCACACCAGATGTGCATCTCACCGGCGATGCCGGCCCGGGTTGCCGCGTCGGCGGCGTTCTGGGCGAGTTCGGTGAGAACGCGGTCGCGGTAACCCGCGCGGACGTAGTCGGCTTCGGTGGCCGCGTCTTCACGCAGCCGGGTGGGAGACGACCGCCACGCCGCGACGATGCCGTCGCGCAGCGCCGCGGTGCCGAACGGGTCCGCGGAGTCGACGGGCGGCACGTCAGTCGGTCTGCCCGGTCGCGTCGTTCTTCTCGGTGGTCTCACCCTGCGGCGCGGTGTCATCCTGCGGCGCGGTGTCATCCTGGACGGTCTCGGCCGTCGCCGCGGCGGTCTCTTCCGGCGCGGAGCCTTGCGTTGCAGCGACCTCCGTTGCGGCGACTTCCGCTGTCGTGCCTTCCGGCGCGGTGGTCTCAGCAGTCATCGCGGTGTGGTCTTTCGCCGCGGTGTCTGCAGTTGCCGCAGTCTCGTCTTTCGGAGTGTCGGTTTCATTCGGAGCGGTGTCGGTACCAGTGCGCGGAATCTCCACGATCTCGACGGCAGCGTCGTCGTACGCGGAGTACTGCGGCGACCCGGCACCGATAGGCAGCGTCGTATCGGAATGCGCGCCGCATCCGTACTCGGCGTGCACTACGTGCCCGTCCGCAGCGAACTCGTTTCCGCACACTCCGAAGGCTGCCCGCAGCGATCCGCCGAGCGGGAGGTAGAAGCCGCAGAGGCCGCACGTGGAGGGCGCCGCCTTGGCCATCTCCGAGTTCGGTCCGTAATCCCCCTCGTACCACCGCTGGGCGTCTTCGAGACGACCTTCGAAACTCATGACTTGTTTGCGGCCCAGCCCGATCTCGAGGGCCGTCTCGTCGACCTCCGGGTCGCCGGACTGCACATATCCGGGCACGAGCCTGGGGTCGTCCGGAAGTGGGGCGAGCAGGTCACCCGGTCCGAGATCGCCGGGCCGGATCCTCTCGTTCCACGGCACCCACGCCGGCGCGACCAGCGAATCGGGTCCGGGCAAGAGGGCCAGTTCACTGAGCGTCACGTGGTCCGCTCCCGGGACTGCGGCGACCACGACGGCCCACTGCCATCCGCGGTAACCGGGAAGTTCCGCCGTGAAGCGATGCGTTGCCGCGTTCTCGTTCTCGAAGGTCACGCCGAGATATGCACCGATTCCGCCTTCCCCGAGTTCGACGAGTGCGGCTCGGGCGACGTCGACGGCCCCTGCGAGCAGAGATCTCACCGCAGGGTCTGTGCCGGGGGCAGCAGCGGAATGCCCGGGGGCAGTGGCAGACGGCCCGGGGGCAGTGGCAGAAGGCGCAGCACTCACGCAGCCCATTCTGCCGCACCACCCCGGCGGCGCGCCCCCGGGTAGCGGGAACCTGATGCCATGATGAGCACGTGCGCCGCCTTTTCCTCTTCGCCACGTTCGCCCTGACGGCGTCCACGGCAACCGTGGGATGTGCGGACCGACAGATCGCGGAACCGGGACCACCCGCGCATCAGCTCCGCGCGGAGATCGTTGCGACTCACCCGCACGACCCCGGCGCGTTCACCCAGGGACTCGAAGTGGACGGGAACGAACTCCTGGAAGGCACCGGCCTCGAAGGACGGTCATGGCTTTCGGCCCGCTCGATCGACACCGCGAATGTGCCGGCAGTGATCTCGGAGGCCGACCGGGCACGCGTGGATCTCGACGACGATCTCTTCGGTGAGGGCATCACGGTCGCCGGCGATACCGTCTGGCAGCTGACGTGGAAGGACGGGGTGGCGATCGCGCGCGACCGGGACACGCTCGCCGAACGCCGCCGCGTCGGCATCGACGGGGAGGGCTGGGGACTGTGTGCGCGCTCGGATGATCTGGTGATGAGCGACGGATCCGCGGAGCTGACCTTCCGTGACCCGGTCACCTTCGCGGAACGAGACCGCGTCACCGTGCACCGCGACGGGCGTGCGGTGTCGCAGCTCAACGAACTCGAATGCGCCGACGACGGGACCGTCTACGCGAACGTGTGGAAGACCGATGAGATCGTCCGCATCGACCCCACGACCGGGCGGGTCGAGGCGCAGATCGACGCGTCCGCACTGCGCGACGAGTTGCCGCACGGGGACTCCGGCGACATCGATGTTCTCAACGGGATCGCACAGATTCCGGGCACGGATCGCTTCCTGGTGACGGGCAAGTACTGGCCGTCGCTGTTCGAAGTGCGGTTCGTACCGTGATCCCGTCCGCAGCGGCCGACCGGACAGGATGCCCGCCTGCACGCAAGGGCTCTCGTGGTGAAGAATCGGTGACGTGACCGAGCCGGACGAGCAACCTACCCCCGAAAGGGCGGGCGGCCGTGCCCCGGGGTCCCGGCATCCGGGGTACACCAACTATCCGCCGCCTCGGCGTGTCTCGGGACGACGCACGCCCTTGCCTCCGCTTCATCCCGTCGACGACGCCGCCCGGCCACCTGCCGGAGCGAGAGCAGCGGACTCCCGCACCGACCGGCCGTCGGCCGACGCGCCGCCGCGAGCTCCGCGGATCCCCCGCAAGCTCACGGTCACCCGGGTCGCCGCGCTGCGCAGCCGGGAGCTGACCCACAAGGGCATCGCGACCTTCAGGCGGGCTGCGACGGCGGATGGAGCAGACAAGTCGGGCCTCACCGCATTGACCTACGCGACGATGGCGAACTTCGCCTCCGACGCTGCCATCGCGGTTGCGCTCGCGAACACCCTGTTCTTCTCTGCCGCGACCGGTGAGGACAAGACGAAGGTCGCCCTCTATCTGCTCATCACGATCGCACCCTTCGCGGTCATCGCTCCGCTGATCGGGCCGTTGCTCGACAGGCTGCAGCACGGGCGACGACTGGCGCTGGCGACATCGTTCGCGCTGCGTGCGGTGCTGGCAGTGGTCCTGGTGTTCAACTTCGACAGCTGGGCGCTGTATCCGGCGGCCCTGGCGATGATGGTGCTGAGCAAATCGTTCGCCGTGCTCAAATCCGCTGTGACACCGCGGGTGCTACCACCGGAAATCGACCTCGTGCGGGTCAATTCCCGCCTGACCGTGTTCGGCCTGGTGGGCGGGACCATCGGCGCCGGTGCCGTCGCTGCGGCCGCGGCGTGGGCCTTCGGTTCGTCCGGGGCACTGTGGCTCTGCGCCGCCATCGCCGCTTTCGGCGCCTACCTCAGCATGCGGATCCCCGCCTGGGTGGAGGTCACCGAAGGCGAAGTGCCTGCGACGCTGTCGTACCGGGGGTCCGAGGCACCCACCGAGGTGCTGGACACGAAAACCGAGGTCATCCACTACGGCAACGGCAAACGCAAGCAGCCCCTGGGCAGGACGGTGGTGACCGGTCTCTGGGGCAACGGCACGATCCGGGTTCTCACCGGTTTCCTCACGCTGTTCATGGCGTTCGTCGCGAAAGCCCACACCGACCACGATCCGATCATGCAGGCCGCGACTCTCGGCCTGGTCGGTGCCGCGGCTGCGATCGGCAACTTCGCCGGCAACGCGACAGGCGCGCGGTTGAAGCTGGGACGTCCCGCGCTCATCGTCGTGCGCTGCGCCGCGGCCGTGGTGGTCGTGGCCGCAATCGTCGCGGCGACCGATCACGTGCTCGCCGCTGCGCTCGCCGCGCTGATCGCCGCCTGCGCGAGCGCCCTGGCGAAAGTGTCGCTGGACGCGTCACTGCAGCAGGATCTGCCCGAGGAGTCGATCGCATCCGGGTTCGGCCGCTCCGAAACCGTGCTTCAGCTCAGCTGGGTCTTCGGCGGCGCGCTCGGCGTACTGCTCCCCACCGAGCTGTGGCTGGGCTTCTCCGTGGTCACGGTGATCCTGATCGCCGGTTTCGTGCAGACACTGCTCACATACCGTGGAGGCACGCTCCTGCCGGGATTCGGCGGACGCAGACCAGAACACGTCTCCACAGAGACAGGCACCGGGCGGACCGCTCGTCCCGGTGGACATGCAACCGGAAATGGGAATCGATGAACCTGCAAGCTCGGACGAAGAAGACGATCGCACTGATCGCGGTGGGCCTCGTGGTCTTTGCGGCGGTTTTCGCCGCGGTGGTGTGGAAGCTCGTCGACTCCGCCGAGCCCACGCCGCCCCAGGTCACCGCGTATGCCGCCGGGACCTCCATAACGGCGAACCCGACGCAGTACTGCAACCTCTACCTCGAGGACTGCGTCGAGCAGGAGATCACGACGCTCGACGTACCTGCGGGTTACCCGCTCCAGCTGTCGCTCCCCGCTGAGATCTCCGACGCGCCGTGGCGGCTCATCGTGGTGTACGGCGACACCGAGACCGGCCAGACCTACCTGGACGGCGTGATGTTCGAGTCCGGCGCGCAGCGCGCGGTCACCGTCCCGAGCGACCCCTCGATGCAGTTGCTCGGAGTCGAGATCCAGCTTCCGTCGGCTGTCGTCGACGAAGCGGGCGAGCCGATCGCGCACGCCGTGTGGGCCATCCAGACGTTCTGAACGGAACTCGAAGCCCCGAACAGACCGACGGCGCGTAGGTCCGGATTCCCGGACCCACGCGCCGTCGTGTTCAGCAGATCAGTGATCGAGTTCGCGGGCGATGGCTCGCATGACCTCGGAGATCGTCTGCCCGGCCTTGCGGTCCGGGTAGCGACCGCGCCGCAGGTTCGGCTGCACCGTCGCCTCGAGCAGCTTGATCATGTCCTCGACCATGCCGTGCAACTCGTCGGGCGAGCGCCGCTTCTGCTGCGGCGCTGCCTCCCGCCGGCCGGCGTTCTGGCGGAGCGTCGGCTGCTCGAGCAGTTCGACCTTGAGCGCCTGCGGACCGCGGCGTCCGACGGCCATACCGAATTCGACGCGCTGTCCGGGCTTGAGCGCCTCGACACCTTCCGGCAGCGCGGAGGCGCGGACGTAGACGTCCTCACCGTCGTCCTGGGACAGGAATCCGAATCCCTTTTCGACGTCGTACCACTTCACCTTGCCGGTTGGCACCGCGCTCACCCGCTCCTCGACAGCCGCGCCCCGTGGGCACGCGTGGATTGCACAACAACTGGACATGCACAACGCGCCCCGACTCGGATGGAGCGGGACGCGTAGACGATTGTCAGTGTACCCCGAGTCATTTGCCCGGTTCCGTTTGCA
Organism: Actinomycetes bacterium; assembly: GCA_023417985.1. Lineage (GTDB taxonomy): Bacteria > Actinomycetota > Actinomycetes > Mycobacteriales > Mycobacteriaceae > Rhodococcus. The sequence continues at coordinate 1,823 of JAEZDV010000034.1, read as the reverse complement.
GAGGACTACCGTGGACGGCGTGGGTACTTCTTCCTCCGCTTCTTCCAACGCTCCCGGCAACGGTCTTCTCAAGGCCGCCGTTGCGTGTTTCGTCGTCGGTGTCGTCGCAGTGGTCGCCATCTTCCTGATCCCTGCGATCACAGACGGGACGCCGGGCCTGGTGCTGTATCTGCTCACCCTCGCGTGGCCGCTCGGCTTCGCGTTGGCTGTCGCATTCGCCCTGAAGTCGGGCCGCCGCGCCCGGGACGGAAGGAACACATGAGGATTCTGCTCAACATCATCTGGCTGATCTTCGGTGGCCTGTGGCTCGCCCTCGGCTACTTCGTGGCCGGCGTGATCTGCTGCATCCTCATCATCACGATCCCGTTCGGGATCGCGTCGTTCCGGATCGGCCTCTATGCGCTGTGGCCGTTCGGCAAAACGACCGTCGAGAAGCCCGGTGCAGGTGCCGCGTCCCTGATCGGGAATGTCATCTGGATTCTCGTGGCCGGTATCTGGCTGGCGCTCGCCCACATCACCACCGCAGTGGCCATGGCGATCACGATCATCGGCATTCCTCTCGCCATCGCCAACCTGAAGATGGTCCCGATCTCTCTTATGCCCCTCGGCAGGGAAATCGTTTCGGTGGATTCACGTCCCCAGTATCTGTGACCTTGGTCACATCACAATGCAGTAACGAACGGGGTCCGGAAGCGGCTTAAGTCCCGCCGGATGCGGCTACCTGCGCGTTCGCACCCGTGACCTTTTCTTTACCCGATCCGGGACCCGAACAGTCGCGCGTTATCAAATGGTGACACTCGACGGCCGAACCGTTACGGTCATGACCGGTCGAACCGCCTGGCTCGGCCGGTCCGAATCCGCCGCGCCAAATTCCTGTCCCGCGGATTCGGAGGTCCCGACGAAAGATCCACGGGGACAGGAAACGGGGGACCCAACCGGTCTCCCAGGGAATCACCCGGTTCGCCGGGCAATTTCCAGGAGGCCCGGGCCGACGCAGCCGCGACGGCCCTAGGGGTGAAGCCGTACCGCTCTCAGGAGCTGCGATCCGTCACCGACGGGACGCGACGGCCGGGCTACCTCTTCAGCCCGAACCCGACAGCTGACCTCGTAGGTGCGTACGGAGAGGAAATCCCGATCATGAGCGGACGCCATCGCAAGCCCTCCAACACCGGTCGTACCGTCGCGAAGTTCGCGCTGACCGGCGCAGTCCTCGGTGTCACCGGCGTCGCCTTCAGCGGCACCGCTGCGGCAGCCCCCGATTCCGACTGGGATCGCCTCGCGCAGTGCGAGTCCGGCGGCAACTGGGCGATCAACACCGGCAACGGCTACCACGGTGGCCTGCAGTTCTCCCCCAGCACCTGGAACGCGTACGGCGGCAACGAGTACGCCCCCACCGCTGCAGAGGCCAGCCGCGAGCAGCAGATCGCCGTCGCCGAGCGCGTCCTCGCCGGCCAGGGATGGGGCGCGTGGCCGTCCTGCTCCTCGAGCCTGGGCCTGTCCAGCGCCGCTACCCAGCGCGCTGTCGACGCGACCCCGAGCACGCCGTCCACCCCCGCTGCCCCGAGCGTCAGCAACGCCGTTCCGCAGCTTCCCGAGACCGATGCGCTGCCCGTCGAGGCCCAGAACATCATCGCCGGCTTCGAGCAGGGCGTCGAAGCCCTCCAAGACGCAGGCATCGAGCTCGATCCGAGCATCCTCGACGCCGTCCGCGCCGTCCTTCCGCAGTAGTCTTACGAGTCGCAGCAAAGAGCCCCGCACCGATGCCGGTGCGGGGCTCTTTGCTGCGCTGTGCGGCGGTGGACGAGATCCACCCCGAGTACGCC
>JAEZDV010000337.1 GCA_023417985.1 Actinomycetes bacterium | reverse complement strand
GGTCCAGGTAGCCCACGGCTCGAAACGTGCCGAACCTCGTCGGCATGACCGTTTCGTCGGCCCGAACAACCCGACCGGCCGGCACCAGGGGCGCAGGCATCGGATGTGCAGCGCGGTAGCGGATGAGTTCCGCGACCGTGAGCACCGGCAGATCGTGCCGCGAACCGAGGTCCTCGATACCCGGCATACGCATCATGGTCCCGTCGTCTGCGACGAGTTCTGCGATCACTCCGACCTGAGGGAGGCCCGCAAGCGTGCACAGATCGACGGCAGCCTCGGTATGCCCTGGGCGTTCGAGCACACCCCCTGGCCTTGCCCGCAGCGGAAGAACGTGACCGGGCCGGATCAGGTCCCGCGCAGTCGCGGTCGGATCCGCAAGCACTCGCAATGTCGTGGCGCGGTCTGCAGCGCTGATGCCGGTGGTCACACCGCGCGCGGCGTCGACGGTCACGGTGTAGGCCGTCTGCTTCGGATCCTGGTTGTCACTCACCATCGGCGGCAGATCCAGAACATCTGCCCGGGAACCGGTCATCGGTGCGCACAGCAGACCGGACGTGTGCCGCACGGTCCACGCGACCCACTCGGGTGTGGCCTGATGCGCGGCCAGGATCACGTCACCTTCGTTCTCGCGGGAGGCGTCGTCCGAGACCAGCACAGGCCTACCGGCCCTCAGGGCATCGAGCGCCGCCTCGACGCGGTTCACGAGGCCACCAACCGTCGGAAGGAACTGCGGTGGAAGACGATCGGCTCTGTTTCGCAATCCGTTTCGTCGCAGTGCAGTTCGTGTACTCGCAGTACGACGATGGCGTGGTCGCCCGCCGGCACCTGCTGTTCGATCGACACATCCATGCGCACGCCACAACCCGAAACGAACAGCGCACCGTTCTCGCGCGTTTCAGTGTCGATGCCCGCGAACCGATCTCCGTTCTTGGCGGCCAGGACACGGGCGGCGCCGTCGTGCTCGGAGTTGAGGACACTGATCCCGAGCCGAGGCAGTGCCGCAAGCTTCGGCCAAGTACTGGAGGTGTTCTGCACGCAGAATGCCACGAGTGGAGGATCGAGCGATACGGGGACAAATGTGCTGGCAGCCATGCCGATACGTTCGGTGCCGGTGTCGGCGCAGATCGCGACGACTCCCGACGGCACGTGAGCGAACGCGCGACGCAGAGTCACGCCGTCGAGGGCAAGGGTGGTCATGATGCCTCCGTCCGGAGAGTGGATCGCAGTACCGGCGCCCAGCGCTCGGCGTACTCCGCGATCCGGGTGTCGGTGGTGTAGGTGGAATCGATCAGATAGAGACCCGGCGCCGGGCATGTGGCACCGAGTTCGACGAGTACCGGCTTGAGCAGCAGGTCCGGGGCCATCGCGTGAGCCGGGCCTGCCCCGAGCATCAGCGGCATTGCAGTGACGTCGCGCAGCCCTTCACCTGTGGCGAATTGGTCGAGAAACAGTTTCAGTACCCCGGTGTAGGTCGCCTTGAACGTGGGGCTGGCGAAGACCACCAGATCCGAGGACGCAACGGTCTCCACCGCGCGTTTCACCGCGTCGTCACCCCATCCCAGCAGCCCGGCACCGAGAGTCACGACGTCCACGATCTCGTCGGGTGCGGCACCCGAGAGGGCGGTCGCGACCTGGGTGGCCGCATCCAGGGTTCGGGAACCGGCTTTCGGGTTGCCGGCGACAACTGTGACCTTCATGGGATCTCCTTGGAATGAGCTGGGTCGCCTGTAAGCGCTGATTCGGAAGGTTGCTCGGTCGACTCACTACTCACCGAGGCGATGTCGTGCACGAGACAAAAGGGTGGCCTTCGTTTGCGCCGTCGGAGGCAGTACGGCGTGGCTGCGCCATCGGTGTCGATGGTGCCGCGACGGGCCGATTGCGCCGACCGCACCGTGAGTCATTTCACCGAGCGAGAGGTCGTTCGGCGCCGCACCGCGCCGGACAGCGCGACCGCGATCACCAGCGCACCGCCGTAGAACAGTTGCTGCACGAAGCTGGCGACGCCGAGCATCTGCAACCCGACGACTCCCGCGACGAGGAAGTACACGGCAGCGAGCGTTCCGAAGGCATTGAAGCGTCCGGGCACGATCGCAGTCGCCCCGAGGAAGGCGGCAGCGAATGCCGGAAGCATGAACGACTGTCCCGACGAGGGATCCGCGCCGCCGAGCATTCCCACGTAGACGACGCCTGCCGCAGACGCGATCAATGCGGACATGACGAGTGCGCCACCACGGATCCTGTCCACGTGCAGCCCGCTCAGCCGCGCGACCTGAGGTCCGCGGCCGACGAACAGCAGTCTCCTACCGATGGGGGTGTATTGGAACACCGACGCCATGACCAGAACGAGGGCTAGTGCGTAGTAGAACTGCATCGACACCCCGAACAGGCGTGTGCCGATCGTCGCGTCGACCAGCGCGGAATCGACGCCGGTCACCGACGTGGAATCCGAAATCCATTGGACAACACCGAGTACCACGGTTCCGCTACCGAGGGTCGCGATGAACGAGTCGATCTGGAGTCGTACGACCAGCAGAGCGTTGACGAGACCGACGAACACCGCCGCGAGCACGGAGACACCGATGGCGGGCAGCAGTGACCAGCCGTGCTGCACATTGAGCACGGCGATGATCATCGCAGCCAGCGACATGGTGGACACCGCGGAAAGATCGAATTCGCCCGCGGTGAGGGGCACGATCAGGCCGAGCGCAAGAATGAGAAGCACCGCCTGGGAGCCGAGGATGTTCTGCAGGTTGTTGGCGGTCGGATAGATCTCGGGGCGCAGAATGCTGAAGACCAGCACCACCGCCACAAGCGCGAAAACGAGAGCATACTTCTCGAACAGCGGACCGAACGAAATGCGCGGTCGATGCGAATCTCCCTCGGGTGCAAGGATAGTGGTGGTGGCAGTTTTGTCGATGGTGACGGACATCAGGCATTCACTTCCTGTCGGGTCAGGCCGAGTACACTGTCCGAGATGTGGTGCTTGGAAAGGTGATCGCCGCTGAGTTCGGCGACGATGTGGCCGTGGGAGAAGACGAGGACGCGGTCGCACAGCACCGATAATTGCTCGTAATCCGAACTGGCAACGACGATCCCCGCTCCCCCGCGCGCGGTCTCCCGGAGCAGTTCGAAGATTCGTGCCCGGGCACCGATGTCCACGCCCTGGGTGGGTTCTGCGAGAAGCACCAGGTCGGGGTCGGTTTGGAGCCATTTACCCAGTAACGCCTTCTGCTGATTGCCGCCGGAGAGGGAACCGTAGACGGCATTCGGGTCGCGCGGGCGCACATCGCACCGTTCGGCGAGACTCGTGGCGATCGCTTTCAGTGCTCGTGGTTTCACCGGGCCACCGCCGATCAAAGGCAGCGTGACGTTTTCGTCGACGGTGAGTTCCGGCGCGCTGCCTTCGACTTTGCGATCCGGCGGCACGTACACCACCTTCCGTTCGAGTGCGTTGATCGGGGTGATCGCCGGCAACGCCACCGTGTCCGATCCGATCGTCAGCGTGCCGCGACGGGCGGACCGCGCCCCGTACACGGCGGGAAGTACCTCGTCGTAGCCGGATCCTGCAATCCCGGTGAGTCCGACGATCTCGCCGGCGCGAACATCGAAGCCGATTCCGTCGACGGTCGCGGATTCGAGATCGTCGACCCGCGCGAGCGGTCGGTCGTCGCCGAAGTACCGGACGGGGCCGGCGACGCGCGGGTCGGCAGAAGCGAGGCTGCGGCCGACAATGAGCTCGATGAGCGAGGACGCCGTGAGGTCGGCCGTGCGGTGCGTTCCCTGCGACACTCCGTCGCGCAGCACCGTGACGCGGTCGGTGTGGTCGAGTACCTCGTCCAAGTCGTGCGAGACGAACAGGACAGCGGCCTTCTTGTCGGCCACGATCTCGCGGACGACCGAGAACAGTAGGTCGGCGCCTTCGCGGGGCAGGAACACCGTGGGCTCGTCGAGGACGAGCAGCGTGCGACCGTCACCGAGTTCTTCGGTGGCCCGCAGGATGGCGACCAGTGCTCGTTCGGTCTCGTTCAGACTCGACACGGTTGCGCCCGGGTCGACCTCGAGCCCGAAACGTTCGAACAGTGCTCGGGCACTGTCCTTCTCCCGCTTCCACGAGATCCACGGCTTCGGTCCTGCAACCACGGATCCGACACGGAGGTTCTCGACCACCGATAGGTCTGGGACGAGCGCGAGGTCCTGGTGGACGAAGCTGATGCCGAGTCCACGGAAACCTCCGGCCGGGACAGGCAGGGGCACGTCGCGGCCGCGCACCTGCAAGGCTGCACCGGGGTCCGGCGCGTGGAACCCTGCGAGGACCTTGATGAGGGTGGACTTGCCGGAGCCGTTTTCTCCGAGCAAACCGTGGACTTCGCCTGCATGTACGGTAAGGGCGACGTTTCTCAGGACGGTGTGATTGCCGAATGTCTTGGACAGTCCGACGATGTTGACGATCGGGTCAGGACTGTTCACTTGGCCCCCAGAGCGCTTCGTACCCGGTGACGTACGCGGTGCCGTATCCCTTGTCGGGCTGCGGCGGGGTGCCGGTCTCGTCGATGTTGTCCGCGGTGATGAGTTTGAGCGGCGTTTCCTGTGCGCCGTTCGGGACGGGCTCGAGGCCGAGAAGCAGTCGTCCCGCCTGGTCGAGTGTCGCCCACGCGAGCCACGGAATGGACTCGCCGACGTTCATGCTGACGATGCCGTCGTCCTTCTGGATCTTGAGCACGGCGGGTGTGCCGTTGACCGAGGAGATCTCGACCTGTCCAGTCTTTCCGGCTGCCTTGATGCCGGACTGGGCGTAGAGCGACATCGAGTCGTAGATGGGCAGGATGAAGTTGATCGTGGGATCGGCGGAGAGCGCGGACTGCACCTCGGACTGGATCTTGGTAGCCCATTCGGCGACAGGCACGTTGACCACCTTGTACTCGCACTTGGGGCAGTACTGTGCAATCTCGTCCTCCATGGCCGCGACCTCCGCTTTCGCGGGTGGCACCTCGTTGGACGTGATGATCAGGGCATTGCCCTCCCCCTCGGTACGATCGATCATCCAGTCGACGGTTAGGCGGTTGGCTTCTGCGAGCGGAGCGTCGGTCGTCGCGTCGATGAGTCCCTCGAGGTCCGCCGGGAGGGGTTCGCCGCGCAGGATGGTGTGGGTGAGGAGTACTGGAATCCTTGCCGCGTCAGCCTTTTCGAGCGCGGGCTTGATCAGGGATGCGTCGATACCCTGGGAGAGAATGATGAGGTCGACATTCTGGTTGACCGCCTGTTCCACCCCGGTTGCCCACTGCGTGGGCTGCCCCTGGTTGGTGTATTCGATCCACGTGGCGCCGTAGCGCTCGGCGACCTTCTTCGATTCCTCGTCCGCGGCGACGTTGTACGGGTTCTCGCTGTTGGTGGGTATTGCGAAGATGGTCTTGCCTGCAATGTCCCTCATCGGGAAGGGATCTGCTCGGAGCGTGAACTCCGGATCGGACTCGTACAGGGCGAGCTGAACTCGGGCGTACTCGATGCCTGCGGCGACATCGGCGTCGGAGACATCGGCACCGCCGGTGGGGGAACTGCTGCATGCAGCGGCACCCAGAAGTGTTGTGAACGTGAATGCGGCGATCGCGACGCGGCCAGGGAGGGTGAAACGCATGAATTTCTCCTGAGTGGAAGAAAAGTCGTGTCAGGGAGCGACGGTCGCGTCGTTGCGGGGCCGGCGGCGAGAAGATGACTTCGAATGTATCCCGTGCCGTGTTGCTGGCGGCAACACACTTGGTTCGTTCGTGTTAATTGCTAGCCGAGTTCTTGGAGATACTCCTGCACTCGCGTCAACGGCCAGACCTCGGCCATCTTCTGTTGCATGTCGAAGAGATTGGAGTTGTGGATCGCCGGGTCCCTGTCTCCCACAGCCTCTTCCACAACGATCGGAATGAAACCGTTCTGCATTGCGTCCAGTGCGGTAGCACGCACACACCCACTCGTGGACAGACCCGCGACGAGCACCGTGTCCACCCTCAGCGAGTTCAGGTACGAATTGAGTGAGGTGCCGAAGAAGGCGCTTGCGTACTTCTTCGTCACGAGCAATTCCTCGGCCGCCGGCTCGAGTCCCTCGATCAACTGTCCATAGGGGCTTCCTTCGCAGAAGGCGGAAAGTGTCCCCGACTTCTTGAAGAACACCCCGGCGTCTGCTCCGTCGGCACGCACTCGCACCTCCGTGATAACCACAGGAATGCCGGCCGCGCGGG
>JAEZDV010000281.1 GCA_023417985.1 Actinomycetes bacterium | reverse complement strand
CCGCGGTCAGCGAGGGGCGCTCCCGGGCTTGTCCGCCGCGTCGGTCGCGACCGGACGGGCGCGAGGCGGCTCCGGCGCGATCGGCGGGTGAGCCGGCCTGCGACTCCGGAAAAGTGCGACCGCACCGAACGCCAGCACGGCGAGGACACCCGTCGTGAGCAGGGCTTTACGTCCCGGGCGCGGTGCCTTGCGCCGGCGGGGCGCGGGGCTGAGCGACGCGGACTTCTCCCGCCGGACTTCCTGCGCCCGATCGACGAGATTCTTCGTCACTTCCAGTCCCTGGCGCGTGAGCAGGAGTCCTGCCGCCGCAGAACCCTGCGCCAGGGCGACTGCGCCGTCGCCGGCCACGTGCAGCGCGTCGTGCAGGTTTCCCGATCGAACGAGGGGATTCACGAGGTCGGGGAGGGAACCGTGGCCGCTGCTGGAATCGCTCACCTTCGTCATGGGTTCCACTCTTCCATAAGGCCGCCACGGTCGGCGTCCCTCGCCGGGTGTCGTAGGTACGGACGCCGGGTGCTCAGGGAAGGACGGTGCTCAGGGAAGGACTCAGCGGACGCTCGAGACGGGAATGGCACCATAGGGGAATGACGTCACCGAATCAGACAGCAACCGCCACTCTCCATACCAACCGTGGAGACATCGTGATCGCGCTCTTCGGCAACCACGCACCGAAGACCGTCGAGAACTTCGTCGGCCTCGCCACGGGAACCAAGGAATACAAGTCCGCGAACGCCAAGGGCGAGTCCAGCGGACCGTTCTACGACGGCTCCGTCTTCCACCGCGTGATCGACGGGTTCATGATCCAGGGTGGCGACCCCACCGGCACCGGCCGTGGTGGCCCGGGCTACCAGTTCGGCGACGAGTTCCACCCGGAACTCCAGTTCGATCGCGGCTACCTGCTCGCCATGGCGAACGCGGGCCCGGGCACCAACGGTTCGCAGTTCTTCATCACCGTCGGCCCGACGCCGCACCTGAACCGTCGCCACACCATCTTCGGTGAGGTCGTCGACGCAGACTCGAAGAAGGTCGTCGACGCCATCGCCACCACCAGCACCGATCGCGCCGACCGCCCGGTCGACGAGGTCGTCATCAACAGCATCACCATCTCCTGAGGTAAGTGCCATGACGAACCCCGGCTGGGGTCCTGCGGCCGAGGACGGTGGTCGGCAGCCCCAGCCGCGGTGCGTCCGCCACCCCGATCGCCCGACCCTGCTCACCTGCACACGCTGCGGCAAACCGTATTGCCCCGAGTGTCTGCGTCCCGCTGCGGTCGGGCAACACTGTGTGGAGTGCGTCGCCGAGGCCGCTCGCTCCACCCCTCAGGCCCGGACGGTCGCGGGCGCTCCGGCCCGCTCCGGGCGGGCCACCCCGATCGTGACGTACGCGCTGATCGCGCTGAACGTGATGGTCTTCCTCGTCACCGCGGCACAGTCCGGCAGCGTGATGAACAACGAGCGGTCGTCGTCGCTCTTCCTCGACTGGGCCCTGTGGCCTCCGGCGATCGCCGTCAACGGTGAGTACATCCGAATTCTGGGCAGCGGATTCCTGCACTTCGGACTGCTCCATCTCGCGGTCAACATGTTCGCGCTGTGGATCATCGGGCGCGACACCGAACTGGTCCTCGGGCGTGCCCGCTACTTGTCCGTCTATCTGATCTCGCTCCTCGGCGGTTCCGCGGCGGTGATGCTGCTGCAGACGGGAGCCGTCACAGCCGGCGCGTCCGGTGCGGTCTTCGGACTGCTCGGGGCACAGGCCGTGATCTTGATGCGGCTGCGCCGTAGTCCCGCTCCCGTGCTGGCGGTCGTGGCCCTCAACGTGTTCATCAGCATCACGATCCCCGGGATTTCCCTCTGGGGGCACCTCGGTGGTCTCGTGGCCGGTGCTGCCGCGACCGCCGCACTGTTGTACGGCCCGCAATCGCTCCGTGCCGGCACCGATCGCGCACGCGTGGTGCGCACAGGATGGATCGCACTCGGTGCGGTCACGCTCGTCGTCCTGGCGACGGTCGCGATCGCAGTCCTGCGCTTACGGGCTCAGCTGGGCTTGTGATCGGGTGCCAGCCCCCGCGCGCCGAGTGCCTCGTGCACCGCGCGGGGGTCGGCCCCGAGGTCCCATCGGCCGAAGATCATCAGATTCTCCGAGCCATCGGAATCGATCGTGTCGATCTCGAGCATCGGCACCCGGCGGCCCATCCGGGGGTACTCGACGAGGCGGACGCGATGCAGCGCCGCGGCCGGGTACTCGCGCCGTCCGGTCAGCCGGGTCACGGCGATGCCCGACGAGCCGGGCAAGACCTCGAGCCGGGGGCGCTGGCGCCACGCAGAGGTCGCGAACAAGAGCACGAGCAGAGCCGCGAATCCGACGAGAACGCGGCCGGCGGCGTCGACCGCCGTCACCGCGGCCACGGCGAGCGCGACACCTCCGACCGCGAGCGCCGCGACGGCACCCGGCGGAGTCGACCACCGCGGTGGGTTCTCGTCGCTCACGTCAGCCCTCACATCGCTTTGTGCACAGGGTTATCCCCAGGTGGGGATGAATAACAAAGATGTAATCCACAGGAGTGAGCGCGCTTTCAGCGCCATCTCATCGTCATGACGAGACCGACCACCATGAACCCGAAACCGATCAGGAAGTTGTAGGCACCCAGCGAGTTCATCCAGGAGATCTGCTCTGCTGCAAGGTAATACACAACCAGCCACAGCAGGCCGATGATCATCATGCCGAGCATCACCGACACGTAGAGGGTGCTCGACGGCGCAGCCTTCACCTTCACCGGTGTGCGGCTCACCGACCGGGTCGTCGCGCTGTCGTCCTTCTTACGTACCTTCGACTTGGGCATCGTGTCCTCGTTCTTGCGACTCCGCCCGTGCCGGACGAGCGGGAGTAAGTTGGGCAGCTACCTGTGCTGTATACGCTAACGCTGTCGTGTTCACGCTAACGTAAGGCCGGATCGGAGGGGTGAGGTGTCCGAGTGGCGGCTGCGCCGAGTGGCCTGGGGTTCCGCGACCCTGGTCGTCTGTCTCGTCGGCGGGTTGCTGATCGGCACCACTCGCGGCGTCTCCGACGGCAACGAGCTGCGCATCGGCGACTCGCAGCGCCTGTCCGACCTCGTGCGGGCCGCGCAGTCCGACACCGACGAACTCGCGAACACCCGTGACGACCTCGCGTCGCAGGTCGCGGAGGTACAGGCGCGCGTCGCCGCCACCGACGACGATGTCGCATCCGTGCTCGACGAGCTCGCGTCCGTCGCCGACCCGGCGGGACAGACCGCTCTGCGCGGGCCCGGCATCACGGTGACGCTCACCGATGCTTCGCGTGACGCCGACGGCAAATACCCGTCCGGGGCGTCGCCCGACGATCTCGTGGTGCATCAGCAGGACGTCCAGAGCGTCCTCAACGCGATGTGGGCCGGCGGTGCCGAGGCGATCTCGATGCAGGACCAGCGGATCGTCGCCACGTCGGCACCGCGCTGTATCGGCAACACCCTGCTGCTCCACGGCCGTACGTATTCCCCGCCCTACGTCATCACCGCTCTCGGCGACCGGTCGCGGCTCGAGGCGGCCCTCGCCGCCGAACCGGGGATCAGGGTCTACAAGCAGTACGCCACCCGCTACGGCCTGGGCTACACCCAGACCAGCGGCGACGACATGTCCGTCCCCGCCTATACCGGGGGCGCACCCACCCGCTGACCGTCGGTAACCTCATGGCATGCGCATCCTGGTCGTCGACAATTACGACAGCTTCGTCTTCAACCTGGTCCAGTACCTCGGCCAGCTCGGCACGAAGGCCGAAGTGTGGCGCAACGACGACGAGCGGCTCACCGCGCCCGGCGCACTCGCCCGCGTCGCCGACGAGTTCGACGGTGTGCTGCTGAGCCCCGGTCCCGGCACCCCGGAACGCGCAGGAGTCAGCATCGACCTGGTCAAAGCGTGCGCCGAGACGAGGACACCGCTGCTCGGTGTGTGCCTGGGCCACCAGTCGATCGGTGTCGCCTTCGGTGCGACGGTCGACCGCGCGCCGGAACTGCTGCACGGCAAGACCAGCGTGGTGCGGCACAACGACAGCGGCGTCCTCGCCGGCCTTCCCAGCCCCTTCACTGCCACCCGCTACCACTCGCTGACCGTGCTTCCGGAGACGATGCCCGCCGAACTCGAGGCGACGGGCCACACCGAGAGTGGTGTGATCATGGCCCTGCGCCACACCGAGCTGCCCATCCACGGCGTGCAGTTCCACCCCGAATCGGTGCTCACCCAGGGTGGTCACCGGATGCTGGCGAACTGGCTCGGCTTCTGCGGTGAGACGCCGGACGAAGCACTCGTCGCGCAGCTCGAGGCAGAGATGGCCCGGGCGCTCGACGGCGGCGCTGCCTGACCTGCCCGACCCCATCGACGAAGAAGGTCCCGGACCAGTTGTCCGGGACCTTTCTCGTCGGGCAGTAGTGATGAGCCTGGTCAGGCAGCCGTGATCAGCGGATTCCGAGCACGCCGACACCGATCGTGATGGTCTGGGTCTTGGAGATCTCCGATCCAGGAGGTTGCGCCTGCGTGATCACGGTGCCCACCAGGTCGGGGGAGAGTGTCGCTTCCCGGGTCTGCACGAGATCTGACGCGGAGCCGGTCCATCCTGCACTGCGCAGCGCGGACAACGCCTCCGAGACCGAGCGGTTGGTGACCACCGGCATCTCGATGCGGTCGCCGTTGGAGACCTTGATCGTCACCGTCGAACCCTGGGCGGCGGACGCGCCACCCGCCGGGGTCGTCGAGACGACCGTGCCTTCGGGCTCGCTCGAGTCGACTTCCTCGACGACGACCTCGAAGCCTGCGCCCTCGATGTTGCCGGTGGCTACCGAGGTGGCCTGGCCGACGACGTTGGGGACGCGCACCTGCTCCGGCCCGGAACCCAGCGTGATGGTGACCTCGCCGTCGCGCTCGATGCTCGCACCTGCCGCAGGGCTCTGGCTCACCACGAGATCCACGTCGTCGGCCTCCGACGGCGCCCGTTGCACATCCGAACCGACACGCAGGCCCACGGCCGCGAGTTCCTGCGCGGCTCGCTGCTGCGTCATCCCGCTCAGGCGCGGAATCTGCACCTGCTCCGGCCCGCTCGACACCTCGAGAGTGACCGTCGAACCCTCTTCGGCCTGCGTTCCCTGCGCGGGACGGGTGTTGATGACGTTGCCCTTCGCCACCACCGGGTCGTTCTTCTGCTGGATGGACACGCGGAAACCGGCGTCCTGCAACTGGGCTTCCGCGACGTCCGAACTCAGGTTGCGCACGTCGGGGACCGCGACCTGGGCGGCGGTCGAGCCGGGACCGAGCGACCAGAGGAACACACCGACGATGCCCACGACCACCAGCGCGACGATGCCGAGCAGTATCCGCTTGGCGATCGATCCGCCACCCGAGTCGTCGTCCGGGCCGTTGCCCGCCGGAGCGGCCGGTGCCACTCGCGCGTGGCGTCCGGTGTTCGCGTCCGCCGAATCGAGGAGAGTGGTGCGGTCCTCGTCGGTCATCACCATCGGGGCGCTGGGACGTTGACCGTTGAGGACCCGGATCAGATCGCTGCGCATCTCCGCTGCCGACTGGTAGCGGTTGGCGGGGTTCTTCGCCATCGCCTTGAGGATCACCGAGTCCAGCTCGTGCGGAATCGACGGATTCACGGACGACGGCAGCGGCGGATCCTCCCGCACGTGCTGGTACGCGACCGCCACGGGCGAGTCGCCCTTGAACGGCGGTTCGCCGGTGAGGATTTCGAACAGCACGCAGCCGACGGAATACACGTCCGAACGTGCGTCGACCTGCTCGCCGCGCGCCTGCTCGGGCGAAAGGTACTGAGCCGTCCCGATCACGGCGGCCGTCTGCGTCATCGGGCTTGCGGCGTCGGAGAGCGCGCGGGCGATACCGAAGTCCATGACCTTGACGGCGCCGGCCTTGTTGATCATGACGTTCGCGGGCTTGACGTCGCGGTGCACGATCATGTTGCGGTGACTGAAGTCCAGTGCGGCGCAGACGTCGGCGATGACCTCCATCGCGCGCTTCGGTGCCATCGGGCCGTCACGGCGCACGATGTCGCGCAGGGTGTCGCCCTCGACGTACTCCATGACGATGTAGGGCAGTGGCCCGGCGTCGGTCTCGGCTTCGCCGGTATCGTAGACCGCGACGATCGCGGGATGATTGAGGGCGGCCGCGTTCTGCGCTTCACGGCGGAAGCGCAGGTAGAACGTGGGGTCGCGGGCGAGGTCCGCGCGCAGGACCTTGATCGCCACGTCCCGGCCGAGCCTTGTATCCCGCGCGAGGTGCACTTCGGACATGCCGCCGAAGCCGAGGATCTCACCCAGCTCGTACCGAGAGGAGAGCTTGCGCGGTGTGGTCATGACGTTCCTTGGGTGTCCGGCGGTGCGATGTTCGTACCGTTGCTGGCTTCGGGATCGGGGTCCCCGCCGTCGGCGCCTCCGTCCGCCTCACCGTCGGTTTCGCCGGCAGCCGGCGCCGTCACCGTGGTCGTGGTGGTTGTGGGTGGCGCGTTCGTGGTGGTGGGGACGGTCGTGGTGGGCGCCTCCGTCGTCGGCGGCACCGTAGTGGTGGGCGCGACGGTGGGCGGTTGGGTGGACGGCACGGTTGTCGGCGTCTCCACCGGAGCCGGCGCAGGCACAGGCTGCTCGGTGGTCACCGTCGTCCGGGGCGGCTGGGTGGTCGTCGTGGTGGGACGGGTCGTCGTGATCTGCGTGGTGGGCGACGGCCCGGGGGTCCGTGTCCCCTCGTCCTTTCCTCCGAACAGCACGATGCCCAGCGTCACGAGGGCGAGCAGGATCGCCGCACCGGCAGCCCACGCCAGCGCGGTCGGGCTCGGTCCATGCTTGCGGCCGTCACCGTCGCCGGAGGGCCCGGCCGTGGTCGGAGGTCCGGACACCGGGGGCTGGCCGGCTGTGGGCGGCAACGCGCCGGTCTGCGGCTGTGTGTAGGCAGTCGGGGAGTAGTACTGGTTCGGGTCGAGCGCGCGCGTCGCCGCGGTCGGCGCCCCAGTGCCGGGAACGCCGGGTGGCAGGACGCGGTTTGCGCTGGTCACCGGCGGAACATTGCCGGGCGGCGGCGCGGGTCGGCCGGAACGCACCGCGGCTACAGCGTTCGCGAACTCGCCACCGTTGGAGTACCGCTGCAACGGATCCTTCGACATCGCGATGCCGATGAGCTCGCGCACCTCGGCCGGCAGATCGTTCGGCAGCGGAGCCGGTGTCTCCTGAACGTGCTTCATCGCCACGGTCACGACGCTGTCCCCCAGGAACGGACGACGGCCCGACAACACCTCGTAGCCGACGACACCCAGCGAGTACACGTCACTCGCCGACGTCGCCTCCTGTCCGAGTGCCTGCTCCGGCGCGATGTACTGGGCAGTGCCCATCACCATTCCGGTGCGGGTGACCGGAGACGCGTCCACAGCCTTCGCGATGCCGAAGTCCGTGATTTTCACCTGGCCCGTCGGGGTGATGAGGATGTTGCCCGGCTTGACGTCGCGATGCACGACGCCGGCGTTGTGCGCGGCCTGGAGCGCACGCCCGGTCTGCTCGAGCATGTCCAGTGCGTGGGCGAGCGACAACCGGCCGACCCGCGACAGCACCGCGTTGAGCGGCTCACCGTGGACCAGTTCCATCACCAGGTAGGCGATCGACTGGCCTTCGGTATCGGTGGTCTCGCCGTAGTCGAAGACCCCGGCGATTCCCGGGTGGTTGAGCTGGGCGGTGGTGCGTGCCTCGAACCGGAAACGCGCAAGGAAGTCCTCGTCGCCGGAGAGTTCGGCCTTGAGGACCTTGACCGCGACCCGACGGTCGAGGCGGGTGTCGAGCCCCTCCCACACCTGACCCATGCCACCGGTGGCGATCAGGCGCTGGAGTCGATATCTGTCGGCGATCATGGCGCCGCTGCTCAAAGCCATGTCAGCCTCCCTGTAACCCGGCCGAGATCACGGCTCGTCCGATGGGCGCGGCCACGGAGCCGCCGGTCGCGGCGAGTGCACGGTCGCCACCGTCCTCCACGATCACCGCGATCGCGATGGTGGGTTGCTGCGCCGGCGCGAACGCGATGTACCACGTGTGCGGCGGAGTGTTCCTGGGGTCGCTGCCGTGCTCGGCGGTACCGGTCTTCGACGCGATCTGGACACCGGGGACCGTCCCCTGCCCACCCGCGAAGTTCTCGGCTCCCACCATCAGTTCGGTGAGTGTCGAGGCGACCTGCGGCGGAATGGCCTGGCCCAGTGATTCGGGCGTGGTCTCGTCGAGGACGGCGAGGTCGGGGCCCTGCAGGCGCTCGACGAGATACGGCTCCATCCGCACGCCGCCGTTGGCGATCGTCGCGGCGATCGACGCGTTCTCGAGCGGGGTGAGGGCCACGTCGCGCTGGCCGATGCTCGACTGGCCCAGAGCGGCGCCGTCGGGGATGGGACCGATGGTGCTGGGCGCCACCGGCAGCGGCACTTCCATGTTCTCGTCGATGCCCAGGGCCTCGGCCTGGTCGACGAGGGCCTCACGTCCGGTGCCGATGCCCATTTCGACGAAGGCGGTGTTGCACGACCGGGCGAACGCCTCTCGCAGCGTCACCGTCGGCGCGCCGCCGCACGCGGCGCCGCCGTAGTTCTCGAGGGTGGTCGCCGTGTCCGGCAAGGTGATGGTCGGGGCAGCGGTGAACTGCGTGTCGGGGGTGACGCCGGACTCGAGTGCCGCAGCCGTGACGACCACCTTGAAGGTCGAACCGGGCGGGTAGGTCTGCGAGATCGCCCGGTTGAGCATCGGCTTGTCGGGGTCGGCGTTGAGTTCGTCCCAGGCCGCCGAGGTGGCGGCGCCGTCGTGCCCGGAGAGGCGGTTGGGGTTGTAGCTCGGCGTGCTCACCATGGTCAGGATCCGGCCCGTGCTCGGCTCGATCGCGACGACCGACCCGGTGTAGCCCCGGCTCGTCAGTTCGTCGTAGGCGACCTGCTGCATGACGGGGTCGATCGTGGTGACCACGTTGCCGCCGCGGGGGTTGCGTCCGGAGACCAGGTCGAAGAGCCGCTGCCCGAACAACAGGTTGTCGGACCCGTTGAGGACCGCGTCCTCGGACCGCTCGAGCCCGGTGCTTCCGTACTGCATGGAGTAGAAGCCGGTGACCGGCGCGTAGGCGAGCGGACTCATCGGCTGGTTCGGCGGCGACGGGTACTCGCGCAGGTACTTGTAGCGGCTGTCGGTGGGAATCGACACGGCCAGGGCCTGCCCCGCTGCGGCGATCTGACCGCGCTGACGGGAGTACTCGTCGATCAGCACGCGGGAGTTGCGCGGATCGGTACGCAGATCGTCGGCTTTGATGACCTGCACATACGTGGCGTTCGCGAGGAGGGCGACGACCATGAGCATCACCGCCATCGCGACTTTACGAAGCGGGCCGTTCATTCGCGGCCCATCATTTCCGTCGGGGCGTCGGCGATCGGTGTGGCCTTCTTCCGGGGAACCGCGGGCTCGCGGGCAGCGTGGGAGATCTTCATCAGGAGTGCCAGGAGAAGGTAGTTGGCGAGCAGGGACGAACCGCCGTACGACATGAACGGCGTGGTCAAGCCCGTCAGGGGGATCAGTTTGGTCACGCCGCCGACCACCACGAACAACTGGACCGCCAGGGTGAACGACAAACCGGCAGCGAGGAGCTTGCCGAAGCTGTCGCGGACCGCCAGAGCGGTGCGCAGCCCCCGGATGACGAGGATCAGGAACAGCAGCAGGATCGCGGCGAGCCCGATCAGGCCGAGCTCCTCACCGATCGCGGCGACGATGAAGTCGGTTTTCGCGAACGGAACCTGCACCGGCCGGCCACTTCCGAGACCGGTGCCGGCGACACCGCCCGTCGCGAGGCCGAACAGCGACTGGGAGATCTGGTAGCCGGTGTTGTTGTAGTCGGCGAACGGGTCGAGCCACGTCTCGACACGCACACGGACGTGGCCGAACATCTGGTACGCGAAGTAGAAGCCGAGCGCGAGCAGCGAGAAGCCGATCACCAGCCAGCCGACCCGCTCGGTGGCGATGTACAGCATTACGAGCACGGTGGTGAACAGCAGGAGCGACGTGCCGAGGTCCTTCTCCAACACCATCACGCCGATGGACAGCACCCAGGCCGCGAGGATCGGGCCGAGGTCGCGTGCTCGCGGGAAGTCCATGCCGAGGAAATGCTTACCGGCGGTGGTGAAGAGGTCGCGCTTTGCGACGAGGACCGACGCGAAGAAGATGATCAGTAGGATCTTCGCGAATTCACCTGGCTGAATGCTGAAGCCGGGCAGCTTGATCCAGATCTTCGCGCCGTTGACCTCTGAGAACCGTGACGGCAAGAGGGCCGGAATCGCCAACGCCACCAGGCCGATGAGGCCCAGGGTGTAGCTGTACCGGGCGAGCAGGCGGTAGTCGTGC
This sequence comes from Actinomycetes bacterium, assembly GCA_023417985.1. Classification (GTDB taxonomy): domain Bacteria; phylum Actinomycetota; class Actinomycetes; order Mycobacteriales; family Mycobacteriaceae; genus Rhodococcus. The sequence goes on along the minus strand of JAEZDV010000281.1, from coordinate 6,765 downwards.
AGGAACACGAGCACCAGGATGAACAGTCCGATGCCCAGCGCTGTCCACAACACTTGCTGCGTGGCGTCGGGCGACGGCGCCTCGACCCCCATGTAGCGGGCGTTCTCCTGGTCGGCGAGATCGAGCCGGTGGATGAGCACCAGGCCCAGCCCGTTGAGCAACGCCACGATCGGCAGCAGGAACGGGTCCGCGTACTTGGCGAATCGGCGCACCGCGAGGTGCGCGACGAGGAACAGCACCGCATACGTCGCGCCGTACTTCAGCAGGTCGGGTGTGATCGTCTGCTCCATGCTCGCCTCGACGAGCATCAGCGAGACGGTGGTGATACCGATCGCGCCCAGGATCAGGAGAAGTTCGGTATTTCGACCTGTCGACTGAACCGGTGCCGGAGCGAAGCCACCCGGGGGACTCGGAAAGGCCCCCGCGCCATGGGTCACCGACATCAGGCGCCCACCCTGCAGTTCTGGCCGGGTATCTGTGGCGGTGCCGGAGGCGCCACCGGTGTCGCCGGTGTCGCCGACGCGGGTGCCGGTACCGGCTGGCCGCCGGCCTCCGGCTCGGGTGCCGGCGGGGTCGCCGGCGGCGGTGTCTCGGCACTCGGTGCGGGTGTGGCGGTGCCGTCCACACCGGGCACAGGCGTCGCGGGGGGTGCCGGGGCGGGTTCGCTCGGCAATGGTTCCTCGACGGCGCACACCGGCATCAGATCCATCTCGGCGAGACGTGCCATTTGTGCGCTGGTGTCTTCGATGTTGCCCGACGGCAAACCGGCGCGGACCTGCTCGCGAGCGGCAGGCCAGAGGTCGTCGACGAGCATGACGCGACACTGGGCATCTGCGGGCGCGCGGAGGCTCAGCTCGCCGTCGTCGGTCAGACACCCGACGAGGGCCGCTTCCTGCAGCGAGTACCCGAAGACGTTTCCGGGGAGCCCGCGCAGCACGGTGACGGTCCCGTTGTTGTCGCCCACGTAGTAGTTGTTGCGAACGAGTTGGCGGCCGACCACCAGACCCGCCGCGAGGAGCGCGACCAGCACGACGATGACGGCGGGCCACCACAACCGGCTGCGCTTCTTCGGAGGCGTATCGGGTGCCTGGACGAGCACGCGTTTCGGCGCGGCGCGCGGCGGACGCATCGCGGCGGCACGCCCGGCGGCGGTGTTCGGGGGCGGAGAGTCCTCGTCGTCGTCGGTCGACGCAGCGCCGGCGACGATCGGCTTGCTCTGCCCGTAGTCGAGATCGATCACGTCGGCGACGACCACGGTGACGTTGTCGGGGCCTCCGCTGCGCAGCGCCAACTCGATGAGCCGGTCGGCGCACTCGTCGTGGGTGCCCTCGCGCATGGTGTTGGCGATCGTCTCGTCGCTCACCACATCCGAGAGACCGTCAGAGCAGATCAGGTAGCGGTCGCCTGCGCGGGCCTCGCGGACGGTGAGGGTCGGCTCGACCTCGGCGCCGGTGAGGGCGCGCATGATGAGCGATCGCTGGGGATGCGTGTGCGCCTGCTCGGCCGTGATGCGGCCTTCGTCCACCAGCGACTGCACGAACGTGTCGTCCCGGGTGATCTGGGTGAGCTGGTCGTCGCGCAGCAGGTAGGCGCGGGAGTCGCCGATGTGGGCGAGTCCGAGCTTGCTTCCGGCGAAGAGGATCGCGGTGAGCGTCGTGCCCATCCCGTCCAGTTCGGGTTCTTCCTCGACCTGATCGGCGATCGAGGCATTACCTTCGTGGACCGCCGCGGCGAGTTTGCCGAGGAGGTCGCCGCCGGGCTCGTCGTCGTCGAGGTGCGCGAGCGCGGCGATCATCAGCTGGGAGGCGACCTCACCGGCCGCATGCCCGCCCATACCGTCGGCGAGTGCGAGCAGGCGCGCGCCGGCGTAGACGGAGTCCTCGTTGTTCGAGCGAACGAGGCCGCGGTCGCTGCGGGCGGCATAACGCAATACAAGGGTCACGGGCGGAGCTCGATCACGGTTTTACCCACTCGGACAGGCGTACCGAGAGGGACGCGGACAGCAGTGGTGACTTTCGCACGGTCCAGATAGGTGCCGTTGGTCGACCCGAGGTCTTCGACGTACCAGTCGGAACCTCGCGGCGACAACCGGGCATGCCGGGTCGAGGCGTAGTCGTCGGTCAGGACCAGCGTCGAGTCGTCGGCACGGCCGATGAGCACGGGCTGGGTGCCCAGGGTGATCCGGGTGCCCGCCAGGGCACCGTGGGTCACCACGAGATACTTGGCGGTCTTGTTCCGGCTCAGCGACGGAAGCATCGACTGCTTGGGCGAATACCGGGGTAACGGTCTTGCGGTTCCCGCGTAGATGTCCGCCCGCAGACTGCGCAGTACGGACCACACGAACAACCACAGCAGGAGGAGGAAACCCGCCCGGGTCAGTTGCAGAATCAACCCCTGCACGGCTCGTCCTCCTTCGGCTCGGTCGACCGGAATATGCTGTCCGGTTCGCTGCGGTCACTCACAATACGGACACGGTCGACTCGATACAGCGTCCGACGCGCATTACACGCGTCGGACGGTGTCGACGGACCCCGTAGGGCCTGGATACCCGCAGCTCAGAGAATGCGCACAAGGATTTCCGAGTGGCCCGCACGGACGATGTCGCCGTCGGCGAGCTGCCAGTCCTGGATGGACGCGCCGTTGACGGTGGTGCCGTTGGTGGACCCGAGGTCGGAGAGCATCGCGACCTGCCCGTCCCAGCGAATGTCGATGTGACGGCGGGAAACACCCGTGTCGGGGAGACGGAACTGTGCGTCCTGGCCGCGACCGATGATGTTGCTGCCCTCGCGGAGCTGGTAGTAGCGGCCGCTGCCGTCCTCGAGCTGCAGGGTAGCCGTCAGCACGCGACCGGCAGTGGGGGACTGGTAGCCGCCGCCCGCGTAACCCTGGTCGTACGCAGGCTCTGCCGCGTACCCCTGGTCGTAGGTCGGGTCGGCGTACCCCTGCTGGCCGTACGACTGGGCCTGGTAGCCCTGATCGGCGTAACCCTGGTCGTAGCCGCCGCCCTGGGGCTGCTGCGGGGACTGGTAGCGATCATCGTATGCCGGCTGCCCGTACTGCTGACCGCCGTCGCGGCCGTAGTCCTGGCTGTATGCCTGCGGCTGCGCGCCGTATGCCTGCTGCTCGTAGCCGCCCTGCTGGTCGTAACCACCTGGTTGCTCGTAGCCACCCTGTTGCGAATAGCCCTGCTGGTAGCCCTGCGGGTCGTAGTTCTGGTCGCTGTAGGCCTGCTGGTCGTACCCGCCCTGGTCGCCGTAACCGCCGCCCTGCGCCGGGCTGTCGTAGCCACCCTGCTGCGGGTCGCTGTAGGCCTGGCCTCCGCCGTACCCGCCACCGTTGTTGTAGCCCTGTGCGTAACGCTGATCCTGGCCGACGTGCGCGTGACCGTTGCGTGCGTACTGCGGTTCCGCCTCGGCGGGGTCACGGCTCGGGTCGTAGCCGGGGTTCTGCGTCATGGGGCCAACTCCTGGTTCGGGTGTCACTGTTGGGCGGTTCTGCGGGTTCCGCGGAGCCGGGGCGCGCGCCGCTGAGCGCCCCACATCGGGATCAACCGAGCCGCGAGTCCGAAACTGCCCTGTGTGCAGCGCCGGCGACGACTCGAAGACGACATGGACGTCACCGTACGTCTGCCATCCCTGTTCCCGGATGAAGTCATCAAGGTGACGCGCGAAGGCCTTGACAGTCAAGTCCCGGTCGGCAGCGAGGGCCTCATGGTCGGATTCGCTGATGGTGATCACGTATTTGTTCGGCGCCAGCGTATGGCCCCGGTCGAGCTGCTGGACGCCGTCGGTCGCCTCTTGCTGCAGCGCAGCTTCGACTTCCTGCGGAACGACGCCTCCGCCGAACACGCGGGCGAAAGCGTCGCCGATAGCGGACTGAAGCTTGCGTTCGAATCGTTGGGCGATGCCCATTGCGACCCCCTTTCAGGTCTCCGCGTGTCGTGATGCAGATCGTGCCACTGCATGGTATCGACTTTTTCGCCATTTGGACCCGGCGGCGCCCCGCGCGTGTTCCGGATGGTCGTTCTCAGAGGGCTGGGAAGACAGTGATATGCCTCTGACCAGGCGAATCGTTGTTTGAATAGGAGCTGTGTTACTGTTTTCTGCGTTGCTCGGGCGAGTGGCGGAATGGCAGACGCGCTGGCTTCAGGTGCCAGTGTCCTTCGGGACGTGGGGGTTCAAGTCCCCCTTCGCCCACCAGGAGCAGTTCCACGAACTGCGACGAACGAGGTCACGAACTCGCAAGAGGTCGTGACCTCGTTTTCGTTGGCCGGGAAACTCCCAAGCCACGACTACGGTGGTGTTCGGTGTCCGTACGCCGCAGGTCAGGCTGGCGCAGGCGTCACGGGACCTGTGCGGCAAGTGTGGGGTGGCGCTCGGTGGCGCTAGGGGAGATGCCATACATTCGCCGATACTCCCGGCTGAACTGGGAGGGGCTGTCGTAGCCCACGCGGTGGGCAACGGCGGTGATGTCGCGGCCGTCCGACATCAGCAGAATACGGGCCTTTTGAAGGCGAATGAGTTTCTGGAACCGAATCGGACTCTGCCCGGTGGCGATATGAAAGCTGCGGTAGAACGCCGACGGGCTCATCCCCGACATCCGTGCCAGGTCTGCGACGCGGAAGGGCTCGTCGTAATGATCGCGAATCCAGCGAACTGCGCCCGCGATATGGTGCAAACCACTCTCGGCCAGACCGAGCTGGCGAACCGCAGTGCCGTGTTGCCCGGTGACAAGGCGCCATAGGATTTCGCGCTTGATCAGCGGCGCCAGCGCCGCCCGGTCACCAGGGTGGTCGAGCAATCGGATCAAACGGACTGCGGCGTCGAGTAGTTCGTTTGTCAGAGTTCCCACCGCGACGGCGGGAGTCACCTTGTGGTGCACGCGGGATAAATCGCCGGGCCGAACATTCAGCAGTAGATCGGCAATGGCCGAGGGATCCAGAACGAGCGCAAAACCGAGCGCGGGCGTTTCAGGAGTTGCACCGAAAAATGTGCCGGTGACCGGCAGGTCGATGGAAGTGACGAGGTAGTCACCCGGCTGGTACTCGTGCACCTGATCGCCACTTGCAAGGCGCTTGGCTCCCTGTGCCAGAACCGCGAGGACGGTGCCTGACATCTCGACCGAAGGCGGCCCGGATTGTTCGACCTTCGCGATGTGCAGGCCGTCGATTGCGGTCGTTCCGGTTGGTTGCGCATGCCTGTCCAGCAGGGCGCGGAATTCGTCGAAACTCACATGCACGATTCCACCACGGCTCCGAATCGATAGTCCCTACCCGTGGAGGATCAGGCAAGCAAGCGGGAGTATCTGTCTACCGTTCTTGCACTTCACCGAGTCAAATAGAGGCATCGCCCGAGACTGACCGAGCACCGACCCGGAGCCGATCGGGAGTATCGCACTCGAAACCGAGGAGAAGACATGACCGTCGGATACGGATTCAATGCCCTTTTGACTGCGAAACCAGGGATGGCGGATCGGTTGGTCGATGTCCTGCTGACGGGTATGGACGACGGCAACCCCGCTTCCAGCGAGCACTGCCTGGTTTATCTGGTGTGTCGCTCCGCATCTCGCCCCGATCTCATCCATGTCACAGAAGGCTGGACCAGTGAGGCAGATCATCACCGTCTGTTCGCGGACGAGGCGGCGCAGGCAATCGTCGCCAGGATCCAAGACCTCGTCACCGGTGAAAACCCCTGCACCGACTACACACCGATAGGCGGAAAGGCCGACTTGTGATCGACCCATCCCGTCACACACCCAGCAGAGGAACGACCATGTCACCTGTGACCTACCCGGCGCTCGATCCCGAACTCGATGCGCTACTTCCTCGAGTTTCCACTCCTCCCACGGATCACGCCCGAAATCCTGGTCCAACTCCGCGCGATGCCGACTCCGCCGCTCGAGGCCGTGCTCGTGGGCCGTGAGGTAGAGAGACGTGAGGTCACTGTGCCTGCTGATAATGGCAGCGAGATCCCGATGACCGTCCTGATACCTGTAGACCGTGCACCTGCGGCGCCCTGCCTCTATTGGATGCACGGCGGTGGCATGATCATGGGAGACCGATTCTCCCAGTTGGATATTCCGTTGGAATGGCTCGATACCGTGGGTGCTGTTGTGGTCACCGTCGACTATCGGCTCGCACCCGAGTACGGAGGTCTCACCCCTGTTCAGGACTGCTACAGAGGGCTGAAATGGATTGCCGAGCACGCCGACGATCTCGGCGTCGATCCCGATCGCATCGTGGTCGCGGGTACGAGTGCAGGAGGAGGCCTTGCCGCCGGTCTCGCCTTGATGGCCCGTGACCTGGGTGGGCCCGCGATCGCCGCGCAAGTCCTGAGTTGCCCGATGTTGGACCACCGCAACACCACAACTTCCAGCCGACAGTACTCGGGCCGACCCGGGGTCTGGACTCGTGAGACCAACGAGTTCGCCTGGAACGCGCTCGTGGCCGACCTTTCCGATGAGGAGATCCCCGCCTACATCTCGCCCAGTCGAGCTCGCGAACTTGCCGGCCTCCCTCCCGCCTACATCGACGTCGGTTCCGCCGAAGTCTTCCGCGACGAGGTCGTCGATTACGCCGCCGGGATCTGGGCAGCCGGCGGCCACGCCGAACTGCACGTCTGGGCCGGCGGATTCCACGGTTTCGATGCCCTGTTCCCCCGCGCGCGTCTGTCCACTGCCGCGCGACGAGTACGCACCGCGTGGCTCGCACGGACTCTCGCCTCCTCCCATGAAGTTGGGTAGTGGGCAGCGGATCGAGTGTCGGCC